>JBLHMK010000086.1:0-11367 GCA_047621945.1 Flavobacteriaceae bacterium
AGCAAGTAAACTTGAGTCTTTTAGAAGAAGGTGAAAGCTATTTTGCAAGCTTTGACCTTAGTAGTTTGGAACTAGTAGATGAAGATCAAGAGTTTAAGCTGCGATTGAAACAAGGCTTAAAACCTATAGGTGGTTCTATAGGTATAGAGGAGGATTTTGAAGAATTACTCGTACTAAAGTCTCCATATAAAATTGAGATAACTGAAACTGAAACGGAGCATGACGGTGTTAATGGTGAAGTGATATTATACACCTCTCAAGGCATACAGAAAGAGAAAGTGAAGGATTTTATTGAAGTAAGTCCTTCAGTTAAATTCACCGTGAACGTAGAGGATAATAAGTTGATTATAAGAAGTTCAGGTTTTGATGTTAAAACTAAATATTCAGTCAAAGTTAAGCAAGGATTGAAAGGTATGGTTGGAGGTACTTTGAAAGCTGATTATCTAACTGAGGTAAGCTTCGGAGAGCTGGAGCCATCTATTGAGTTTGAGAATTCCAAAGGGATGTATTTGTCTGCCGCCGGCAATCAGAATGTAGCTATTAGAATTGTCAATATAGAGGAAGTTAAGGTGAGTCTATATAAGCTTTATGAAAATAATATTTTAAGCTCAGATTTGGGTAATAACTATTATTATGATGACTACTATTACAACGATTATTATTATGGAGAATTACAAGAACAAGATTTGTTATGGGAGAAAATATTTAAGACAGAAAAACTAAGTAAAGTTGGAAGTTCAAGCCTATTAAACTTGGATTTTAAAGATGAGTTGAATGAGTATAATGGAATCTATTTTGTTAAGGTACAATCGACGGAAGATTATTGGTTAAATGATGCGAAATATATAAGTAAAAGTGACCTTGGGATTATTGCTAAGAAAGGTCAAAATAAAATTAGTGTTTTTGTGAATTCTATAAAAACTACGGAGTCACTGAGTGGGGTAGATATTAAAGTTTTTGGTAGAAATAATCAGCTAGTTGCTGAAGGGCTGTCATCCTCTGATGGAAGCGTAAATTTAAGTCTCAAAAATTCAAATTTTTCAGGGTTTAAACCCGCTCTAATTACCGCTTCAAAAAATGGCGATTTTTCTATACTAAACATGCATGATGGGCGAGTAGAAACATCTCGTTTTGATGTTGGTGGATATAGAGATTTGCCAAATGGTTTGCAAACATTCATTTACCTAGAAAGAAACATTTATCGACCAGGTGAAATCATCAATTTTGCGTCGATAATAAGAAATCAGTCTTGGGCTTCACCAGGCACATTGCCTATTCGAATAGAGATTTTGAATCCAATGGGCAAGCGCTTGAAAACGATTAAAAAGAGCCTAAATGATGAAGGCTCTTTAGCTTCTAATTTCACGGTTGCTGCGGATGCAGTTACTGGTTTGTACTCAATTTATTTGTACACTTCAAACGACGTGTTGTTGGCTTCTAAGAATGTGATGGTTGAGGAGTTTATGCCGGATAGAATTAAAGTGACTACCTCATTGTCTAGAGAAGAGTTGACAGTAAAAAATAACGAGTCTATTTTAAAAATTCAAGCTCAAAATTTATTTGGACCACCAGCGAGTAATCGAGATTATCAAGTTGAAGTCTCATACCGTAGAAAATATTTTATTCCAAAAGAATTTAATGATTATTCTTTTAATATTAGGAATACAGATAGCTATTTTGATGTGGATTATTGGGAAGGGAAAACAGCTGATAATGGAGAGGTAGTTGAACCTATAACTATGCACGAATATTTCAGAAATATGGGTGTCATTCAAGCCTCTATTTTGACCACTGTTTTTGATGAAACGGGAAGGCCGGTGAATCGAAAAAACACACTGGATATTTATACACAGGATTTGTTTTATGGAATAGGCGATTTTAATTATTATTTAGCTACAAATACCGCTATGAAAGTTCCCTTAGTCGTTGTCGATAAAGAGGGGAAAGCGAAAAGTGGAGTTGATGCAAAAATTCAGGTAATTAAGCATGAATATCAAACGGTATTAAATAAATCTGGATCGTATTTTAGGTATGAATCTAACAAAATAGAAAAGAAGCTAATTGATAAGACAATTAGCTTAAATGGTGAGACTATTTTCAATTACACCCCTACTATTTCGGGGGAGTATGAAATTCGACTGTACAATCCTGATGTGAATGGAAAATATGTGAGTCAATATTTCTATGCTTACGGTTATGGAAGAACATATTTATCTTCTTTTGAGGTGGATAATGAAGGTCGAATTGATATTGAAATGGACAAGGAGAGTTATCATGTAGGTGACAAGGCAAAGATCTTACTTAAGACGCCATTTCAAGGGAAGATGTTGCTTACTGTTGAGGGTAAGGATGTGTTGCAACATTTCTATGTAAATACAGATAAGCGTTCGGCTGAGATCAGCATTAATATAGAAGAAGCTTTCTTACCTAATGTATATGTTACGGCTACTTTGTTTAAGCCGCATGAAGCAACGGAGTTCCCTTTAACTGTTGCGCATGGTTTTCAATCTATAAAAGTTGAAGATGATCGTCGACATACTAAAATGTCAATAGAATCGGCTGATGAATCTCGTTCAAATATCTCTCAAAAAATTACGGTAAAAGGTGCTCCGAATGCCATGGTTAGTATTGCGGTGGTGGATGAAGGGATTTTGCAGGTTGGAGATTTTAATACTCCAAAGCCCTACGATTATTTCTATCAGCGAAGAGCGCTTCAAGTAAGTTCAGCCGATATCTATCCATTTCTTTTACCGGAAATAAGCTCTTCGAACTCGAGTGGGGGAGATGACGGTTTTGATAGGAGTAAGCGAGTGAATCCCTTTCAGAGTAAACGGGTCAAGTTAGTGAGCTACTGGAGTGGATTGATAAAGACCAATGCTTTTGGAGAAGCTAGCTTTGATATTGATATTCCTCAATTTTCTGGAAGTCTTAGAGTAATGGCTGTTGGTCATAAAGGCAAGGCATTTGGATCGGTAGACAAACAGATTATCGTAGCCGACCCTATAGTGATAAGTTCTTCTATCCCACGATTTTTGAGTCCTGGAGATACGGCATATATAGCCAGTACATTATCAAATACTACTAAGAATTCAGCAAGCGCTAAATCAAGCATAAGTGTTTCTGGTCCTCTTAAGGTTGTTGGTAGTTCTAAAGAAAACGTTTCCATAGGCGGCAAGGCGGAGAATCGAATTGTGTATAAGGTTTATGCTGAACAAGCATTAGGGAATGGTATGATCTCGGTAAGCTGCACGGCTTTTGGTGAAACTTTTACTGAAGAAACTGATATTGCAGTTAGACCTTCAAGCCCATTAATAAAACAAACGGAATCGGGTAGTTTAAGTGCGGGTAACTCGGTCAAGTTGAATGGAAGTCAAGGTAAGTTCTTAAAGGAAACAGCAGACTATAAATTGGTGTTAAGTAAAAATCCAATGGTTGAATTTGCTGATGATTTAGACTATCTCGTTCGTTATCCTTATGGCTGCAGTGAGCAAACAGTCTCTGCTGTATTCCCTCAATTGTATTATAAGGAATTGGTGAGCGCTTTATATAATAAAGATGATCAGAGTGAGAATATCGTTCAGAATATAGCGGCAGCTATGAATAAGCTGAAAATGCGTCAGTTGTACAATGGGGCCATAACAATGTGGGATGCTTGCGGGGAATGCGAGAATTGGTGGGTTACCGCCTATACCGCTCATTTCCTAGTTGAAGCCAAAGAAGCAGGGTTTAATGTGGACGAGGAATTCTTAAATACCATGCTTGGATATTTAAAGAATAAATTGAAAAGTAAGAAGACCATCGACTATTATTACAAGCGAAGCTTAAGTAAAAAAATAGCACCTAAAGAGGTTCCTTATAGCTTGTATGTATTGGCACTTGCGGACAAGGCAGATATTAGTTTAATGAATTACTATAAGACGAATACCTCCTTATTATCTATGGATGGTCAATACTTATTGGCCGCAGCTTATGTGTTAGCCGGGGATAAAGAAAAGGGAAAAAGCTTATTACCTAATTCTTTTGAAAATGAAGATGCGAATAGGCAGTTTGGTGGATCTTTTTATTCACCAGTTCGGGATGAAGCGATAGCTCTGAATGCTTTGTTAACTGTGGATCCTAATCATAAAGATGTAGGGGTAATGGCCAAACATATCAGTGAATATCTTCGCAACAAAAAGTACTATTTGAACACTCAAGATAGAATCTTTAGTTTCTTGGCATTAGGTAAGATTGCTAAGTTGGCGAATGAATCTGATGTAAGTGCTAGTGTTAAGGCCGATGGGAAAGTTATTGGCAACTATACAGCGGGTATTTTAGAGCTAGGAAGTGCTGACTTAGCAGATAAAAAGATAGAGCTAGTTGCTGAAGGTAAAGGAAACGTGTTTTACTATTTTGAAGCAGAAGGTATTACCAAGGATGGCTCATACACAGAAGAAGATAATCACTTGAAGGTGAGAAAAACTTTTTATGATAGATACGGAAACCTTATAAGAGGAAATTCATTTGAGCAGAATGATTTAATTGTCGTTAAACTGAGCATTACGGCTGATTATAGTAGAGTAGAGAATGTGGTGATTACGGATATGTTACCCGCAGGCTTTGAAATTGAAAATCAGCGTATTGACGATGTTCCTGGAGTACAATGGATTAAGAATAAATCTTATCCAGATTATATGGACATCAGAGATGATCGAATTAACTTCTTTGATGATGTGTATGTTAGTAATGGTAAAACACAAGATTATTACTACGTAGTTCGCGCAGTCTCTCCTGGTAAGTATAAGATGGGGCCTGTGGGAGCAGATGCAATGTATAACGGCGAATACCATTCATACCATGGAGCTGGATGGATCGAAATAAAGGAGTAACTGAAATTACGGCTAGTGGACTGATTTAGTTGTCTGGCCGATGTTTCTTCTTTAAGCCATATAAGAAATTCCGAAGGAATTGATCTTGACATTCTCTATATTGACTTTGCTTAGGATTTCTAAAGAATGCACTTAACTCGTGTTTGCTCAAGCGGAGGTCTACTGAGTCGTATAATTCTAGTATATCGATATCCTTCAATGCTAAAGCAATTTTTAGCTTTCTAAAAATGATATTGTTGTTAAGTACTTTTTCAGCAATAGGCGAGGGGCCGTCCTTCTTACCTCTTTTTGAAACGATAAATCCATTTAAGAAGTGGGCCAATTGCTGGTCCTGAATTTCTGCATATTTCTCATCTTCTTCTTTCTTTAACCAAGCAACAACATCTTCTTCACTTGTTTTCAATTCTCCTAGTTGAAAAAGCTCAATCATCTGCTTATTACTGAGATTGAAGATGTATCTAATTTGTCTAAGGGTGTCGTTATGGCTCATAGGAATATGCTTATTAGAAGTTATCTTCTGGTGATTGAAAATCACGAGGAACAGTTTTGGTACCCATAAATCCGAAACGAACGCCAAGCTCAATTGGAGTAGCTACGAGTATATAATGGATAACATTGTATCCGAAATTTTGCAATTGACTGCTAGAATTAATCGGTTCTATGTTTAGGTAGAATGGCGCAACCCATTGAAGCCCTCCAAAAACGTCAATTAATGCTTTTTTTGATCCTACATTAAACTGAGCCCCAGCAACAAAACCACCGCCAGCTTGAATGCCATTGCTTACTAGACCTTGCAGTCCATAATCAAAATAACCAAGGGCAACTTTAGCTTGGATATATGGACCTAATAGCGCATTATCATTAAAGTAACGCCTGTAAGCGCCTTCTAGTCGAACACCTTGTGGAAGCCATAATGCATGGGAACGTATCTCTATAAGATAGCTAGATTTGGAGTTAATAAGTTTTTCGAAAGTTACTCTTGGTGAAAAAATTCGAGGGGCGAATTTTATCGCAAAGCTCGGTTTTTCAATATAGTCACCCTCGTTAAACTGCGCTTTAGCGCCACTAAAGAGGGTGCAGCAGATGATTATTAAGAGGGTTAGTTGTTTCATAGAATTCAAAATTAAAGATTTTTTACTTCTGATTCAACCTTTAACCCTTTCTTTGCTAAATTGACATAAGTCATGTCCTCACTTGAAGAATGTCGCCTAAATTGGTTTAAATCTTAGGCAACTTTGTATTATTGAATAGACTAAGAATAAACTAAATTAGGATGACTAAGAAATATATTTATTTAAAATATTTACATGAAGATCACAAGAAGTGGTTAAATGAAATCAACTTATACGATGAAGAGATGAAGTTATTTTAATCTAGGTTCGAAGAGCTCGAGTGCGTTATACCTGTAAAAGCGTATTGACTAATTTGGAGCATTTTTAAAACACTTTGATCAGGCACAAAGAGGTGACTTACACCTTAAGACATGACATTACTCTTCACGAACAATCTTTGGCAAAATTTGCAGCTGAAAATTCAATTGCACTTGACCATAAGCATTTTGAAGATCACCCAGATTTGAGAGATAAAGTTCAAACAGAACGTAAAATGTTCAGAGAGCTCAAAGATGAGTTGGCTAATTTTTTAGGAAAGAACATCTAAGAAACCCTAAAAGCTCAGTTTGCTTTTTAGCCCGTGCGATTTATATCACACAGGCTATTTTTTTTATACCTGGAGAACGCCAGTACTATATGCTTTTTCAATAGGAGCGTGATTGGCAGCTTCTATTCCCATACTTATTGCTTTACGCGTTTCTAAAGGGTCGATGATGTCATCTACCCACAATCTAGCCGCAGCATAATAAGGATTGGTAGTTCTATCGTATCTGTCCTTTATATCATTGAACATTTTAGTCTCGACTTCATCTGTAATGACTTCCCCTTTTTTCTTCAAAGAAGCCACTTGTATTTGGAGTAAGACTTTAGCTGCCTGTGCTCCACCCATTACAGCAATTTTTGCACTTGGCCAAGCTAACATTAATCTTGGGTCATAGGCTTTGCCGCACATGGCATAATTTCCTGCTCCGTATGAATTTCCAACAACTACACTAAATTTTGGCACAACACTGTTGGCCATGGCATTTACCATTTTTGCTCCATCCTTGATAATCCCACTATGCTCGGACCTTGAACCTACCATAAAGCCACTTACATCGTGTAAAAAGACTAAAGGGATTTTTTTCTGGTTACAAACCATAATGAATCGAGCTGCTTTGTCTGCGCTGTCGTTGTAGATTACTCCACCGAATTGTATTTCTCCTTTCTTAGACTTAATGAGTTTTCGCTGATTGGAAACAATGCCAACAGCCCATCCGTCTATTCGAGCATAACCACATACAATAGTTTTACCAAAACCTGCTTTGTATTCAGTAAAATCAGAATCATCCACTAATCTTTCTATCAGTTCAATAGAATCATATGGTTTAGCATTACCCTCTGAGATAATTCCGTAGATTTCTTTGGGATCTTTTATAGGTTCTTTACTTTCAATTCGGTCAAAACCAGCTTCTTCATAACTGCCAATTTTATCCATCAACTTTCGAATGGTTTTTAAGCATTCTTTATCATCTTTCATATTGTAATCGCACACCCCAGATATTTCAGTATGTGTTGTTGCACCACCTAGAGTTTCATTATCGATGATTTCACCAATGGCGGCTTTTACCAAATAGCTTCCCGCTAAAAATATCGAACCTGTTTTATCAACTATAAGCGACTCATCGCTCATAATTGGAAGGTAAGCACCACCTGCCACACAACTACCCATTACAGCGGCAATTTGAGTGATTCCCATGCTGCTCATCATGGCATTGTTTCTAAATACTCTACCAAAATGTTCTTTATCAGCAAAGCTTTCATCCTGTAAAGGCAAAAATACACCTGCACTATCAACTAAATAGATAATTGGTAATTTGTTATCCATGGCAATTTCTTGCGCTCTAAGATTCTTTTTTGCAGTAATTGGAAACCAAGCTCCAGCTTTAACCGTGGCATCATTTGCAACAACTAGACATTGTCGTCCTTCAACATATCCCATAATTACCACAACTCCACCTGATGGGCATCCGCCCCACTCCGGATACATGCCATCACCAACCAGTGCACCTATTTCCAATTGAGGCTTTCCCTCATCAAGAAGCATTTGAATTCGCTCTCGAGCCGTAAGTTTTCCTTTTGCTTTATGTTTAGCAATGCTTTTTTCCCCTCCGCCCAAAGCCATTTGTTCCTTCTTATATTTAAGATCGGCAACCATGATTCGCATGTTGTCTTCGTTCTTATTAAATTCTATATCTGTCATATATTGATTGATTTTGAATGGAATGCAAAATACATCAAAAAAATTACACAAAAAAAGATTGTGCTTATTTGATTACTGACTAGATTGTTTTAACTTTGCGCTTGGGCAAGTCTCATACGACCAGCTCCTACTGAATCCCCCAGGTCTTGATCGAAGCAAGGGTAAGTGGTTGAGCGGTGCGATATGAGTAACTTGCCTTTTTTTATGCCATGTCTTCAGTCATGGTTTCTATAAAAGAGGGTTCTTCCGGAAGGTCTAAAATGAACTTTGCAAAATTGGTATCTACATTTTTGCTTTCCTTTTCTTGAGTGTATAATGGGTAAGAGCTATAGGGCCAATCTTTTAGGTGTTCTACTAAGAAGGCACGCTTCGGGTTTAGATGTATATAGTTGAAGCAAATTAATGGATCAAAATTGTCTTGTGGATCTATCAATTTGAATTTTGTATTCTGTTGAAATAATGAACCTGTGCGGTTCATATCGAGATTTATTGCCCGTGTGTAAGAACTCAACATAGTTCTGAAGTCATTTTTGAATTTATCTTCTTTGTAGCTGGCTCTTGTGTATATTAAAATGTGGAAGTGGTTGGGCATTAAGCAATACGCTAATAGAAAATTATGTGGGCGTATAAATTGCTTAATTTTCTCCATGAAGAAATAGTAGTGTTTCTTATTGAAAAATATGCGTTGTTTATTGTTTCCACGATTATAGATGTGGTAAAACTGTTCGGCGTGCATGGGCATGGAAGGAGAGCATGTTTTATTATAAAATGGTTTGTTGAATTGAGTTTGAGTGGCCTTAGTGGTGGCATGACTTGGAGTCATGCCACCACTAAGATTCTAATTCTAAATAAATATAATAAAAAAATATTATATAATTCAGTAATTCAAGATAATCCTCTAACGATATTGATCGTTTATCAAAAAAAAAGGCACCCAAGATAGAACTGGGTGCCTTTTAAATTAATTTTGATTATTTACTCAATCAAGCTGACGTTTCCAGAAAGCTGAGATTCCTCGCCAGAATGTTTCGATTGTGCACTAATCGAAAAGGTATAGACATCGATAGCTTGCTTCTTATTCTTATAAGTTCCATCCCATCCGTGATTAACCCCTTTACTAGTGTGAATCTGTTCACCCCATCTATTGTAAACCTTCAAGACTACATTTTCAAAGAAGTCGTTGTTCACGATACGGAATATATCATTGACTCCATCTCCATTAGGAGAGAATGCATCTGGGATCTTTAAATCAACATCTCTTGGCAGAACATAAACGATAACACTGTACACTTCACTGCATCCAAAAACATCACTCACTGCTACTTCATAAGTTGTCGTTCCATCGGGGGAAACACCAATTGACTCATCTGTAGATGTGGAAATGGGACTCCAATCATAAGTAAATCCACTAGTAGCTGATAGTGAAGTAGATTCTAACTCGAAAATTGAATCAGGGCTTGCGATAAGGTCTGCAATTGGTAACTCCACTAAAGTTAAATTCAAGGTGTTTATCTCAGTTGCACAACCTAATGCGTCATATGTGGTGTCATTCACACTAGTATCTGAATTGATAACTACCTCTGTACCAAATATGTCATAAGCTTCTCCTGCACAAACAAATGTATCTAAAGTTAGCGTTGGTATTGCTGGAACAGTGAATTGAATTAGTAATGAATCTGTACAAACTCTAGAATCCGAGATGTATAAGGTATAGTCGCCAGGCGCGTAGTTTTCGGCTAAAACATCATCATTGTCTAAAACTACAGCTGAATTGTCTGACCAGGAATAGGCATAAGGCGTTGCACCGCCATCCACACGAATTCGCACATAGCCCTCATTGAGTCCAAGACATGGTGTATTCTGAAATGAATCAATTACAAAATTGAAAGAATCTGCCGCTTGAATGGATGTGTTTACAATAAAAATGCAGCCATTAACATCACTTACTTCTACATTATATACTCCTGGAGCTAAAGCACTTTGATTGTCAGCCAAAACGCCTGGTGTAATGACACCTAGGCTTGTCCAGTCAAAAGTATAAGGAGGTGTTCCTCCTGAGGCTTCTAAATAAATGCTGCCATCATTAGTTTCAGGGCAACTTTCATGATTAATTGAATCTATAGCAACTAGGGCAGAAGGACCTGCTCCCACTGTTACAATCAAGGAATCCATACATCCACTTGTTGCGTCTGTTACAACAAGCTCATAATCGCCAGATTGTAAGTTGTTTAGATTACTTGTGCTTGCTCCATTTGACCATGCATAGTTGTAGTTGTTCGTTCCACCACTTACATTTAGCGTAATTGTTCCCAACACGGCACAAGTTGCATCTGTAGCTGTAGCTTGAATATCTAAATCTATCACACTCACGGTGATTTGTTCCGAACTTGGACATAAACCAGATGAATTAGAAACGGTTACAGTATAAACTGTTGTTGCATTTGGTAGGGCAATAACGGTATCTTGATTAAAGTTACTAAGACCAGTTGTTGGTGACCATAGAATACTTCCATTAGCAGGTGCACCTGACACGAAAAGTTCAACACCCCCTGGATTTCCTAGACAAAATTCTTGATCAGCCGAAGCCATGATTATAGGTGTTTCTAAGACTTCCAAAGTCATTACGCCTGGCAATGATATGCCACAACAATTGGTTTCATATTGTAGTTGAATCACATAAGTTCCAGGAGTATCAAATAACGCGGCGATACTTCCAAAATTTAAACCGTTGTAGGTATTTGGTATAGCTCCGCCGCCAAGATCCCAAATGAAATTGTAATTAATACCAAAATTACTTGCTGTGAAAATCACTTCAGTTCCAGCACATACGGTATAGACTCCGCTAACTAATGGAGCCGAAGTGTTGAATTGAGGAATAGTTTGAGCGTCTAAAACGATATTGGAGAAACCGATATATTGATTAGCCCCAAATGTGATGTCCTTTCTCCCCAGCGTAGTATATTCCGTAAGTGTGTTTTGGCTGGTAGCACTAGAAGGGTTACTTCCAGAACCAAAGGACCAGTTGTCACTAGACGGCCCATTAAAATTAATATCCGTTTCCGTGCAAGCAATGTCATCCATCGTAATGAGCGCTTGTGCAGCTAAACCAAAATTTGTGGGATTGTTGTTTCCTGAGGCTAATGCA
>JBLHMK010000087.1:0-11264 GCA_047621945.1 Flavobacteriaceae bacterium
AGTGGAGATTTAACTGTAAATCGTTTTATTCCTGACGGACACATTAGTGGCTTAGGACAAAGATTCTTTGGATCCGCTGTTAGTGGTTCAGTTGTTTCTGGATTGGATAATACCTATACAGTATATCCTTTAGGTTATATTGTTCCTACATCAACATGTAATCCTGATACGATTGATCCAGCGTCTCCTTACTCTAATTTATTGGAGTGGAGAGAAAATTCTTCTTTCCCAACTGCTTGTTCTCAAGAAGGATGGTATGCACTTAATGCAAGTTCAAGTGCTTTAGCTCTGGGTAGAGGATATTCTGGATGGATGAATAATTTGTCGACTATATCAGTGACTGGTGCTCCTAATTCAGGAGTGTCATACGCACTTACAAATACACCGAGTGGTGTGATTAGTGCTCAAGGTTACCATTTATTATCGAACCCTTTTCCATCTCCAATGGATGTTGATGCGGTTTATGAAGATGGAAATTCTGGGTCTCTTAGTGGAATAACTTCTGTACAATATTATCAATCTTCAAGTGATCCTTATGGTGGAACTTTTCAATCTGCTTTAATGAGTGGAGATGAAATTCCAGTTATGCAAGGATTTACTGCATATGTTGCGCCAGGTGGTGCTACTTATAATCCAGGTAGCAACTTTAGAATTGCATCTACGGACACTAGTTTTTCTAAATCAAATAATTGGTTTGATTACAGATTAGATGTTGAAGTGAATATTAATGGAGTAGGTGCTGATATTACTTATGTATATTATAGCTCTACAACTACAAATCAATTTGATGTTAAAGGTGATTGTGCTAAACGTGTAAGTGATGCTGGCAAACCAACATTGTATACTCGAAGCAATTCAGAAATGATGGGAGTAAATGGCTTGAACTTGAATGATCTAGGAACTTCTGTTCCTATGGGATTACTTGCACCAAGTTCTACTACAGCTAGCTTGAATTTTGCTGGAATGATTGATTTTCCTGCTAACACAACTATTTACGTAGAAGATCTTGTAGAAGGTGTTTTCCATAATGTAGCTGACGGTGATTACACTTTTAATACAGACCCTTCACAGAACGGCACAGATAGATTTGTAATTCATTTTGTTTTACCTGCTAGCTTCAATTTAGTTGAACCAACTTGTGAGAATACAAATGGTGCAATCATTGAAAATACTAACGATGGTAGAGCGTTTGAAGTAACTAATGACGGAAACGTTGTAGATAACGGAACGTTAGATGGTTCTTCTAATGATTTAGCTGCTGGTGATTACACAATCGAAGTGTTTGATGTATACGGTGGATCTCAATTATATGACTTTACGATTGATGAAGTAACTGCGGTAACTGCAGGTATTATCTCAAGTGCTAGTGCAATTGAAGCTGGTGAGTCAATTGATTTTGAATTCAACGGTGCTGATGCAACTGCATTCGAATGGACTATTAATGGTCAAGTAGTAGCGCAAACAGAATTATTCAATTATCAGTTTGTTAATGCTGGTCAATATGTAGTTGAAGTATTTGCTTCGAACGATTTATGTGAAGCTATTGCCTCTCAAATAATCGACGTGGCTGCTAAAACAACTTCTATTGTTGAAGTTGGAAATGGAAGCGTAGCTATCTATGAAGCTGATGGAAATGTTATACTTAACTTTGTGAATGTAAATCAAGGTGAAGTTGAAGCAGCAATCTATAACTTATTAGGTCAGGAAATTGCAAATATGAATGTTGAATCTAGTGGTAAACAAACTATCCAAAATGTTAATTGGGCAAATGGATACTACCTAGTTAAAGTTCAAATTGGTGACCAAGTTGTGAATGAAACAATTTTGTTAACAAAATAAAACATGAAAAGTGAGCAGAAATTTAGGTTTCTGCTCAATTTTTGTATCTTTAACCCGAAATAAGAAACAAATGAGACCTATAAGAAACATAAATTTAATAAAGATATTAGCGCTAACAGTGTTGTTAGTTGCACCTTTTGCTGTAAGCATGTTATTTGCACAAGTAGCACCACCACCACCGCCGCCGCCTCCAGCTGGTGTGCCAATTGATGGAGGTATTGCCTTGTTATTAAGTGGCTTGGCTGCTTATGGTGCTAAGAAGTATTTCAAAAAGTAATTTTATATTACACTAAATATTAAAAAACTCCTAGTTTCTGCTAGGAGTTTTTTATTTTTAGTCAATGATGAAGTATATACTCCTTGGAATTTTTTTATTGGCTGTGTCCGCCTGTACAAATCCGAATGATCAACATGCAATTACTGATGTTTATTCTCTAGGAGATGGCGAGAATGGTTTGGCGCGACAAGATTATGAATGGCAGCGCCTACATAATCCAGTAAGTGGAGAAATTCCTGCAGATATTACTCTAGCCGAATTTCAATTTATTAGTAATTTGCCGATAAGGAAGTCGCTAAGTGATTTAACTTGGCAGCAAAGAGGACCTGTGAATATCGGCGGTCGTACTAGAGCCCTTGCCTTAGATGTAAATAATGAAAATAGAATTCTCGCAGGTGGAGTAAGTGGAGGATTATGGATTTCTGAAAATGGAGGACAATCTTTTAATAAAGTAACTACTAATCTGATGTTGCACGCAATCACTTCTATTGCACAAGATGTTCGAATTGGTTTTCAAGATACTTGGTATTATGGTACTGGTGAGTTAAGTGGTAATAGTGCAGATTTAGAAGGTCATGGTATTTATAAGTCTAGCGATAATGGTGCAACTTGGAGTATCTTGTTCTCAACATTAAATGATAGTTCTAACATAGTAAGTAATTTAGGCGATTTCAAGTACGTCCAAGATGTTAAAGTTAACCCCGTAAATGGAGACGTTGTGGTGGCAAGCTTTGCTGGTATCTTTATTTCTCAGAATGGTGGAAATTCATGGCAGAATGTGTTGATAGCAGACGGCTCTCCCGATGGCTTTAATTATGTAAATTTTGGCAATCAAAATTCAGTAGTCGTAAATGATAACGGGGAGTATTATGCAACCTTAAGCGTTGATGCTCAAAATGCAGGTATCTGGCGTTCAACTGATGGGATTACTTGGGTAGATATTACCCCGAATGGATTTCCTGCTAGTTTTAGAAGAAATGAATGTGATTTTAATCCGTTTGATAATAATGAATTATTATTCATTGTAGATGCTACTACTAATCCTTCAGTGGATAATCATGAGCTATGGCATTACACCTACCTATCTGGTGATGGGAGTGGAATCAATGGGACTTGGGAAGATCGTACAGTAAACTTACCTGACGGTGATTGTTTGGGTTTCTATGATTTTAATTTTGGCTATTTCCAATCCCAGAATTCCTATGATTTGCTAATTGCCTATCATCCAAGTGTAGAGGATTTGGTTTTTATAGGAGGAACAAATCTGTATCGAAGTACTGATGCTTTTCAAAGTACTACTAATTATAAGTGGATAGGAGGCTACCAGTGTGATGCGCTTAACCCTTCTAATTATATATGGCCCAATCATCATCCTGATAATCATGTTTTAACATTTTTACCGAGTAATAATTCAGTAATGATTTCAGCCCATGATGGAGGATTATCTATTACTCAAGATTGTTTAGCATCCAGTATTTCATGGGAATCAATGAATAATGGATATGGTACTTCACAGTTCTACACGGTAGCTATCGAACAGGGCAACACTAATTCAGATTTTATTATAGGTGGACTGCAAGACAATGGAACGTGGTTAACGAATTCTATTGATCCCAATGACGCTTGGGTGAATACTTTTTATGGCGATGGTGCCTATTGTGCCATTGCAGAAAATCAAAGCAGTGTATATGTTTCTTGGCAGGGAGGAAAAACGTTTAAGTTTGATATTGATCAAAACGGACAAACAACAGGCCTAACTAGAATTGATCCCATAGGTGGTGCAGATTATAGGTTTATTAATCCTTTTATTCTTGACCCAAATGATGATAATACGATGTATTTACCTGCTGGGAGATATATTTGGAAGAACGATAGCTTGGATGCCATTCCTTTAATAAATGATGAATACAACGCACTTGGACAAGGATGGACAAGGATTAACGAAAGTATAAGTAATTCAGGAATAAGTGCTACGCCGAATTATATCAGTGCAATAGGTATGAGTGAGGCAAATAGCGATGTGTTGTATTACGGTACACATAACGGTATAGTTTTTAAGCTAAGCGGAGTTCTTACCGGAACATTATTAAAGGAAAACCTAAAGCAAAGTAACCTCCCTAGTGGGGCTTATGTAAGTAGTATTGTTCCTAATCCAAACAACGAAGATGAAGTCTTATTGTCTTATTCAAATTATGAAACTGAAAGCATATTCTTTACTAATAATGGGGGAGATACTTGGACAAATATTAGTGGCTCCTTAGAAGAGAATCCTGATGGCAGCGGAGCAGGGCCTTCGGTAAATTGGATGCACTTGTATCAAGATAACGAGGATACTATTTATTTTGCGGGAACAACTTCAGGTTTGTTTGCAACGAATGAACTACAAGCAGAGAATACGATATGGGAAAGACAAGCAATTAATGAAATTGGTAATGTACCAGTTAGTATGATTACCTCCCGAACATTCGATAAAAACATTGTAGTGGCCACACATGGTGGTGGAATATACTCTACGAAGCAATTTGAGGTGGGTATTAAGGCTGTAAATGAGCTTGAGCATATAGTGCTTGGATTTCCATTTCCAAACCCAAGTAGCTCATCGATTAAACTCTCTTTGGATCTCACCGCTAAATCTAATATTTCAATGAAAGTATTCGATCTTTTAGGGGTGTATATGGAAACCCTTGTAGATGGTGAATTGAATGAAGGGAAGCATCAATTAAAATGGAGTACTAGCGCATACAGCGAAGGGATGTATATAGTTGCGGTGAATGACGGAAAATCAATTGTAAGTAGAAAGTTTAGTGTAGTCCGCTAAATGTAAAGCACTATTTTTTGACCAATCTTGAGATTGTCACTCTTTAAAGAGTTCCACTTCTTAATTTGAGAAACACCCACACCATGTTTCATAGCGATATGCCCTAAGGTGTCCCCGCTTTTGACCTTATATACTTTGTATTCAGGTACTTGAACATCTGCCACCTCAGCTTTTATTTCAGCTAAATACGGGTCGCTGTGCATGAAGTCTTTAAGCGCTGCAAATTGACCAGCAAAGTTGATGGGTATATTTAAAGGATAACCTTCTAGGCGCTTAGGAATGATTCCTGTTTTCAATGCTGGGTTTATAAATTGTAAATAAGCACTATCAATTCCCGTTAACTCTGAAATATATCGGATAGTTAACTTGTCTTTGATTAAAATAGTATCGGAAACAAATAAGTCTTCAGATGGTTTTTGTGGAAGTATTTTATAAAACTCACTAAAGTACATGACAAACACACAAGCAGTAAATTTCGGAACGTACTCTCTGGTTTCGCGAGGCAAATAAGGTCTAATCTCCCAAAAAGTAGTCTTGCCACCAGATTGTCCAATTGCTTTATTCACGTTGCCTGGACCAGCGTTGTATGCTGCTAGTGCTAACAACCAATCGTCGTAAATGCTATAGAGCGTTTTTAAATATTGTGCAGCTGCTTCTGTCGCTTGATGAACGTCTCTTCGTTCGTCATAAAAATCATTCTGCTCTAAACCTAAACTTTTACCCGTCCTAGGCATAAACTGCCATATACCTAAAGCACCTGCATGAGATTTTGCAAAAGGATTTAAATTTGATTCTATGACGGGCAAATATTTGAGTACGTCAGGTAGTCCATACTTACTCAGCACTTCTTCAAATATGGGGAAATAATATTCACCTATTCCTAAACTTCTTGACACCAATAACCTTCTGTTCGTAGAAAATTGATCAATGTGTTGCTTAACTACATTGTTGAATGTTAATGGGAAGGTCGTCGGAATTAGTTCCATAGAACTAATAACATCTACATCGCTTAAACTAGGGATGTCAATCTTCTGCATATATACAGATGCTTTCACTACTGAGTCTTCATTAAACCAACTAGGCTTATAGTACAATTCAAAGGTCTTTTGGTCATAGAACTCCATAGTTTCCATATCAACGACAGTAACTTTACTAGTGTCATCAATTTGACCAAATGTCAAGGTGAAAAGGAAAGAAAATATAAAAAGTTGAATAGCTTTCATGTTTCGAATAAAAGTAATAATTCAATTCAAATTATTGCTTTTTACTTGAGGAATGTTATCCTAAATAACTAACATTGCGTCTCCATAAGAATAGAAGCGATAATCCATCTTGATGGCTTCTTCATAAGCTTTCATGGTCAATTCATGACCAGCAAATGCACTTACCATGATAATCAAACTAGATTTTGGTAAATGAAAATTGGTCAATAAACAGTTTGCTATTTTAAACTCGTAAGGAGGGTGGATGAATAAATTGGTCCAACCTTCAGAAGCTTTCAATTGATCATGAGCGGAAACAGAGCTTTCCATAGACCGCATTGAAGTTGTACCTACAGCACAAATTCGACGTTTACCATCCATAGCTTTATTAACCGTATTCATGGCTGATTCATTCACCTTATAGTATTCAGCATCCATTTTATGTTTGCTTAAATCTTCTACTTCAATAGACCTAAACGTACCTAAACCTGTATGTA
Organism: Flavobacteriaceae bacterium; assembly: GCA_047621945.1. Lineage (GTDB taxonomy): Bacteria > Bacteroidota > Bacteroidia > Chitinophagales > UBA8649 > JAFMKE01. The sequence goes on from JBLHMK010000087.1 coordinate 6,634, forward strand.
AGGTTAGTTCAGCAATATCTACTCCTTTGATCTCCAACATTTTCATCATCTCTTCAGTGAAATGCAATCCTGCTGTTGGTGCCGCTACTGCGCCTGTTTCTTTGGCATATACGGTTTGATATCTTTCTGTATCTATAGCTTCTGGCTCACGCTTGATATATTTGGGCAATGGAGTATTTCCTAAACCAAACAAAGCTTTTTTGTAAGCTTCTTCATCTCCATCATAGAAAAAACGTACCGTTCTTCCACGAGAAGTTGTATTGTCAACTACTTCAGCTACCAAAGTCTCATCTTCACCAAAATATAATTTGTTTCCAACTCTAATTTTTCTTGCTGGGTCTACTAATACATCCCATAAACGTTGCTCAGCATTCAATTCTCTTAACAAGAATACCTCAATCTTAGCACCCGTCTTTTCCTTATGACCAAAAAGTCTTGCTGGGAAAACCTTGGTATTATTAACAACTACCGCATCTCCTTCATCGAAATATTCTAGAAAATTTTCGAAAGTCTTATGCTCAATAGTGCCATCAGCTCTATTCACAACCATCAATTTAGAAGTGCCTCTTTTCTTTGGTGGGTAATAGGCTATTTTTTCATGCTCTAATTGGAAGTCAAATTCAGATAATTTCATTAAGTGATATTTAAGTTATTTACGGATAAAATAAAGGATGCAAAGTTAATTAAAATAATAGGAATACTTAACGGGAATGTTAAATTCTATTTACTCTTTTAATTGTTGGTCAATTGACTTCCAGAAATCTCTAAAATTAAGCTATGTCCATAAGCACTTGCAGGAGTTTGATACCCCGTTTTAAGCTGCTTATTCAGTACTTTAGTACAGATGTTCACACTAGTTAAGGCGGTTAATAGATAGCCTTCTTTACATTGAAGTCTAGCTGAAAATTCTTCTCCTTTTTCATTCCATACTTTACCCCAAAGTAATGATTTTCCTGTTTGGTTTTCTTTCTCACTAGGACCATACAGGTTTTTATCAATCCAGTTCTGCGCAACTTTTTTAGCTAAAGAGGTTTTTAAGATAGGATTAAACAAAGCTTGAAACTTGACCATTTTGGTCACTCTTTTAGGTACGCCAGTATAAACGACAATATTTGGTATTTTGGTGGAAGTGTAGGCCGTAGATACATCTCCCCAAGGAATGGTCATGGCATAATGCTTAACTTCTCCAAAATCAATCTTTTTTGAGAGATGACCTAAGTCCACCTTTTTAATTTTACCGTCCACTCTTGCAGCACTCCCTTCTCCTAAATTTTCAACCATTGTACTTGCCGTTCCATGAGACAAACCACCTCCGATAGAGGTAAATGCTAATTCTAAATGAGTTGCAGAAGGAAGATTCTCTTTTAAATAGTTTGCCAGACAATCAGATGGAACAACATCAAACCCCACACCCGGCATTACGCAAATGCCTGCTTCTGTTGCTTGTTTCCCGTAACTTTTTGCTAACTCAAATACATTAATTTCTCCAGTTATATCTAAATAGTGAGTATTCGATGCAATACAGGCTTCTATCATTGGCTTTGCCGTTTGACTAAAAGGCCCTGCAGCATTTAAACACAAGGAAAAATCTTTCAATTCTTGTTCTATTTTCTCTTTATTACTTAGATCGAATACCGTATAATCTAAAGCATACTGCTTAGCAATTTTTTTAATTTTATCAGCTGACCTCCCTGCTATAACTGGTTGTAAACCAGCTTTTAAACTTTCTTGTATAATTAATTGAGCCGTATATCCATTGGCGCCGTAAAGTAAATATTTCATAATGTTTGTTTTTTCGCTTTCCGGCTCAATGTACAAAAAATATTGCTTGCGTTGACGAGCATTTTATCTTATATTTGCCGCACTAACTAAAGTAGAGATTGTCATGAAAGATTTTTTGAAAGAATTACATATAGAAACTTCTAATTCAGGAGTTAGCACAGGTAGTAATTGGCTGGCTGGGAAAGGAGAAAGATTAACATCAAGTTCGCCAGTAGACGGAGAAGTTATAGCTAGTGCCACAAGCGCGACATCAGAGGAATATGAAGAGGTAATGAAAGTTGCTCTTAAAGGATTTCAGGAATGGAGAAAATGGACAGCTCCGGCAAGAGGAGAGATTGTAAGACAGATTGGAGAGGAGTTGCGAATTCATAAAGAGGCCTTAGGGAAATTGGTTTCTTATGAAATGGGTAAAAGCCTTCAAGAAGGATATGGAGAAGTTCAAGAGATGATAGACATTTGCGATTTTGCAGTTGGTCTGTCTAGACAATTACATGGATTGACTATGCATTCGGAAAGACCTAATCACAGAATGTATGAACAATGGCACGCTTTGGGGGTAGTTGGAATCATTTCAGCGTTTAACTTCCCAGTAGCTGTTTGGTGTTGGAATACGGCTTTAGCATGGATAGCTGGAGATGTTTGTGTGTGGAAGCCATCGGAAAAAGTGCCTTTATGTAGTATTGCCTGTCAGCATATTGTAAATAAGGTTTTTGCAAGAAACAATGTGCCTGAAGGGGTTTCTTGTATAGTGAATGGGGATTATAAAATAGGCGAGTTGTTGTCTAATGACAAACGAGTGCCTTTAGTTTCAGCTACAGGAAGCACGCGCATGGGTAAATTGGTAGGAGAGGCAGTTGGTCGTCGTTTAGGAAGAAGCCTCCTCGAGTTAGGAGGAAACAATGCAATCATCATTACGGAAAACGCAGATATTGATTCTACATTAGTTGGAGCTGTATTTGGTGCAGTAGGAACATGTGGTCAAAGATGTACATCTACTCGTCGATTAATCATTCACGAAAGTATGTATGATAAAGTAAAAGCAAGTTTAGAAAAAGCTTACGGCCAATTGAGAATTGGAGATCCATTAGATGAGAATAGTCATATGGGGCCTTTAATTGATAAAGATGCCGTACAACAATACTTAAATAGTATTGCTGAAGTAGAAAAACAAGGTGGAAAATTTGTTGTTGAAGGTGGAGTGTTAGAAGGAAAAGCTTTCGAAAGTGGCTGTTATGTAAAACCTTGTATTGCAGAAGTGAAAAACGAATATGCTATTGTTCAACATGAAACTTTTGCACCAATTTTATACATCATGAAGTATAAAACGTTAGATGAAGCTATCACTATGCAAAACGATGTGCCTCAAGGTTTAAGTTCAGCTATCATGACTACAAACATGAGAGAGATGGAAGAATTTCTAAGTGTGTCAGGTAGTGATTGTGGAATTGCTAATGTAAACATAGGAACAAGTGGTGCTGAAATTGGTGGCGCATTTGGTGGCGAGAAAGAAACTGGAGGAGGAAGAGAATCTGGTTCTGATGCTTGGAAAGCATATATGCGTCGTCAAACAAATACCATTAACTATGGTAAAGAGTTACCATTAGCTCAAGGTATCAAATTCGATTTTTAAGTCAAACAAATCAACTATGAATACGGATTTGCTTAAACAATTAGTGAACATTGATTCTCCTTCTGGATATACGAAAGAAGCGTGTGCTTTTATTCATCAAACATTAAGCGACTATGGATTATCCCCGCGCTATACAGCAAAGGGTGCCGTGGTATGCGATTTAGGCAAGAATCCTACTTTAGTGCTAGCTGCACACGTAGATACTTTGGGAGGAATAGTTTCTCATATTAATGCAAATGGTACTTTGCGAATCAGTAACGTGGGGGGCTTATTATTGCCCAGTTTCGAAGGCTGTTATGTGCGTGTTCATACGCTAAAAGGAAAGACGCTCACAGGAACATTCTTGTTGGATAATCCTGCTGTTCACGTAAATAGAGAATCAGCTAGCAAGAAGCGTGAAATCACGAACATGCATATCCGAATTGATGAAGAAGTAGAAAGTGTCAAAGAAGTAGAGAAATTGGGAATATCCATTGGAGATTTTGTTTGCTTTGAGCCTCATTATACAGAAACTAAAAGTGGATTCATCAAGAGTAAGTTTATGGATAATAAGGCAAGCTGTTTTGTGCTTTTTGAAGTAGTAAAAGCCTTGAAATCTAAAGATATTCCAGTGCAATTATTCTTTTCTAATTATGAGGAAGTAGGACACGGTGCTGCTGCAGGTTATGCAGATACTATAGATGAAATGCTATGCCTGGATATGGCTGTTGTTGGCGACCAACAAGCAGGTAGAGAAACCTTATGTAGTATATGTGCCAAGGACTCTAGTGGACCCTATGATTACGAAATGCGCAAGAAACTAGTGCAATTGGCTGATAAGAATAAGATTGCTTATTGCCAGGATATCTATCCATTTTATGGTTCAGATGGAAGTGCCGCTTTAAGAGCCGGTAATGATTTTCGAGTTAGCTTAATTGGAATGGGTGTTTCGGCTTCTCATGGTATCGAAAGAACGCATAAGAAAGGAATTCAAGCCACTATAGATTTGTGCTTAGCATATATCAAGGATAAATTTTAAATTAGCCTCCCATATTTACATTAAACAAATAGCCCACTAGCGCAGTTAAGCCCATGGCTATAGTTCCCCAAAAGGTTATGCGAAGAACAGCTTTTCCTATACTTGAACCACCCGTTTTAGCACTAATTCCTCCAAGTATAGCTAAGAAAACAATTGCTGTTAAATATTGAAGTAAGACCATTTGTTCTAATGGGAGAAAAA
>JBLHMK010000088.1:0-11186 GCA_047621945.1 Flavobacteriaceae bacterium
ACTCATAAAGCCTCACATCTAATGCATGTTTTTTGAGAATCTTTGCCGTTAGATCAGCAGAAATTTCTTCTTTTTCAGGTCTTATTATCGTTACTCGCTTATTTTCAATTGATTTAGGCCATTGAACACCAACTTCATTTTTGAACAAAGCAAGGGAACTATTAAATTGCTCAAAAATTCCAATAGTGAAATTTAATTGTTCAATTTCATTTATCACTAGCTGTAGGTCCTCTTCTGTAGGTCTTTGGGATGCATAAATTCTATTACCTAAAAGAAAAGAGACCACATAGTTGGCTGTTTGACGATGTAAGGCATACTCCTTAAAATTGGGGGGGGCTGGTTTCAGCAAGGAAAAGAATTCGTCTCTCTCTTTTATAAAGTAGTATTCGGAAACAATTCTATCCAAGGGGTGACGCAGCATCATAAAAATTTTATACTGCTCATATTTCTCCCTTTTTAATGGATTAAAAATGTCACCGCTATTACTCCTTTTAGTCTCACGGACAATATGTCTAAAATTAAAACTTGCTGCTTGGGGTTGATCACTACTGTGTAAAGCACAATTTAGTGTCGTTCCTCCTGTTTTTGGCACATGAATAAAAATTTGATCTTCTTTCAGCATATCCTTAATTTAAGCTTTTAGCAATTTCTTAGATTTTGTTAAATATATGGAATTTAGCTTTTATTCTAGTACATTTAACCCTTGAGAAATATTCCTCCTCCCAATAAAATTTATTTAGAACATGAAAAAAATAATTCCCGTAATTTTTGGCTTAATGGTTTCATTTCAATGCATTCAAGCTCAATCTACTAATAACTTAAGCCGTACTGAGCTTGTCAAAGAATCCACTTCTAGTCAAGATGGAATTTTTGCTCTAGTGCTAACTATCGATAAAGGAACAAAAGTTTCTTCTGTTGATATTTCATCAGATGAAAATCTTTTTAGAGATGTTCAATCTGCTGAAGATAAATTTAATCTAAAATACGCTTTGGAAGCATTTCAAAGCTTGCAAAAAGCAGATTCTTTCATTGAGGTAATTAATGCTTCATCTGGATTTTTTGAGCTTGTTAGTCATGAAGCATTAAATTCTAATGATAAAGCAACTCATTACTTTGTCTTCAAATTCTAGTACTTAAGCAATTTAATTTGTCTTACTTGACAAAAAGACTTCAATTGTAAATAATATATCCCTGAGAGTAATTTTTCAGGGATTTCTATTTGTAATTGAATGTTCTTTCTATTGGTGAAATTACTCGCTCGATGTCCCCAGACTTTTTTGCCTGAAGAATCGAATAAATTCAATTGAAGCTCCCCGCAATTCCAATTTGACACCCTAACTGAAATTTCGCTTTTAAAAGGATTTGGTGAAACTGTGAACAAGGCTCCCTTATTGTTACGAACTCCAGAAACAACTGAAGTGTCTTGAAGAAAATCAACAGTAAGGGTATCGTTAAGTGAACATCCATTTCCATCATACACCGTAAACACATAAGAACCTGAATCAAGTAGGGTTAACTGATTGCCAATTTCTACACTATCCAATAAAACACTGTAAGGTGCCACTCCCCCATTCACAGCAAGTTGAATGGATCCTAGCCCTTGTGCAGATTGCGACTCAATGTCTACTTGAAGATTCAAAGGAAAAGGACTTTCAATTTCCACAGAATCTTTAAGTGTACAACCATATACATCAGTGTATGTGTAATTAAAAAATCCTGCATAAAGAGCATTCAAGGTGTCCCCGAATGCACCAGTAGACCATTCTAGCTGATAGCCTTGCCCATTATTGAGCACCTCCAAAACAAGCTCCCCATCAGCAAAGCCAAAACACGATGCGTCGACAGTTTGGTCTGTAATAAAGGGTAATGCAATTTCATTTAAATCATATACCATACTTTGAACGATTGCCCCATTTGAATCTATGGCGCTTAAAGAATATTGCCCTGGAGTAAATACCACTATAGATTGGGTAGTATCTCCTGTGTTCCATGCATAAGAAAGCATATTAGGCGAAATTAAGACAACACTATCCCCTTCACAGGATGGGTTATCTCCTTGTACATTAATTGTAAAGTTTGGATTGTTCTCCCCCTCCATAAAATAATAGCTTTGATTCACATTTAAATTGTAGTACTTATCAATAATCCCACTTAAGTACTCAATATGAACGGAGTCAACAATTGTACTTTGTCTTAAACCAAAAATGTGATGTTGAGAATTTTGACCCAAGTAATTCTCTCCACACATGGTGTACTGACTGTATTGTTCACCATTAGCGAACACTTTTATCCATGAGCCTATTGCAAATTTGTTCGAAACTGTTCCTTCCAATGTAATCTTGATGTAATTATTAGCATTACCTGAATTCTGCCACAAAAACGAGAGATCAGGTGCTTCGTTATATACTGCAATGTCGTAGAAGCCATTCCCATCAAAATCGCCCCTAGCAACAGCATGACTTGAAGCGCTGTGATTACCATTAAATATCAAGCTATCTTTAGAAAAACCAAACGGATACTTATTGCAATGAAAATAGTTTTCAACAGGTGATGCAGATTGCCTTACAAAATCTGTTGCCACATATAAATCTTGTTTAGTGTCGTTGTCAAAATCGACCCAAAGCCCACCCCAAGTAGTATGATTCATATCTCCTATATACTGCTCATAGACATTTATAAATGTATCATTTCCTTGATTTTCAAACAATGCCGGTCTATCATTCATATTGCCTGAAGTATTCGAAACAAACAAATCTAAATATTGGTCATTATTATAATCTGCGACAGAGCCTGTCATTAAATTGGAATTTGACAAATCTAAATTGGCACTTAAAGTAATATCCTCAAAGGTTCCATCCCCTTTATTTCGATATAAAGCGCCATCAAAAGCTTTATCATTAACCACGTATAAGTCAGGCCATGAATCATTATCAAAATCAAACCATACCCCTTGAAAACTCTGCTTCAAACCATCTGAAACCCCTGCACTAAAACTTACATCGGTAAAGGTTCCATCTCCGTTATTGTGATATAGATTATTAGTGAAAATTAAATTTGTACTATCGCCTCCTCCAATATAGTAGCGAGTGACGTATAAATCTAAAAAACCGTCTTTATCATAATCACTAAAAGCAGCTCCACAATTTTCAGCAGCCCCTGCATATAAACCCGCATTGGTCGTCACATCAGCAAATACAAAATTGCCGTCATTTTGATAGAGGTGATTCTTTCCATGTTTAGTTGTTATAAAGATATCTAGATCGCCATCGTTGTCATAATCCACCCAAAGAAACATTTTAGTTTCAAACCCATTATTTATAAGGATTGGAGAGGCTTGAAAACTACCTTGATTATTGATATAAATTGCCTGAGAAGAATTTCCTTTGGCAAAACTAAGATCATCCCACCCATCTTGATTAAAGTCGTAAAAGCTTATTCCTGCACCCCATCCATCAATGGAAAGATTAGTAGTTGTAATACCGCTTGATTGCATAACATCAGAAAAAGTCTGAGACTTTAAAAAAGACAGGCTAAGCAGAAAAATCGAAAAAATGGTTATTCTAGTGTTCACTAGGTATTCTTTTATTATGTAAGATAAAAACAAATAGTACGTTTCCGAATAGGTTCACCTTCAGAACCCCTTATCAATCTACAAAAAAAGGGAAGCTTGCCCGTTTAAATTCTGTAGTTAACAAAATGAAATAAAGTCCTTTTAACTCCAAAGTACTATAATTAACAAGAATCAAATTATTCTCTTTTTTTATCTGTTTATTATTTAAGTGTATCAATTGTCCGACAGCTGTATTAATATAGCAATTTACTTTATCTGCATTATCTGACTCTACATAGATTTCTAATTCTCCATTCCGGCAATTATTATAAATTTCATATTCAATACTTGAAATTCTAGAACTTAATCCACTTACAAGAGAATCTTCTTCAAAAAATATGTTTATATTTTCTATTAAAACACACCCATTATTATCGATAAGGCTTAATTGATACGGCCCGCTGACTAAGCTATCTGCAACTCCATTGATGGTATCCACACCAAGCAACACAGAATATGGTGTTACCCCCCCATTTGGCAGATATGTTAAACTTCCCAATTGCGATGTTGTTTGTGGGCTAGTAGAGACTTGTAAGTTAAGAGGGGATGGCTCATCTAAAGACATCGAATCAAGCCATACACAAGCAAACTCATCCTGATAAATGTATGTATACACACCCGCTCCTACACCGCTAAGCGTGTCGCCAAATTGACCATTGCTCCAAGTTACATGATAGATGAGTCCTTGATTCAGAAATTCTAAATGTATTTCACCATCAGCCTCTTCGTAGCAAGATACTTCAGTGAAACTATAGGAGACTGCGGGCGCATCAATTACTTCTGTCACTACTAAACTACTTTGGATTTGATTGCCAAAAGAATCCACTACCTGAACAGAAAACGTATCATTTTCAAATACCAATATAGCTTGCGTGGTATCGCCAGTACTCCATAAGTATTGAACAAAATCAGGGGCTATTAATTCCAAACTATCTCCACGGCAGATAGGGTTAGTTCCAATGAGCGTTAGCTCAAAAGTAGCATGGCTCTCCCCTTCTGTGAAATAATATTCCTGATTTACATTAAGATTGTAATACTTATCTATGATTCCACTTAAGTATTCAACATGCACAGAATCTACTAGATTAGCAAGTCCTAAGCCAAAAATGTGATGCTGAGAATTCTGTCCTAAGTAATTTTCTCCACACATTGTATACTGACTAAACTGCTGGCCATTAACGAATACTCTTATCCACGAACCAATGGCAAAACTATTAGAAACTGTACCTTCTAAAGTAATTCGAATATAATGATTAGTAGTACCCGAGTTTTGCCACAAAAAAGAAGCTTCGGGCGCTTCATTATAAACTGCAATATCATAGAATCCATTCCTATCAAAATCTCCTCTTGCTACTGCATGACTTGATGCTTTATGATTTCCAATAAATATTAAACTATCCTTAGAAAAGCTAATAGGATAATTATTTCGATAGAAATAGCTCTCTACTGCAGGCGCGCTTGGACTTAAAAAATCAGTCGCTACATACAAATCTTGTTTCGTGTTATTATCCACATCAACCCAAAGCCCACCCCAAGTAGTATTATGGATATCTCCAATGAATTGGTTATAGACATTTATAAAAGTATCATTCCCTTGATTTTCATACAAACGAGGAGCTTCAAATGAGCCGCTTGCAATATTCGTTACAAACAAATCTAAATACTGATCATTATTAAAGTCTGCAACAGAGCCTGTCATTAAATTTGAAAAAGGTAAATCTAAATTTGCCACTACCGTAACATCGGTAAAAGTGCCATCTCCATTGTTATGGAACAATGTTCCATCAAAGCGCTTATCATTGACCACATATAGGTCCGGCCAAGTATCATTGTTATAATCAAACCAAACTGCCTGAAAACTTTGCGTTAAACTATCCGCAACGCCTGCACTAAAAGTAACATCCGTAAATGTTCCGTCTCCATTGTTATGGTAAAGATTATTGACATAGATTAAATTTGAAGTAGGTCCACTCCCCAAATCATATCGACAGACATATAAATCTAAAAAACCGTCTTTATCATAATCACCAAAAGCTGCTCCGTAATTATCTGCGACTCCCGTATATAAGCCTGTACTATTGCTTACTTCAGTGAAAACAAAATTACCATCATTACGATATAAGTGATTACTTCCATTTTTTGAGGTAATGAAAATATCTAAATGACCATCATTATCATAATCCACCCAAAGGAAAATTTTTGTTTCTTCCGTGTTGAAGATATTTATCGAAGAAACTTGAAAAGTACCTTGATTATTTACGAATATTCCTTGTGCAGCTTGCACTTTGGCAAAGCTCAAATCATCCCAACCATCTTGATTGAAATCATAAAAACTTATTCCAGAACCCCAATTATCCAAAGTACTGTTTGTGGTATTTATGCCACTCGAGCTCATCACATCAGTAAAGGTCTGTGCCCTCGTAGAGAGTGCAACAAGACTGAAACATAACATGGCAATTAACCTGTACATAATTAGATTACTCTATTGACTAATAATTACTTTCTTTTGAGTGAAAATTTTGTCAGAAACAAACTCTACAATATAAACCCCTTCCAAGTGATTAGGTATTTCTATTTGTCCTTGACCAAAACCGTTTATTCTTAATTGCTGAGTGCTCATTATCTGACCAAGTTCATTAAACAGGTTGACATTCAAATCAAGGTTAGCAGTTCCTATTTTAAAGTCTAATAAAGAACCCGCTTGAACTGGATTTGGATATAGCGTTATATCTAATGTAACATCTTGAATGGAGACCGCATCAAACTTGAATGAAACAAAGGAATCAAAGATGGATTCTTTGATTTCATTTTGAGCGGTATCTGTACCTAGAATTGGAATAACAGCCACTTGTTCTTGGTCAAAAAATCCAGGATTAATATCATAAACCAAATTATATACCGTTTCATTTAACCAAGAGGACAAACCAACATTAACTGTCAATAAATTAGAAACTCCAGAGGCATTTACGAAGCTTAATTTCATCCCTTTAGTGGTATCCATTTGCTCATCGAAAACAGCTGACAACTCCCATTGACTATCCGCACTCGTCAAGCTATATTTATTTGCAGTAAGTGATATAATTTCTGGGTTTCGAGTGTCTAAATTAGTGAAGTCGTTAAGGACCAATAACTCTTGTGAGTTTTTAGCTAAATCCTCGCCAAAATTAACTTGTAATTGATGCCCTTGAAGTTCGACATTATTGTCTTCAACTTCAAAATAAGATTGATAAATAGAATCATTTAACCAGCTACTTTGAAACACTTTGAAGTTGATTTCATCACTCAAGACCCCATTATAAAAAAGTTCCGTTATTACTTCTTGATTGGTGTTCATTGCTTCGTCAAATTCAAGTGATAGCAAGAAGCCTCCTGCGCCTGTTTCCGAGTCGGAAACAATGGTAGTGTTTGCTTCTACCCCCCTAATATCAGGGCGCTTAGTATCAATTAACAATGCGTCATTATACATATAATTAGCTATAGGATTTCCTGCTAAATTCTTATAAGGGAATAAACTGATATCCAACCAGTCATCTTGAAACTCTTGATTGAGCAAATCAAACTCGAGATGAATAGTAGAACTATCTATCCACGAGCTTTGATTTTGATTTAGACTTAAAATTCCCGGGAAAACTCCATTCTGAGAAAACAGTGGAGTCAATGCACTTAAGGTGTCCATATTTTCATCAAACTCAATATCTAAAATCAAGGCCATTGAACCAATATCTGATCGATTTAAAAGACTATCGGACCATGAAAAATTTAGCACTCCGGAGCTAGCAGTTACTATATTAAAAAAGGCAGATGTAGTATCGACTAGTTGCTGATTTTGAGCTAGGTCTGAAATTCCTGACACGGCAATTTCCACATTGCTAATTTCTTCATCAGTATCCACCAAACTATACCCTATTCTGAAAGTATTAGCGTTTAACCAATAACTCGAATTTGCTTCTTCAAACAGCGCGTTATTCAATACTCCTGGTGTAACAAATTGAACTGTCGGGTTGGCACTAGTGTCGCAATCTTCAGAATAGTCGATGTCTAGATAGAAAACATTTGCAGCTACTATCGAATCGTTTATTAATGCTTGAGAAGGATTAACATTAACAATTGTTGGTCGTTCGGAGTCAATAAAGAATAAGTCGTTTTGTGCAAATGGCAACTGCTTAACTCCTGACAAACTTTCCCCATTTTGAACTTGTATAAGAACCGGGTTTATGGTTTCACTTGTTGTGTTGATTAAATAAGAAATTTCAAAGGTTCTTGGGTTTAGCCATGCCTCTCCTATCAAACTCAAACTTGCATTTAGCGGATTGGGATTACCCGATAATTCAACATTTGGAATAATACTCATATTCATATCTTTCGAAAAGCTAACAGTCAATTTCAAACTTTGACCAAAGGCAGTGATGTTAGCATAGGGCATGCTTGCAATAATAGCATCTACTTTAACTATTGGATTTGAAAATATCGAATCTGCTTTATCGGCAACGTCACTTCCAATGATTGCACCAATCAATCTACCTTTAATATCGTCTGTTGGTGGATGAATTCCACCCCAAATACGAGAAAGACTGCACTGATCAGATGCATCTTTATAAGTTGCCCATTCAAGCACAACATCGGTACTAGGGCCTTGTTCAAATTCTAGAAATTCATTTTCTAAAGCAGAAAAACTACTCATTCCACCGGGAAAATAGGGGTCTCCCGTAATAAAAGTCATTACATCAGCTGCTGCTCTTGAAAATGTAGAGTGACCGGAAAGATACCCTGCAAATGGAGGTGTAACAAAACTTGGTCGTTGATATGGCCACCACTCCTCTGCTAAAATCCAACCAACACCAGCAAAAGAGGAGTCGGGATTGGTGATATAACCTGGTCCCTTCCAAGTATATAACTTCACTTTCCCTAAGTGCTGATTACTTGCTCCTGCTAAAGAATCGCCCAATTCAACGATTTCAATAAATCCAGGATCTAATGGCAAACCAGCTGGGTGATAATTACTTAAAGTATCAATTGTACTTTGCCCTTTTTCAGCCATATAACGAATAGCGGAAACTGGTCGAACATAATCATACCAACCTTTTATGCTCCATGCACTTATTGCCGCATCGTGCATCGCTCCACCCATAGTCAAATAGGATTTAACGTCATACTCTAAATTACTTAATTCAGGACCTAGACCTTTCCATTTATTTTCAAACAAAGGATGTTGTCTTACTTCATTATATATATTAAACCAATGACCGGGCGGCGTTTCAGAATCCAAGCCATCAGCCCAAAATTCTGCAAGCACCCTTGCATAATCTGCCCTTTTAACCAATTGAGGTGTATATGGCATATTCGTCTTTGGATTTAAGGCATATCCTTGTCCAGAGTCTCCACCATCGTAATAGTTGTAAAAACTATCATAATTGGTAAAAGAATTCGGATAATTGGGGATATTACCAATGCTCGCTGGCGAGATATCCCAAGATGTGGTGTCATTGGGATCTAAATGAGACTGCCAAACAGATACCATGGTAAAATTCCATTTATATAAGGATTCCAATTGCGTTTGAATTGAAGTATCTAAATACACAGGAGGACCTGGGTCATGGTAAACTTTGTAGGTATCTCCATTACGCATAAAAGTAGATTCAGCACTAGCAGGAATAGCAAACGAAGTAACATCACCCCATTCTGGAGATAAGAATGGTGGGTTTGAAGTTAAGATATTACCTGCTTGATCTACTGCATAGCTCAAAGCTATAGGCTGCCATCTGTTGGGGTTTGTCATATCCGGGTTACCCGGAAATTCCACCTCAATTGACGGTTGTGATGGCGTATAATAAATATTCGCATAATCATTCAATTCATTTGAACCATCTAAATAACCATATTCAATAATTTTCGATGCAATGTAATTACCCAAAGCAGCTGGTCCATCGTTCAAATAATCAACAGAAGTAAAAGCCCTATTATAATTTAAACTATCCATAAAGGCATTAATTCTCGGAATGGTATTCGACGCTCCTGGCGAATTTTGAAAACGATGATCCATGATTCGAAAAACAGCATAGCATATTGCTTCATGTTGCGCAGCAAGTGTATCTGATTCTTTAGGAACTCCTTCAAAATCAATCAACAAGCCTCCATGATTTTGACCCAAAAAGTAGAAAGAGGACTCTCCATTGTAAGCAGCCCATGCATCATGCATGGCTACTGAAGAATGGAATAAATTTCTAGCATGAACAGTCGGTCTAGCAAAGTCATTCCTAATCCCAAACAACAGTTGCTCCGTCCATGTTTGTGCTATTGATTCTTGAGCTTGCGCAGTAAACTGAGTGCCTATAAACAAACAAAAAGTTAAACTCCATTGTAATAATCTCATAAGTATTTTTATTCTAAATCACAATTTAATCAATTCTAAGCACTCTTAATAATTTTTAATCGATTGAGAGTTCCCCAAATTGGAATGGACTAATTTCAGGCAAAATGAGCCGACTACTAGCTTAGAAGGATAAAAGAAAACAACAGGATAAATTAGATAGCTAATAATTATACAGAATCAATCTCCTGCGAACCGGAAAATACGAGCACCGCATCACCTTCTAGAATTATATTATTTAAGGACGAAGAAAAACTAACTTCAAGCATACCTCCTTGAGTCTGAATCTTATATCTAGTTCCCGGAGAGAATTTCGTGGCAACCATAGCTGCCGCAACTGCACCTGTTCCACAAGCCAAAGTTTCATCTTCGACCCCTCGCTCATAGGTTCTAATCTTCACTTCATCTTTACTAACAGTAATGAAATTAACATTTATGCCTTCTTCTTTAAAACGCTCATTATAGCGAATGGCACGAGCAGCATCCACAAATTCGTCAGGCATTTCATTTCCCACTACCACATAGTGTGGTGAACCGGTATCCAAAACAAAGTGATTATTCCCTAGACCTTCGATTTCATTCACATCATTCATGCCCAGAGCAACTCTCCCCCCCTTCTTGATTTCAGCGCGATGCAATCCATCAATGGCTATAAAATTTGCTTGACTTTGAATAATACCTAATTGTTTGGCAAATGCAACGATACAACGCCCACCATTTCCGCACATAGAACTTTCCCTTCCATCTGCATTAAAGTAGACCATTTTAAAATCGGCTCCATCTGCATTTTCTAGAAGAATTAATCCATCTGCGCCAACACCATAACGGCGATCACATAAGCGTTCAATCAAGCTTTGGTTCTCTTTTGGAAAACCTGTTTGCCGATTGTCAATCATTACAAAATCATTGCCAGCCCCTTGGTACTTGAAAAATTCTAAATGCATAGTGTTAAACCCTGTTAATGAAGGAACAAATCAAGCAATTTTGATGATACAATATAGAATCTCATCACTTAAGTTGGTTTGTAAAGGTAAGAGATAATTTTTTTTGTAAATCTAAATAATTTCACTATGAAATTTAAACATGTCGTCTTAGTTATCTTCAGTTCTTTCATTGGAGCTTCAATAGCTTTATATGCGCTGCAGTCTAATCAGAAAACCGAACTTCCGCCTAATGTTCAGGCTGTCCTTAGCAGTCCTGTTCAAACGA
>JBLHMK010000089.1:0-11082 GCA_047621945.1 Flavobacteriaceae bacterium
TGCTTGTTTGGATGGTCCTTTGAAAATGATGGGTATGTGAAGCGCCAGAGGCGGATACTGCACACGCTCGCGAGACGCGAGCGAGATAATGAGCGGATACTGCGCACACTCGCGAGACGCGAGCGAGATAATGAGCGGATACTGCACACACTCGCGAGACGCGAGCGAGGGGTTCCTTAACTAATTGTTTTTGCGCAAAAGCTTCTCCATTTTTCGTCCTTTGGCTATCTCATCAACGAGTTTGTCAAGATATCTGGTTTGTTTAGTTAATGGATTGTTTTATTCTTCAATTCGATACCCATAGATGACACCTTTAATTAGCTGAGCATTAGGGCTTAAATTTGCAAGTTTGAAGAAGGTTTAAAAAGTCACTTTTTCATCGATTAACTCTTGTAGCTTTATTGGACTAAAATCCGTTAGCCTTTCAATCACTTAGCCCAGTTCCTCAATAGTTCTGCCTCTCTTCTCTAACTTTTTGATGTAGTGAGGGTAGACAGCGGCAAAGGTCATTTTTGCTATTCGTTCGTTATGTTCTGGTGTAGTTTTCATTCCTCATTTCCTTTGGCTAATCTATTCATCAATTCGATTACTTTATCCGCTTGTTCTGGGAATACATTACATCGAAACATTATTGATGTTCCAATATTTTCTATATTGCTCCGCATGATTTTGCGCTTAAGGAAATTTTGCTTTTTAATATGTGCTTCAGGATCGTGCAAGTATACCAATATCGTATCGAATCCAAACACCTTCTCCTTAGTAACTTCTTTGATGAGGTCCCATTCTATCAAGCCTAATGTGGGGAAATTCATGTTGTCCGTAATGCCTAGCTTGTCTACTATTAATACAGGGTCATTCAAAAAGGCTTTCTTAAAGTTCATGAATAAGTTGAATAGGCCAACAAAGAATAGCAGGTAAGCCCAAAAATAAATGCTGAAGTAAATCAAAAGACCACTCAGGGCCATTAATGCAAACCCAGAAAAAAAGAAAAGACGCATCCGCGTTTTGTTGGGATAAATATATAAGGGTTTTACTTCCATTTTGTTACTTTTGTTGGACCAAATTAAGCAATAGCCATGAGAAAATTAATAGAATGTGTTCCCAATATTTCAGAGGGAAGAGATGACGCTAAAATAAAAGCGATTTATAGTGTTGTTGAAACTGTGGAAGGGGTAAAACTTCTCGATGTAGATCCTGGCAGAGCTACCAATAGAACGGTAATTACTTTCGTGGGAGAACCTGATGGAGTGGTGGAAGCGGCTTTCCGATTAATTAAAAAGGCACAAGAGTTGATTGATATGACTAAGCACAAAGGAGAGCATCCTCGATTTGGCGCTACGGACGTATGTCCTTTTGTTCCTGTTGCGAATGCAAGTATGGAAGATTGTATAGCCTGTGCTCAAGCTTTAGGCGAGCGAGTAGGTAAAGATTTGGGTATTCCAGTCTACTTATATGAAAACGCGGCTACAAGCCCACAAAGAAAGAATTTGGCAACTGTTCGTTCAGGAGAATACGAAGGAATAGCGGAGAAGATCGTTAAATCAGAGTGGAAACCTGATTTTGGTCCAGCTAGTTTTCAAGCGAAGAGTGGAAACATTGCAATAAGTGCAAGAGATTTCTTAATTGCTTATAATGTGAATTTAAACACCACTTCTGTGCGAAGAGCAAATAACATTGCTTTCGATATTCGTGAGCAAGGTCGTTCGAAAACAGTTGACGGTTCACCAACAGGAAAAAAAGTAATGGATGCTAATGGCAATCCAGTAAGAATACCGGGCTCGTGTAAAGGGGTAAAAGGAATTGGTTGGTTTATTGAGGAATATGGCGTTGCTCAAATTTCCATGAACATTACGAATGTCAATGATACGCCGCTTCACAAAGCCTTTGATGAATGTGTAAAATCGGCCTATAATCGAGGCATGCGAGTAACAGGAAGTGAGCTCGTCGGTTTGGTGCCGTTAAAGAGCATGCTCGATGCAGGAAAGTATTTCTTAATCAAACAAGAAAGAAGTATCGGTGTCAGTGAAGATGAGCTAATTAAAATAGCTGTAAAAAGCATGGGCTTGGATGAGTTAACGACATTCGACCCAAAGAAAAATATTATTGAATACATGTTGGGAGAAGATGATGTACGTCCTTTAATAAAAATGGACTTACGTGCCTTTGCTAATGAAACTGCTAGTGAAAGCCCAGCGCCAGGTGGTGGAAGTATTGCTGCTTATTTAGGAGCTTTAGGCGTATCACTAGGAACCATGGTGGCTAATTTATCCTCTCACAAAAGAGGCTGGGACGACCGTTGGGAAGAGTTTTCTGATTGGGCTAAGAAAGGGCAGGAGTTAAAAGATAAGTTGCTTTGGTTGGTAGACGAAGACACCAATTCATTTAATAAAATTATGGATGCCTTTAAATTGCCAAAGAGCAATGAGGAGGAAAAGGCGGCAAGAAGTCAGGCAATCCAAGACGCAACGAAATATGCTATCGAAATTCCTTTCCAAGTCATGGAAACCTCATACGCTTCATTTGAGCTACTAAAAGAAATGGCAGTTAACGGAAACCCTAATTCAGTAAGTGATGCTGGTGTGGGTGCGCTAAGTGTGCGAAGTGCTGTTTTAGGAGCTTACTTGAATGTGAAAATCAACTTGGCGGACTTGAAAGACGAGAATTACAAAAATGAGATGTTAGCGAAAGCAAGTAAGTTAGCTGCTGATACTAAGGTGGCTGAGGAGGAGATTCTAGCTATTGTTGAAACGAAATTATAAGAAAAGTACCCAGTACTAAGTATATTGTTTTTCTCCCAAACCTTATAACTGTGATAAGCAATTACGTTTTACTGCACCATCTATTATTTTCTGATATCTGATATCCATACTAGAATCCACTTGCTACCGGGTGCTTAGTACTTGATACTGAACACAAAGTGCTTAGAAAATTAGTATTTCTCTATCTCCAAGATGTTTGCTTTGATTTTAACGCAAAGCTCATCTACTGGTAAATCATTTTCATCTAGACCAAAAGGATCTTCTATTTCTTCCCCAATCAATTCTATTCCAACCATAGTATAAAAGACGATTAACACTACCGGAATGGCAAGCCAATGTAGTTGACCTACGAAGCCAAAGGGAAGGGTAAGTGCATATATTAGTAAGACTCTTTTAAGGTGCAAGGCATAAGCCATAGGAATAGGTGTGTTTCGAATTCGCTCACATGCACCCAAGACATTGATAAGCGTGTTGGCCTCTTTTTCTAAAATAATCAACTGCTCTCCAGTAATGATTCCATCTTGAAAGAATTGATGTAAGTTCTTAGCAATTTTACCTAGAATGAAATTCGGTTTGTGATCAAATTTTTGAAACTCATTCAAGTATTGTGAGGGGATTTCCTCGATAATTGCTGAGTAATCCTCTTCTCTTAAATGCTCCTTCATGCTATAGGCAAAAGCATAGATTAGATGTAGGGTTTCACTACTTAAATCCGGATTTTTAGCATAGGCATACGTCTTTACTTTAATGGCAAGATTTCGCGTGGTATTCACCAAGGCTCCAAGCTGCGTTCTTCCTTCCCACCAGCGATCGTAGGCGCTATTAGTTCTAAATACTAAAAGTAAACCCAATACAATTCCCAATACCGTATGAAATGTAGAACTGATTTCAAAATGGAGCCATTTAGTTTCTTCGTTGAGGTATATTAAGCCGGCTGTGCAGAGTCCCATAAATAACATACTCCACCACATCCCTTCGACATGCTTGCTGCCATGCCTAAAAATGAAACTAAACCAATTTTTATTGTCGTATTGTAACATGTTTGTGTGATTTTCTAAAACAAACTCTCTGCTGTTGCAGGAGGGTTTTTTCCAAAATGCTTGAAGGTTTTAACGGTAATTTCCCTTCCTCGGGGTGTTCTTTTTAAGTAGCCCTCTTGGATTAAAAACGGTTCGTAAACTTCCTCTATAGTTCCAGCATCTTCACTAACAGCTGTAGCTATAGTCGTAAGACCTACAGGCCCACCATTGAATTTTTCTAGTATAGTTTGAAGGATACGATTATCCATATCGTCCAAGCCATTTTCATCTACATTCAAAGCATTCAATCCGTATTTAGCAATTTCCATGGTGATTTTACCATCTCCTTTAATTTGGGCAAAGTCACGAATTCTTTTCAATAAAAGATTGGCGATTCTAGGTGTTCCTCTACTTCGACGTGAAATCTCACTAGCAGCAATCTTATCGATACCCACAGCTAAAATTTGTGCACTTCGTTCAATAATTCCAGATAAGGTTTCGACATCGTAATACTCCATTCGCAAGGTTATCCCAAAGCGACTTCGTAAAGGGGCTGTCAATAAACCTGAACGAGTAGTTGCGCCTATCAATGTAAAAGGAGCTAGTTCAATTTGAACAGAACGCGCATTGGGTCCTGTATCTATCATGATATCTATTCGGTAATCTTCCATAGCAGAATACAAGTATTCCTCTATAACGGGACTCAAGCGATGAATCTCATCGATAAACAGCACATCGTTATCTTCTAAGTTGGTCAGTAAGCCAGCTAAATCTCCTGGTTTTTCTAAGACAGGGCCTGAAGTTACTTTAACATTTACCCCCATTTCATTGGCGATAATATGCGATAAAGTTGTTTTTCCTAAGCCCGGAGGACCATGCAATAAAACGTGATCTAAGGCTTCTTCTCTGAGAATAGCAGCTTGTACAAACACTTCCAAGTTATCCATGATTTGCGCTTGTCCTTCGAAATCTTTAAATTTCTTCGGACGAAGGGCATGGTCAATTTCAAGCTCTTCAGGTTTCAATCGATCTTTATCTGGATCAAGGTTTAAATTCATGTTATGCTAAGGTATAATATTCGCTTAATTTATTTGTCTAAATATACTGAACTTCTAAAAAGGATAGCCAATGGCTAAGTGGAAAATAGTATTTTTTCTAAACCAACTATTCTTACCTATTCCAAATTTGAAATCGTTTAATGGATACTTCCTTGAATCATCGAATCTAGGATCGACAAGAGGTAAGGCAAAGTCTGTTCGAATAACGAAATAATCGAAATCTAATCGAAGCCCAAACCCAACACCAACGGCAATTGCGTTAAAGAAATTCCCTTTACTGATAGTCCCCCCTTCACGGTCTGGATCTGCTTTGAGCAACCAAACGTTCCCCGCATCAACAAACAATGCGGCCTTAAAGAACTTATAGACGTCAAAGCGTAATTCCGCATTCCCTTCCAGCTTAAAATCTCCCGCTTGGTCAAAGAAAAAGTTAGGATTGTCAATATTGGCTTCATCTGCATAGGTTCCAGGTCCTAATGCACGTAAACGAAAGGCTCGAATGCTATTGGAGCCACCCACATAAAATTGCTGAAAGTAAGGAGCTACACCTGAATTCCCGAAAGGAACAATTACTCCTGTATTAAATCTAGAATTAAATGAAGCGTGTTTTCCTATGATAAGGTTATGAATAATGTTCGCTTCAAAACGAGCGAATTGGGAATATTCTCTATTAAATAAACTGTAAGGTTTTGGATTGTTTCTTCCCTGCTTGGTAATTGCTACAATTCCATGAATCAAGTTTCCCGCTAAGGCAATATTCCCTTTAAAGAAAACAAAAGAACGGTCGCTTTCTGATTTTTTATTGTTGTAGAAAAACGCATAATTTGAACCTAAGATTAGCTGCTCTTCAAAACTTCTTTTTAAGGAAGGAATTTCATTAATTCTATCTCGGAAGTCGTCAGAAATATTCTTTTCTGGAAGGAATAGTACCGTAGCAGAAATAGGGTTGTAAATATGCTTTTTATTAGCAGATTCATTCCACTCATAGCCAAAATTAAAGCTGTTGCTGTGTAAAGAATAGAACTGTATTCTTCTTTCGTAATTGTACTGTAAAGAGAATCGAGTCTTAACATTATTGTACTTCGAAGTTTTCTTTAGAGGGAAGGGGAGAAGAAATCTATTTAAGTAATAATTCATTTCAATGATTACATCCGAATTATTTACTGGAGTGGTTAAACCATTACCTACATTAAACTCAATACCCGTTGAAACTTTAAGCTCTAATAAATCTGCAGATTTTGATAAGTTTTTATTTTGATAGGTTACCCCTACAGAGGCGCCAGTTAATCCAATGAAATTATGTCGGGCTTCTACATCTACAGAAATGGTTTGCTTCTTTGATGAAGTTAAATAGATGAATACATCTAGGTATTTTTTATTGTCCTTATCAAGAGGAGTAAATTGAATATCTACAAATTTGAAAGTCCCGTAACTGGCCAATTTCCTTAAGGTGTTTTGGTAAGAATCTAAACGGAAGTATTTGTCTTGTTCAAGAAATATTCCATGGGCAATTACCTTGGGCTTATACTTCGTCTCTGCACCAATAAAATAGAAGCCATCGTATAAAAGCGTATCCAAAACCGCGTTTTCATTTTCCGCTTGTAAATTGTCCGTTAAAATATAGATTTTATTGATCGTATATTTCCGATGCCATGAATCAGGAGTGGGTCCTTTTAAGCTCATGGAAATGTCTACTGTTTTTGCTAAATCATTAGAATCTAATTCAAATACAACGTAATCCTTTCGAAAATTGTAGTAGCCCATGTTTCTTAGATGGGTTGTTATTCTAGCTCGTTCATCATTAAGGGTGTTTATGCTAAAAGCGTCATCCGATTGAATTAAAGTTTGATCTTGTATTTGGGAAACATGTTCCAAAAGCGTATTCGTGGATGCTGGAAGTGTAATCTTTCCTGTTGTGAATTGTTCGCCAGGAACAACGGAGTAGTTGACGGTTACTTTTTTCGGTTTAAAAGTAGCTTTGTATTTTACAGTGGTATTCAAGAATCCTTGATTGAACATATACAAACGAATGTTCTCTGCAGATTTTGAACTGACTTTGGGGTTGTAAATTACGGGGGATTCTCCCACTTTATTTTTAAGCCACCATCTAAACTTGTTCTCTTTTTTATCGTAGGCTAAATTGTAAATGCCTAAACGAAAAGAGATGAGGCCAAACATTTTTGTGTTTGGTTTTTGAATCACTAAATTTTGAACTTCCTCTTTAAGATTGTTGTTACTTTTTACTTTTTCATCAAACTTTATTTTGTTCTTCTCTAGAAGGTGTTCGCCTTTAGGAACAGATTGAGTTACATTACAAGCACTGAATAAGGCAAGAAAAAAAATGCTTGCCAACCAAAAAATACTATTTTGCCGTTTAGTTCTTATAACTTTGTTTTTATGATGTCCGATAAAATTAGTAACGCTCAAATTAAGCATCTCCGTGCCCTTCAATTAAAAAAGTTCAGACAAAAATACAACCAATTTATTGTAGAAGGTATTAAAAGCGTTGATGAATTCATTGGTAGTTCTTTAAAGTGTTTGGGTTTATACGGCAATGAGGAAGCCATATCTCGATTTCACAAACAAATAGATGCCAGTATTTGCTTTCAAACTAACACTAAGCAACTCACTCAAATCAGTGGCTTAAAAAACCCTCAAGGCGTGGTAGGAGTCTTTGAAATGCCCTCGCTTCAAACATTGAATAAAACAGCACCGTTAATCTTGTTGCTGGATGACATCAGGGATCCTGGCAACTTAGGAACGATAATACGCACAGCAGAATGGTTTGGTTTAGATCAAGTGGTTTGCTCAACTACGAGTGTAGATTGCTTTAATGCTAAGGTTATTCAAGCTAGTATGGGTTCTTTGTCGAGAGTAAAAGTACATTATCGAGAATTGCCTGAATTGGTAAAGGAGCTACCTGAACATGTGCTCTTACAGACGGATATGGTAGGGGAAGATTATAGAAAAGTGAAAATTAATAAATGTATGTTGGTCATTGGGAATGAAGGGAAAGGGGTGTCGAATGGCTTAGCCGCAATGGCTCATCAAACGATAACAATTCCCCGTAAAGGAGAAGCTGAATCCTTAAATGCAGCAATAAGTGCTGCTATATTGTTGGCTGAATTAACTTAAGTAAACTATTCAATAGTTACATTGATGCCTCGCTCTGCAATTGCATCTTTCATAGGCTTTAACTGCTTAAGGCTCCCTTCTTTTACAGCATACTTACCTTTACTGTGGATTATAATGGCACATTGCTCCGCTTGTTCGTAGCGATGTTTGCAAACGGTCATTAAGGCCTTAATCACCCAGTCAAAAGTGTTTACTTCGTCGTTGTGAATGATTAATTGAGAGGTGTCGACGGTCTTTTCAATTTCCGATACATCTATTTCTTCTTGATAATTTGTCATACAATTTTGTATAATTTGCATCGCAAAGGTAAGTAAATTAATGGTTTTACCTAAGTTGAGGGGGCATTTTGCATTTATGCACAATGTTATTATATTTTCCAACGAGGTAAACTTCGACTCCCTTATCTTTGCGCAAAATAAATATCCTATGAACCTTTCAGATTTGTTAAAACGCGTGCCTGCTTCTGCCACTATTGTAATGGCGCAAAAGGCAAGAGACCTTAAAGCACAAGGTAAAGATATAATTAGTCTTACTTTGGGAGAGCCTGATTTTGATACTCCCGAGCACATTAAGGAAGCTGCCATTGAAGCCATCAAAAAAGGAGAAACTAAATACACGCCGGTGCCGGGAACTTTGGCCTTGAGAAAGGCGATAAGTGAAAAATTTAAGCGAGATAATAATTTAGCATACTCCATTGATCAAATTGTAGTGTCTTGTGGAGCCAAGCAAACCATAGCAAATATTGCATTAAGTGTAATCAATGAGGGAGATGAAATTTTATTACCAGCACCATACTGGGTGAGTTATGCGGGAATTGCTGATATGTGTAATGGTAAAAAAATAATTGTTAAAACTAATATTGACAATGATTTTAAAGTAACGCCAAGTGAGTTAGAGGCGGCAATAACTGATAAGACTAGATTACTAATTTTCAGTTCTCCTTGCAATCCTACAGGTTCAAGATATTCAAAAAGTGAGTTAGAAGCATTAGCTGAAGTAATTGCCAAATACCCGAGATTGATTGTGTTGAGTGATGAAATATATGAATACATCAATTTTACTGAAGAAAAGCATTTTAGTATTGGTGAAATACCAAGCTTAGTAGAACAAGTAGTTACGGTAAATGGAGTGAGTAAAGGTTTTGCCATGACTGGTTGGAGAATCGGTTATATGGGAGCGCCTTTATGGTTGGCTAAAGCATGTGCCAAATTGCAAGGGCAATTCACTTCGGGTGCATGTTCTATCTCTCAAGCGGCATCTGCGCATGCCTTGAGCAGTTCTCTAGCCCCTACAATGGCCATGAGAGACTCATTCAAGGAACGTAGAGATATAATGTTGAATTTATTAGGAGAAATTGAAGGAATGAAGTTAAATGTTCCTGAAGGCGCCTTCTATATTTTTCCAGATGTAAGCGCTTACTTCGGAAAAAGCTTCGAGAACTATACCATTGATAAACCTACAGACTTGGTGATGTATTTGTTAGAAACTGTTTTTGTAGCTACTGTAGGTGGAGAACCTTTCGGTGATGATAATTGCATGAGAATTTCCTATGCAGCAAGTGAAGAAAGTTTACGGGAGGCTGTTAGGCGAATGAAAGTAGCTCTGGCCAAGTTGAAATAAAAAAGAAAGGCCCTTAGTATTGCACTAAGAACCTTTCTTCAACCCTAAAAACCCATTCTCTTTGCTTAGACTTTCCTTGTTTTAAAGGACCAAGCTTTATTTTTAACTAGATGCTATTCTTGATTAAGAAATTCTTCTAGATTATTTTATTTTTTCTACTGTATGAGTAACACTTCTTAATACTTTATTGTTCAGTTGGTGAAAATGTTTTTCTGGAAAATTTCTACACCGCATTATCAAAATGTTATTCTAGACTTCTTAACTCACTATTTTATTACGCTCTCAATGGTGAATCTAGTTTTTTAAGCTAGTATATTCGTCTGTCAGTAGCTCTTGGTTATTAAACCTATTCATGAGCGTTAAAGTTGCATGGAATACCTCATTTCTTCTTAGAAATGACACTTCAATGACATTGCCTGGTCTATAGCTCGAAATTTCCTCTTGAAGTGCTGCTACATCATCCACTGGAAAATCATTGATTGCTATAATAACGTCTCCTTTTTGAAGTCCACCTTGATTGGCCGCTCCATCTTCAACCAAACCTTGAATGTATACTCCACGAGATTCATCTAAACCCAATTCTTGAAACAGGTCATTGTTTATTGATGTAATGCTTATGCCAAGGAATGCGCGTTGTACTGCGCCATATTCTTTTAAATCAGTAACTACTTTCGCTACAATGTTTGATGGCACGGCAAAGGCATAGCCGGCATAAGTTCCGGTAGGAGTGGCAATTGCTGTGTTAATGCCAATGACATCACCAGAGGTATTAACTAAAGCTCCTCCAGAATTACCTGGATTAATTGCTGCATCAGTTTGAATAAAACTTTCAATAGCTGTATTACTTTGACCTTGAATGTTCTCTAAAATATTTATGTTTCTTCCTTTTGCGCTTACAATACCTGCTGTTACTGTTGAGGCTAGATTGAAAGGGTTTCCCACAGCAAGCACCCATTCCCCAACCAAAACTGAATCTGAATTGGCGAATTGCAAGAAAGGTAAGTCCTCTTCTTCAATTTTTAACAATGCTAAATCTGTGTCTTTGTCACGGCCTATTAGTATAGCTTCATAAGTTTTATTGTTACTTAAGTTGACATTAATCTGATCACTGTGTTCAATGACATGGTTATTCGTAACGATATATCCATCCTTCGAAATAATTACACCACTTCCACTGGCACCAGCTTGTAGCTGACCAGTTCTTGGCGCTTGTCCAAAAAAATTACGTAAGAATTCTTCCTCAAAGATACTCGTACTGTTTATTTGTGAGATATACCTTGTTTTTACATGAACTACAGCAGGAGTCGCAATACTAGCCGCTCCTGTGAAATCTATAGACTGACTAGTTAGATTCAAATGACTGATCGTTTGAACAGGACTGCTAAGGACAGCCTGAACATTAGGCGGAAGTTCGGTTTTCTGATTAGACTGCAGCGCATATAAAGCTATTGAAGCTCCAATGAAAGAACTGAAGATAACTAAGACGACATG
>JBLHMK010000090.1:0-11057 GCA_047621945.1 Flavobacteriaceae bacterium
TATTGAAATGCAGTTTTGATAGAAATAAAAAGCCCCAATCGGAAGATTGGAGCTTTTTAAATAGTCTACTTTTATTTTATAATATCGCTTGAAATTGAGCGTAGGCCATTCGCTTGATAATATGATCTAATTCCTCAGTACCACATGATAACGCAGCAGCACCAGTTTGAATGTTTTCCACTCTGTTATCTGGGCTTGGGTGAGTACTAAAAAATTGAGGGGGACTTGTACTTTCTTCATCAATAATTTTTTGAAAGAAATTAGCTTCTCCGTCCGCTTCAAAATTTGTTGGACATAAATAACGCACGCTTCTATTGTCAGAATGCGTGTCATCAGAACAAGTAAAACTTAACCCTAACAGCTTTCCTGCTAATTGAGCAAGTGCTCCTGGGTTTCCACCGGTTAAAATTTGAAGAAGAGTAGCCACTCCATATTGCTTTTGTCTTTTTTTTGATAAAGGCCTTCCATCGGCAGGACCAATTTCATGACCCATTACTCCAGCCAAAGTGGATGAATTTTCCAGGTATTTAATCAAACCAGTATATACATAAATGTATCCACCCGGCGTGGCAAATGCATTTAGGATTTGATCATCATCGATAATGTGCAGTTCCCAAACAAACTCATCTTGATTATTTTATTTGTATTAGTAATTATTGCGCCTTATTAAAAGTAGCGAATTACGCCGATTACAAAAATAACAGCAATTATTGAAACTACCGCTAATTTCCCAATTGTTCCCGCCATAAATCCTACTAAACTTCCCCATGCGGAACGAAGAGCAACCTTCTTTTCAGCTTTGGCAAAGTAGCGCTCTCCAATATATGCACCTAGAAAGGGGCCCGCAAACAAGGCAACGATTCCAATCCCACCAGACATGAAGGAAACTAGTGCTCCAATGATTAAACCCAACGTACTTCCTCGAACACCTGAAGGAGAACCTCCATATTTTTTAGTGCCCCAAATAGGAACCACATAGTCTACAAAAGAAACAAGTATGGTAAGCACAATGACAATGGTAAGAATATACCAGGGATACTTGTTCAAGGTAAAATGCACAAGTAACACTGCTAAAGTTGCAAAAGGAACGCCCGGAAGAGCCGGCAAAAGAGATCCTGCATAAGCAACAAAAATGAGCACTGCACCTAAGGTGATAATACCCCAAACACCTAAACCATCTAGAAATACTTCCATAGATTCAAATTTAATTTAAATTATTGAATTGAGTAGAGCTTAAAACAAAAAAGACCGATTACCCTAAGGTAATCGGTCTTAATTTCTTAAGTTAACTTCAGCTGCTTATGCCGTAACTGGACTAACTGCTTTTTTTACTGTTGCTGTAGTTTTCTTTACAGCTTTCTTAGCAGCAGTATTCCTAGTTGTTTTCTTAGCAACAGGCTTAACTAACATTTTTTCTAATTTCTCAATTCTTTTGTTCAAAGATTTGATTTCGCTTTGTGGAGCTAATTTGAATTTAGCAACGATTTCTTCAGTTGTTTTTTTGAATTTGCTTTCAAATGAGTCTTTAGTTTTTTCAGACTTAGAGAAAAATTCGTCAACAATTTTCTTGCCTTCTTTTTCTTCAATTTTTCCTTTTTTTACTAAATCGTTAATTGATTTTTCAAATTTTTCAGAAGCTTGTGCAGCAAATCCAACACCAGCGTAAACTAATTTTTTTAATGATTCTTCCATGACGGTATATTTTTTTGTTGTTTAATAATTTGATAGTACAAATGTACATCGGGCATTCAGCTCGTGCACCTTGTTTCTTATCGTACCGTTATATTTTTAGATTGAATCGGGATATTTTATGATTGAACTTGACTAAAGCTTTCTGGCAACCATTAATCCATCTCGAATAGGCACTAGGTAGTTCTCTACTCTATCGTCTTCAGTTATTTTTACATTATAAGCATGCAAAGCGGCAGTGTCTTTATCATGCTCTTTTTGACAAACCTTGCCACTCCATAATACGTTATCCGCAATGATAAATCCACCGGGGCGTACTTTGTCAATGACCAAATCATAGTAATTAGAATAGTTAAGCTTATCCGCATCTATAAACACGATATCTAGTTCTTCATCTATATTAGGTATTATTTCTAAAGCGTTCCCAATTCTAAAGTCTATTGTTTCGTTTAGTCCGGCTTCGTCAAAATACCGTCTGCACATATCTTCTAGTTCTGCATTAATATCAATGGTGTAAAGCTTTCCGTTTTCATTTAGGCCTTGAGCTAGGCAAATAGCAGAATAACCCGTGTAGGTTCCAATCTCTAAAATCCGTTTGGCTTGAACCATGTGGCTCATCATTTTTAAAAAGTTTCCTTGTATATGACCACTCAACATTTGAGGAAGCATAATCTTAATATGAGTCTCTCTATTTAACTTGGCTAAAACGTCTTCTTCTTTGGTAGAAAATTTTGCGGCGTAGTCTTCTATTTCATCTGGTAAAAACTTCATAATTTATTTTTTTTCAAAAGTACTTACTCTGAGCGCTTCGACCTAATTTTTTAAATTAATTTGAGATTATTGAATTACATTTGTAAGCCCAAACTAAAAATTACTATTATGATTATCGGAGTTCCAACGGAAATTAAAAACAACGAAAGTAGAATTGCTTTAACGCCAGGAGGTGCACTTGAATTAGTAAAGAGAGGACATGCTGTTTACGTGCAAAAAAGAGGTGGAGTAGGAAGTGGGTTTTCAGATGCCATGTATGAAAATGCAGGTGCAAAAATGCTAGACACTATTGAAGAGATATATGATATTGCTGAAATGATCATGAAGGTAAAAGAGCCTATTGAATCTGAGTACAAACTCATCAAGAAGGATCAACTAGTCTTTACCTATTTTCACTTCGCATCTTACGAACCATTAACATATGCTATGATAGAAAGCGGTGCGGTTTGTTTAGCCTACGAAACAGTTGAAAGTCCTGATAGAAGTTTACCCTTGTTAATCCCAATGAGCGAAGTGGCAGGAAGAATGGCTATCCAACAAGGAGCGAAGTATTTAGAAAAGCCAATTAAAGGGAAAGGTGTTTTATTAGGAGGGGTGCCGGGAGTTGCGCCAGGAAAAGTATTGATACTTGGTGGCGGAGTTGTAGGAACACAAGCAGCAAAAATGGCAGCAGGACTAGGTGCTCAAGTAACTATTATGGATATTAGTTTGGCTAGATTGAGATTTCTAAGTGATATCATGCCAGCCAATGTGGTAACCCGATTTTCAAATGAGTTAAATATTAGAGAATTAATATCGGACCACGATTTGATTGTTGGTGCAGTATTAATACCAGGGGCGAAAGCGCCAAATTTGATTACCAGAGATATGTTAAAGGATATGCAGCCTGGAACTGTTTTAGTAGATGTAGCAGTAGATCAAGGTGGATGTATTGAAACATGCAAGCCAACCACTCATGAGGATCCAACTTATATAATAGATGATGTAGTGCACTACTGTGTGGCTAATATGCCAGGAGCGGTGCCTTACACGTCTACCATTGCATTAACTAACGCAACACTTCCTTATGCCATACAATTAGCTAATAAGGGCTGGAAAGAAGCTTGTAAGGATAGCAATGAATTGAAATTAGGATTAAATGTTGTGGAAGGTAAGGTAACCTATAAAGGTGTTGCGGAAGCTTTTGGCTTGGATTATACACCAGTTGAAGAAGTACTGTAGTGCTTTAGTGAGCAGTTGACTTTAGTCAACTGCTCACTAAAGAATTTCTTTTCGGTTTTTTTATGCCTTAAAGTTTTAAAGCAATAAGTATATTTGCAGGAATAAATAAAATTACAATGAACGTACCAGGCGAATTAAAGTATTCTAAAGAACACGAATGGGTAAAAGTAGATGGTGACATAGCTTATGTTGGTGTTACTGATTTTGCGCAAAGTGAGTTAGGAGATATTGTTTTTGTTGAGATTGACACTGTCGGTGACAGTATTGATGCAAATGAGATTTTTGGAACAATAGAAGCTGTAAAAACAGTTTCTGATTTGTTTATGCCTGTTTCTGGAGAAGTTTTAGAATTTAATGAAAAGTTAGAAGATGACCCTGAATTGGTGAACTCTGATGCTTACGGTGAAGGTTGGTTGGTGAAAATCAAATTGAGCAAGCCAGAAGAATTAGATGGCTTGATGGATGCCGCAGCATACAAGGACATGATAAACGCATAATCTCTCCGGATCTCGATAGCTATCGGAACCGAAACATTTATATAAAAAAAAGCCTGTTAGATTTTTCTAACAGGCTTTTTTTATTTGTATGTCTTGTCCTGAAAAAAGTTGACTCAAACTTAAAAGAAATGAGTAAACAGTTAAGTTTTTTCAGGACCATACAGTAGGAAGAATCTTACTCTTCTTCAAAGTCTTCAGCATTAGCCAGCGCTTCATTAACTTGGTCAATGTAAGCAAGAAGTTCTTCTCTACCTGCGTTGGTAACAGATGAGGTTACAAAACTTACAGGAAGTTCTTCCCATGTCTCCAATAATTTTTCTTTAAACTTCTCAATATTTTTAAAGGTCTTTTTAGGCTTGTCGTTTTTGGTAAATACAATGGAAAATGGAATTCCTTTTTCACCCAACCATTGAATGAAATCTAAATCTATTTTCTGCGGATCTATTCGTGCATCTACTAATAAAAAAACGTTTTGTAATTGTTCTCTTTTACGTAAGTAGTCCTTGGTAAATTGCATCCAAATCTCTCTACTTGTTTTACTAGTCTTGGCATAACCATACCCCGGCAAATCCACTAAGTTCCAATCCTTGTTTATGGAGAAGAAATTAATGCATTGAGTCTTTCCAGGCGTATTAGAAATCTTAGCTAAGCCTTTACGTTGGGTGAGAGTGTTAATCAAAGAGGACTTCCCAACATTGCTTCTCCCAATAAAGGCAAACTCAGGTTCAGGCGAATCAGGGCACTTGCGCCAATCAACGTAACTACAAGTAAAATCTGCGGAATGAATTATCATGATGCAAAGATAGTTCAATTAGTTAACTCAAGATTGGCCTTCAAGGAAATTTAGGGAGAATCAAAATTAGACCTTAGAAAGACCGAGGAGCTGAAAACTTGTTTGAAGACCCCTAGGCCGCACTTAGGTTTAATGAAGGTTTGAATCAAATTTTATTGACAGCCTTGATTATTCCTGCTGGCAGGCAGGTTGTTTCGTTTTTTCATCAAGGAAAAAAATGAAAGACTACATTCTTTATAGACTAGCCAATCGCTCCTTTTCACTCAAAAACGCATCCCAAATCTCTTTTAGAATATCAGCGGCGGGTAGAATGTTTTTAATCTGAGCAGAAACCTGGCCAATCTCTAATTCGCCATCGGTCAATTCCCCTTCAAACATTCCTTTCTTGGCTCTACCTCTTCCTAGAATGGCTCTTAACTCATCAACGCTTGCTCCTTGTTCTTCTGCCGCCTTTATTTGTTCGTAGAACTTATTCTTTAAAAGCCGAACGGGTGTAACACTCTTTAAACGAATTTCAGTGTCTCCTTCTACTACATTCAATAAGGTTTTCTTATAATTGATATGTGCGCTACTTTCATGACTAGCTACAAATCTGCTTCCTATTTGTACCGCATCTGCTCCTAAAGCAAAGGCGGCTAACATGGCCTTCCCGCTGCCAATACCTCCTGCTGCTATCACAGGAATTTGAACTTGACTACATACTTCCGGTATTAAACAAAGTGTTGTGGTCTCCTCTCGTCCATTATGGCCTCCAGCTTCAAATCCTTCAGCAACAATCGCATCCACACCAGCAGCTTCGCTCTTCAAAGCAAATTTACTACTGCTCACTACATGAACCACTGTAATCCCTTGAGCTTTCAGATGCGAGGTCCAGGTTTTAGGATTGCCAGCAGAAGTAAAAACTATAGGGACTTTTTCTTCGATGATAGTTGCAACATGCTCTTCAATACTAGGATAAAGTAGTGGTAGGTTAACGGCAAAGGGCTTACTTGTGGCAGCCTTACATTTCTGAATGTGTTCTTTTAAAACTTCAGGATACATAGACCCAGCGCCAATAATTCCTAGACCACCTGCATTACTTACCGCACTGGCTAATTCCCACCCACTGCACCAAACCATTCCGGCTTGAATGATGGGGTATTGGATGTTGAAGAGTTGTGTGATTCTGTTTTTCATAGCTGAAAAACAAATGTATAATTAATAATGTAGAATGTATAATTGAGAGAGAAGAGGTAAATGGCGGAATAGCCTTTAGGGTAGCTGTGATCTATGAAGCCCGAGCTTGTATATACCTTGGTCATTTCGACTTTGGAGAAATCTTCTGTTTAACTGAATCTGGGTTAAGCTTAAATCTAGAAAATGCAAATAGAATAGCTGATAGGGTTTGAATTCCTGCTAGAGGGCTTTCAGATGCTGTTTATTTATTACACAAACTAATAGCTAAGCTTACTCCAATTGTTCGATGCATTGATGGAAGATTTCCCTCTCCGTTCGAAATGACTTAAAAAGAAGGAGGAAGTTGCGATAATATGAATGCTAAGGGTAAACCATGTTCCAAGAAGCGGGAGGCAGCTCATACAAGGCACACAAATTCGCTATGTGCAGCTGTCTGATACCAAACAGCTGATAGTTCCTAATATTCTAGCAGGCTTAAGCAACCTTACATATTCCTTCTATACTGACCTCCAACCTCGAACAAGGCGTGCGTGATTTGTCCAAGCGAAGAAAACTTACACGCTTCCATTAAGTGCTCAAACAAATTGTCATTGCGAACAGCCGCTTCTTGCAATTGCTTTAAAGTGTTCTCAATTTTATCGGTGTGCGCTTGATGAAGGTTCCCCAACATCTCTATCTGGTATTCTTTTTCTTCTTCCGTACTTCGGATAACTTCTTTCGGAATAACGGTAGGAGAACCTTTAGAACTTAAGAAGGTATTCACCCCAATAATTGGAAATTCTCCGGTATGTTTTAAGGTTTCGTAATACAAGCTTTCTTCTTGAATTTTACCTCGTTGATACATGGTTTCCATAGCTCCTAACACACCACCACGGTCTGTAATTCTATCAAACTCTAGTAAGACAGCTTCTTCTACTAAGTCAGTTAACTCTTCTATTATAAAGGCGCCTTGAATGGGGTTCTCATTTTTAGATAATCCTAGTTCTCTATTGATGATTAACTGAATGGCCATGGCTCGTCGTACTGAATCTTCAGTAGGCGTTGTAATGGCTTCATCATAGGCGTTTGTATGTAATGAATTACAGTTGTCATAAATAGCATACAAGGCTTGTAATGTTGTACGGATATCATTGAAGTCAATTTCCTGCGCGTGCAAACTTCGTCCACTTGTTTGAATATGATATTTCAACATTTGCGCTCTTGGATTTGCACCATATTTCTTAGCCAAAGCCTTTGCCCAAATTCGTCGAGCTACTCGACCAATTACAGCATATTCTGGATCAATTCCATTGGAGAAAAAGAAAGATAAGTTTGGACCAAATGCATTGATGTCCATTCCTCTGCTCAAGTAATACTCTACATAAGTAAATCCATTACTTAAAGTAAACGCTAATTGCGTTATTGGATTCGCCCCGGCTTCCGCAATGTGGTATCCACTTATTGAAACGGAATAGAAATTTCGCACTAAATTGTTAATGAAATACTCTTGCACATCACCCATTAAACGAAGGGCAAATTCAGTAGAGAAAATACAAGTGTTTTGTGCTTGGTCTTCTTTTAAAATATCTGCTTGAACAGTTCCCCTAACAGAAGACAAGGTCTTTGTTTTAATTTCTTCATAAACCTTAGCTGGCAATACATGGTCCCCAGTAATACCTAAAAGCATTAAGCCTAATCCATCATTTCCTTCCGGCAACTCTCCTTGATAATTTGGACGCACGCGACCCTTATCTTCATACATGGATTTAAGCTTCTTCTCCACCTCTTTTTCAAGGCTATTCTCCGTAATATATCTTTCACATTGCTGGTCAATAGCCGCATTCATGAAAAAGCCTAAGAGCATAGGCGCTGGTCCATTAATGGTCATAGAAACCGAAGTCATTGCATGACTTAAATCAAAACCACTGTATAATTTCTTAGCATCATCTAAGCAGCAAATACTTACCCCTGCATTACCAATTTTTCCATAAATATCAGGACGCTTACCTGGGTCGTTTCCGTATAAAGTTACCGAGTCAAAAGCCGTTGATAGTCGCTTAGCTGGCATGCCCAAACTTACGTAGTGAAAACGTCTATTTGTTCTTTCTGGTCCACCTTCTCCGGCAAACATTCTTGTAGGATCTTCACCTTGTCTTTTGAAAGGATAAAGACCAGCAGTGTAAGGATATTCTCCCGGCACATTTTCTTGTAATGTCCAACGAAGTATATCTGCCCAAGATTCATATTTAGGCAAAGCAACTTTAGAAATTTTAAGGTGGGAAAGAGACGTTGTTTTAGTCTCAATTTTAATTTCTTTACCCCTTACTTGGAAGGAATAAACATCTGCAGCGTATCGCGCTTTTTTAGCATCCCACTCTTCAAGAAGTACCCAGTTTTTAGGGTCAAGGTTCAACTTGATTTCTTCGAAATGTTTTTCTAAATTTTCTTTCAATGCAGATTCATTTTGACTTCCTTTTAAGGAGTCAAGTGTGCGTTGAATACCGAATAATTGTCCTGCAACAATACATTGTTTATTTACCCATTCATCGTAAGCACGATTGCTTTCAGAAATTTCAGAAAGGTATCTTGTTCGATTGGGTGGAATGATAAAAATCTTTTCAGACATTTCGTTTTCTATAGAGAAAGTTGAAGCCAAATCAGCTTCAGTACGTTCTACTATTTTATCCATAATGGCCTTGTACAAAGTGTTCGTTCCTGGGTCGTTAAACTGGGAAGCGATAGTTCCAAAGACGGGCAAGGTGTCATCGTCGTCGTGCCATAGACTATGGTTTCTTTTATATTGTTTTTTGACATCTCGAAGCGCGTCTAATGCCCCACGTTTGTCGAACTTATTTAAGGCAATAATATCTGCAAAATCGAGCATGTCAATTTTCTCTAATTGAGAAGCTGCTCCATATTCTGGAGTCATTACATATAAACTTGCATCTGAGTGTTCGGTAATCTCTGTATCACTTTGACCAATACCTGAGGTTTCCAAAATGATTAAATCATAACCCGCAACTTTTAAAATGCTTAAAGCATCATCTACGTGTTTAGAAAGAGCAAGGTTTGCTTGGCGAGTAGCTAATGAACGCATATAAACGCGATCGCTATTGATAGCATTCATTCGAATACGATCTCCTAATAAAGCACCACCTGTTTTTCTTTTACTTGGATCAACAGAAACAATAGCAATTTCCTTGTCTGGAAAGTCTAGTAAAAATCGACGAACAAGCTCATCTACTAAACTAGATTTACCCGCACCACCAGTTCCTGTAATTCCTAAAATAGGGGTTCGTTTTTGATCGCCTTTTTCCTTTGTAATTGTAGGGAGAAGATCTTTGTCGAAGAAGCTAGAATTATTTTCTGCAATCGAAATTAATCGGGCAATGATATTAACGTCTTTAGCTTTTAACTTTTTTAGGTAGTCTTTATCAAAAGGGAATGAAGAAGGCGCGTAATCACTTTTTTCAATGAGGTCATTAATCATGCCTTGCAATCCCATAGATCGACCATCATCTGGAGCATAGATTCGGGTGACCCCGTAATCCATTAACTCTTTAATTTCTTCTGGAAGAATCACTCCTCCTCCTCCTCCAAATATTTTTATGTGAGAAGCGCCTCTTTCTTTTAAAAGGTCACACATGTATTTGAAATACTCATTATGCCCACCTTGATAAGACGTCATTGCAATGGCTTGAGCATCTTCTTGAATAGCGGTGTTAACCACTTCTTGAACACTTCTATCATGTCCGAGATGAATCACTTCGCATCCAGTAGACTGAATGATTCTTCTCATAATGTTAATTGCTGCATCATGCCCATCAAACAAAGAGGCTGCTGTTACGATTCTTACACTATTTTTGGGTTGATATGGTTTGGCTTCTTGCATTAAAAGGATTATTTTTAGTCCTACGAAGTTACGGTTTTGTAGGGTATAGAAAAATTAAATTATTCATGATCATATTTCATAGCAAGAAAGAGAAACGAGCGTTTTGGATTTACTTTTTCTGCTTGATAATCCAAGTGTTTGGATCCAGTTCTTTTTTATACTTGATCACTAACTGAAGGGCCTTTTTAAAACTGTTTGCGGTGTCAATGACAACTCTATTCAAGTTATTGGATGACGGTTCTCTCATGATAACAGGGGTGTATTCTTTTTTATTGAGTTGGGTAACTCGTTGTTCGGCATTTATAAGTTGACTAAATGAACCAGAAACGATATAGTATTCGGCATCGATAGGTCCAATTAAAACAGCTTGATAAACAGTCTCCTCTGTAGGTGGCCCACTTGGTTTATCTAAAACAAAGGCTTTAGGTGGCTCAAGTTTAATTAATTCATTTACTTTTCGCTCTAAGGCATCTACTTGAGATTTTAGGTCATCTTTCTCCATTTTCAATGCAGCAATTTCTAGAGCAGTTTTTGCTTCATTTTGTATCCGTTTCGTGTTGATTAAATTTAGTTTTTCGTCTAAACTAAATTCCAAAGGAAGAACAGTATCTATGGCTATAGACTCTTCTAAAACTGAATGGGGATCATACCAAACAATAGGATCTTTACCTCGTCCACCAAGATGAATGGTCACCCCTAATTCCATACTAAAAATAGCATCACTTGTCTTGTTGGCTGCAACAGTGGCAAACTCATTGTCAATCTTGTCTGACTTCATGGCCAACAATGCGCCACGAAAATTTAAATCAAAAGTTTTGCTCAATTTGAATTTGGCTCCTAAGTGCCATTGGTGGGCAAGGGTCCAACCTTTAAACTTATTTACATCTTCAATCGAGTTAGATCCAGCGCTAGTAACATTTGCTTGTACGGCCCCAAAATGCAATCCAGCATAAGGTTGAAACTTTGAACCGAGTTCAGAAAACTTTAAGATATTTAATAAGTACACCTCACCACCCCCCATTGCTTTCAAGTAATTAGT
>JBLHMK010000091.1:0-10990 GCA_047621945.1 Flavobacteriaceae bacterium
GCATCTAAAAGAACATCCCAAGCTAGGTTTTGAGCTTTATCAATCCATTTTAAATCATGCTTTACTCCAGAGACATTACTCTGAGCAGGGAAGGCAAGAAGTTTCTCTTTTCTAGCAGAATGTTTAACAAGCATTTCGCTGAGTCTTTGCTCATCCACGCGAAGATTATCGTAGAACATGGGACAATACTCATAACTTGCTTTTTTGCTCTTGCAAAACTCACGCAAGCCATTTACCGAATTATGATTATCCGCAAATAGAACTAGTGAGGAATCTTCTTGAAAAGGATAACATTCACCTACTATTTTAAGCGCAGCACTTGCATTGGCTGTAAAGACACAGAAATAGTCATCTTGAGCATTGAAATAAGTTAACACCTTGTTTCTCGCTTCTTCTACTTTTTGAGACGATAACTGCGAAGTCGGATTAGTAGAATGGGGATTTCCTAAAACCTTATTCTTGAGATAATCATAGTGCTGATCGATTAAACTTTCAGGGTATAAATTACCCCCTGTAAAATCAAAATACACTTGATTATTAGCATCAAGCCTAGCAAAATCTTTTTGCCGAAGAAGCTCAAAATAAAGTTCATCTTTTTTAAGCAAATTGGGTTGTTTTGAAGTGCCAACTTCCATAGCGTAGAATTATAGAAGTTAAATATAAACAAATCCTATGAATAGCTTTAAATTTTATAATTTTTGTGCTGGAATAGTGAGATGTTTTTGCTTATCAAAACGTCGCGTATTATGACGAAAAATAAAACTGAAATTTGGATACATGGTTGTGTTCTTACCTGCTTCTGTTAGATACCAACTGCTACAAGCTCCTTTTTGCCAAATAGTACCCTTCAATGCCTTTTGTAAGTTTTGGTTAAAACGTTTTTCAACGGCAGGTTTTATTTCGATGCTCTTCCAATTATTCTTCTTGCTTTTTTTAATGGCATCCATTATGTACCTCAGCTGGGATTCAATAAAGTAGATGACAGAAGTATGCCCAGTGCCCGTGTTTGGTCCCATCGCGAAAAACAAATTAGGGAAATTGGATACCATAGTGCCATAGTAGGCGTAGGCCCCGTCTTTCCAAGAATCTTCCAAAGAGATTCCTTGCTTACCTTGAACTTGGAAAGGGATGGCATTTTCGGAAGCATGGAAGCCAGTGGCTAAAACTATCAAGTCAAGATCAATCGTGCTTTGATCAGTGAAGCGAATGCCAGTAGTTGTAATGGATTCAATGACCTTGGTAATTAGTTCAACATTCTCTTTTTGTAAGGTGGGATAATAGTCATTGGTCAGTAGTATGCGCTTACATCCAATATCATAGCTAGGAGTTAGTTTTTCTCGAATGGATTGGTCCTTTACTTGTTTTTTTAAGTGGTGTAGTCCTTCAAGTCTCACCAACTTGGCGAGGCTAGGAATTTTTGTGAAAAAGATGGCGCGACTCTCACTTTTTACATAGCTTAAGCCCCTAAAGAATTTATTAAAAAACTTAATTTTTAATAGTTTCCTTTCCCAGTTTCTAAGTGGTCGGTCTGGACGTGGTAATATCCAATGAGCAGTGCGCTGGAGGACGTGAATTTTATTTGCTTTTTTAGCTAATTCAGGAATTAGCTGAACAGCACTTGCTCCAGTGCCTACAACCGCAATACGTTTGTCTTTATATTCATAATTAGTGTCCCAATTAGATGAATGGAAACAAGCCCCTTGGAATTGATCTAAGCCTTCTATTGTTGGTATGTTCGCTTGACTTAAGCTACCTGTTCCTGAAATCACAAATTGTGTTTGGATGACTTCTTGATTACTTAGATAGACGTTCCATAGTCCTATATTTTCTTGATACACCAATTTTTCAATGGAGACCTTGCAACGAGATTTTTCCTTCAGTCGATTTTTGTCAATGAGTAAGTTCGTATAGGCAAGTATTTCCTCTTGCTTGGCAAAGAGTCGAGTCCAATCGTAAGGTTCAAATGAAAAAGAATACAAATGGGAAGGGACGTCTACCGCAGCGCCTGGATAACTATTTTTCCACCAAGTTCCGCCTAAAGAATCATCTCTTTCTAGAATAACAAAGTTTTCTATCTTGTTCTCTAGGAGCTTGATGGCTGAACAAATACCGCTAAACCCACTTCCTATTATTACTACTTCGTATGCCTTCATCGATTATGCTAAGGTAGCATCTCTAGTTTTTAGTTTTTTAATTTCTTTGCCCATCATCCAAAACCAAAGAGGCGGAATTAAGGATATTACCATCATGCCAGGGTAGCCCGTGGGCATTTGAGGACTTTCATCAAAATGTCTTAAAACTTGATAAGGACGATTGGCAATATAGTGGTGATCAGAATGTCTTGTTAACTCAAACAATAAAATACGGCCAAAGGGGTGGTTGGAGTTCCATGAGTGAATAGGAAGTGTTTTTTCCCAAGCGCCATATTCGTTTTTCTTTCTGCTCAAGCCATAATGTTCAATGTAATTAACGGTTTCTAATGTTAAGAATCCAAAGATTGCAGAAGCTATAAAACAAAGCATAGGGATTAAACCGAAAAGCGCAAATATTAATCCTAAAAACGCTCCTTGAATGAGATGATACCAGATCATTTGATTGTCAAAAGATAAGCTTGATTTCCCCTGCTTTTTTAATCGATTATTTTCTAAATGCCATGCGCTTAAATATCCGCCAATAACTGAGCGAAAGAAAAAGAAATAAATAATCTCTCCTTCACGAGAAGACGCGGGGTCATCTGTTGTACTTACATTTTTATGGTGTCCTTGGTTGTGCTCTATAAAGAAATGCATGTAGAGAGAGGTTAACAATAAAGACTTAGATAGAAACTGCTCATATTTCTTACTGCGATGACCAAGCTCATGAGCAATATTTATCCCAAAAATTCCACAGGCTAAGCCTAAAGCGGATATATATCCAACATACTCAACCCAGGTATATCCTCCTAAGCTCAATCTGTACATGGTATAAAATACTAAGAAATACTGCAAGGGTACAATTAAATAGACTAAGCAGTCATAGACTCGGCTGCTTTTAGCGATATCTTCCTCAACTTTAGTCATATTATAGGTCGTAGATGGGAGTAGTGCATCTAGGATAGGTACAAGAATAAATGCGTAAATCAAGCCACCCCAAGTAAACCATCCACCTAAATTAAGGCAAATGAAAATTACAACTGGACTAATGAAAACTCCTAAATATTTTATTGCGCGTACTTGCATAGTTTTTAATTTTATAATTTAAATGTAAACAAAATTATT
Organism: Flavobacteriaceae bacterium; assembly: GCA_047621945.1. Classification (GTDB taxonomy): domain Bacteria; phylum Bacteroidota; class Bacteroidia; order Chitinophagales; family UBA8649; genus JAFMKE01. Next base: position 3,258 of record JBLHMK010000091.1, read on the forward strand.
TAAATAGTAAACTAAAATGATTAAAATAGTTTACTTTTGTTTTATGGGAAGAAATTCTGTAGTTAAAGAAAGAACTAAAAATCCGGCCAAGCAACAAGCAATCATTGAAGGCTTAATTGAGTTTTTTAGAACGCATAGTCTTGCGCAAAGTAACATGGATGAAATTGCATTAGGCTTAAATAAAAGCAAAGCCACTTTATATAAGTATTTTCAATCTAAAGAGGAGATGGTCGAGGAACTGGTTAGTTTTAAAGTCAAAATGATTTCGGGATTTGTTCCTATTCTCTATGACGAAAACTTAGCTTTTTTTGATCGATATAAGAAAAGCTTCGAGCTGTTACATACGCATATTGGTGATATTAGCAATGATTTTCTGGAAGATCTAAAAACAGTATTCCCCGAAATTTATCTGCAAATTGAAAGCTTAATTGATTTGGCTGTTAGAGAATTAGCTGGATATTATCAAAAGGGAATGGAAAGAGGAATCTTTAATAACTTAAATGCCAAGATGCTATCTCAAATTGACTTCATTCTTTTTCAGACAATTACGGACCCGGTCTATCTTAAAGATAATCAACTAACGCTTGCACGAGCATTTCAGGATTTTTATGACATTCGTTGTAGAGGTTTATTAACTAAATAATAGTTGTTTTATCGATTATTCCTTACCTTTGCGCCTCAATAATTATTACGATTTAATGCAAACAGATACTATGAATTATAAAGTAAAAGATATCTCCTTAGCCGATTGGGGAAGAAAAGAGATGACACTAGCTGAAGCAGAAATGCCCGGTTTGATGTCTTTAAGAACAGAGTTTGGTGCTAGTAAGCCATTAAAAGGAGCAAGAGTTGCTGGATGTTTACACATGACTATTCAAACAGCCGTGTTGATAGAAACATTAGTTGAACTTGGTGCTGAGGTTACTTGGTCTTCTTGTAATATTTTTTCAACGCAAGATCACGCTGCTGCTGCTATTGCTGCTGTAGGCGTTCCGGTTTTCGCTTGGAAAGGAATGAATGAAGAAGAGTTTGAGTGGTGTATCGAACAAACTTTACACGCTTTTAAAGGTGGAGAACCTTTAAATATGATTTTAGATGATGGGGGTGATTTAACCAACATGGTACTCGATAAATTCCCTCAATTAGTTGACGGAATCAAAGGAATCTCAGAAGAGACAACTACTGGTGTTCACCGTTTATACGAAAGAGAGAAGAATGGTACGCTAGCATTGCCAGCAATCAATATTAATGATTCAGTTACTAAATCTAAATTCGATAACAAATACGGTTGTCAAGAATCTTTAGTTGATGCAATTAGAAGAGCAACAGATATTATGTTAGCTGGTAAAACTGCAGTTGTTGCAGGTTACGGTGATGTAGGAAAAGGTTCAGCAGCTTCATTGAGAAATGCAGGTGTTAGAGTTACTGTTACTGAATGTGATCCAATTTGTGCTTTACAAGCAGCAATGGATGGCTTTGCAGTTAAGAAAATGGAAAATGCATTAAAAGATGTTGACATTGTTGTAACTGCAACAGGAAACAAAGACATTATCACTGGTAAGCATTTCGAAGCAATGGGAGACAAAACAATTGTTTGTAACATTGGACACTTCGATAATGAAATCGACATGGCTTGGTTAAATGAAAAGTATGGTTCAACTAAAGATGAAATCAAACCTCAAGTTGATATGTATAACTTGAATGGTAATGATATCATTGTTTTGGCTGAAGGACGTTTAGTAAATTTAGGTTGTGGTACTGGTCATCCAAGTTTTGTAATGAGTAACTCATTTACAAATCAAGTATTAGCTCAATTAGAGTTGTGGATACACCCAGAAAACTATGAGAACAAAGTTTATGTTTTACCTAAGCATTTAGATGAGAAAGTTGCAGCATTGCACTTATCTAAAATTGGTGTTGAATTAGAAACCTTAAGTACAGATCAAGCTGATTATATCGGTGTGAAACCTGAAGGCCCATTCAAACCTGATTATTACAGATACTAACATTTATTTTTTAGATATAAAAAGCCTCCCAATTTATTGGGAGGCTTTTTCGTTTAGGAGATACATAGTTTGCAAACTTTACTATCTTTAATTTGAAAATTAACTTATGAATAAACGATTCTTAGTGACCCTCTTTATATTCGCCATGTTCTCTGCTTGGATGATCTCTTGCAGTAAAGCAGCAGGTGAAACCAATATTAGCGCGCATAAGGAAGATGAAAGTCATTACAAGGGTGATAATTGCATGAATTGTCATTACCAAGATGGCGCAGGGGACGGATGGTTCTCTATAGCAGGTAGTGTTTATGGTAATTACTCAAACCATACCGTGCTTGCTTATGATGCGCTTACTCAAGAACTGCTTGCTTCAGTAGAGATTGATCAATTAGGTAACTTATATACCACAGAAGAGGTAGATTTCAAAAATGGCATAGCAGTTGATATAATTAACTCGTCAGGACAAATAGTTAGTTCAATGTCAACTATAGTGACTAATGGACAATGTAATCTCTGTCACGATGGAACCTTTGAAGAAATAATAGAGATCTTATGAGAAAGTTTTTTTTGATGATAACAGTTGCTTTTTCATTCATGGCCTTGAATGCTCAAGAAAGTGAAGCTTGGATGGTGAAAATGGATGCCGCTAAAGAGCTGGCTAGAGACAGTGAAAAGTCCATATTGATTTCATTCTCAGGCTCTGACTGGTGTGGCAATTGTATGCGTTTAAGTAAAGAGTTGTTTGAAACTGAAGAGTTTTTAGCTTTTGCCGAAAGTGAGTTGATATTGTTAAACCTAGACTTCCCGGCTAAGAAAGCAAATAAACTTAGTGATGAGCTCACTGCTCAGAATGATAAGTTGGCGGAAATTTACAATAAACAGGGGGTGTTTCCTTTAACCCTTCTTGTAGACGAAAGAGGGAAGTTATTAGGTAAAGTGACTTATCCTTGTGCTTCTGTTGAAGAGTATTTACAAAGCATAACAGCGCTTATCCAATAGTTCTAAAATGAGATTTTTCTTATTACTGCTCCTATTCCCCTTAATTTCGCAGGCTCAAGAGAGTTTCACTAATTCTAAAGACACCCTATTGATGGGGTCTGCTTTTACATTTACGGCTATCCATTCTCAAGATAAACAAAGTGAACAAGCAATAATTGCCGCTATTGAAGAAGTGGTGCGGATAGAAGAATTAATTTCCTCATGGCGACCTTCTTCTCAAACTAGCCAAATAAACAAGCTCGCTGGTGTACAAACAGTAAAAGTTGATTATGAATTATTTCAACTCATAGAGCGTAGCCAAAAAATAGCAGAGCTTACCAATGGCTATTTTGATATTTCATTTGCCTCTATTGATAAGCTTTGGCAGTTTAATGGGCAAGAAATGCAAATGCCTCATCCAAAAATTCTTGAAGAGTCTGTGCGACTTATTAACTATCTAGACATCCATTTGAATCAAGAGGATACGACGGTTTTTCTAAAACAAAAAGGAATGAAAATTGGCTTTGGAGCTATCGGGAAAGGCTATGCCGCAGATAGAGCGAAACATGTAATGCTGAGTTATGACATTGAAAATGGAGTGGTAAATGCTGGAGGAGATATTTTGGCATGGGGGAAAAAATCAGATGGAAGTTCCTGGAATATTGGAATCGCAGATCCCAATCACAAAAGTGAGATTGTTTCAAGCTTGCAAATTGAAGATCAAGCAGTGGTCACTTCAGGTGATTATGAACGCTTCGTTCTCATCAATGGAGAACGTTTTGGTCATATCGTCAACCCAAAGACTGGGATTCCAGTTCAAGGGGTTTTAAGCGTTACGATTGTGTCGCAAACTGCTGAATTAGCGGATGCATTGGCCACTGCAGTTTTTGTGTTAGGAGAGAAGGATGGAATGGACTTAATCAATCACTTGAACGGAGTGGAAGGTATTATCCTTACGGACAAAAATAAATTACTATATTCGAAGCGCATTACACTAAATAGAGTTGATGAAAAGAGTAATTAGCATGGTGTTGTTTGGGATATTTTGCATGGGGCTGTCCTCATGTACTAGCGTCAAGGCTTATCAAAAAATGTATTTAAATGACCCAGATATGCAATTGTCAGCTTCCCCTTTAGAGGGATTTGAAAACGGATTTCAAATTTATCGCGAGGGAGTGTCTGGCGCTAATGGAGGAAAAACAGGAGGAGGATGCGGATGCAACTAAAATTCTCAATGCTCATCTTTCTTGTTTTCCTTAGCTTAAATCTTGTAGCTCAGAATCCTGTGGATTCAAATAAGATTCACTTAGAAGATGTAAGTATAGATTTCTTGTTTAATTATTACGAACAAGAAGGAATTCACTCGCCAGTCACAGGTGGTTTAGGAACAGAAAAGTTAAATAATATTGCTCCTTCTATAATTGTAAATATTCCTCTCGACACCCTTCGTTCTATTTCATATAGTGGGGGAGTCGATTATTATTCTTCAGCTTCGTCTGACAATATTAATAATCCTTACCTGCAAGCAGACCATGTTTCTTCTGCATCTGCTGCTGATTATAGAATTTATTCAAGCCTAGGCTACAAACAAAAAAACAAGAAGAAAAAAACTAGTTATAGTGGAACATTAGCTATGTCATTCGAGTTTGATGTGACCTCGGTTTCTGTTGGTGGAGGATACGCTAAAACCTCAAAGGATGAGAATAGGGAGTTTAGTGTTAAAGGAGGTTATTTCTATGATAAATGGAAATTGATTTACCCCGTGGAACAAAGGAATGCGAGCTTTGCAATTCTTGATACAGATGGGCGACATTCAGCAAACTTGTCATTAGTTCAGTCTTGGGTAATGAATAAAAGAATGACAGCATCTGTGAATGTTGATTTTGTGCTTCAAAAGGGAATACTTTCAACTCCTTTTCACCGCGTCTATTTTTCGGATTATAATTTAGATCAATTTGGCAACCCTTTGGATAATACAGCAAGCTTGGTTAATTCCCAAGTGGAGATGCTTCCATCTACCCGATTTAAATTACCTATTGGTCTTCGATACAACTATTACATTGCAGATTTCTTAAGACTAAAAGCGTATTACCGCTTTTACTATGATACTTGGAATGTAATGGGACATACCGCTCAAATTGAATTGCCAATGGTGTTAACTAAGTTTCTACGGGTATATCCATTTTATCGCTATCACAATCAAAGTAGTGCAAAGTATTTTGCTCCATTTGCTACGCATCAAGCAAATGCTTCGTTCTATACTTCAGATTATGATCTGTCTGGCTTCAATAGCCATAGAATTGGACTTGGTGTAGGAATTGATCCCTTGTTCGGAATATTCAATTTTAAAAATAAGAGCAAGACCCGAACCAATGTGCTTAAAAGTATAGACCTTAAATACTCTCATTACAGACGGAGTGATGGTTTGAAGGCTAATCTATATAGTGTTGCTTTTAGCTATCTCATTAAACGTTAACGATAAGTAGTTTTACTTGTTTTTATAAGCTTATTTACTTATAATTGTGTTTTATAAGCTTGTAATTTATACCTATCGTGAATCAGGAAGCCATAATTACATTAGATATTATTGACTCTAAAAAAATGAAGCCATCTGATTTGGATCGTTTCTCTATTCTAGGTAAAGAGCTATCTCGTTTGTCCATCATAGAAGAGCTTGAAATCTTTAACGGAGATGGAATGCAAACTAAAGCGAATAAAGCCTTAGATGGCTTAAAGACAATGGTCGCACAATATTGTTATTTTAAATTTAATAGAATACCTGTTCGTCAAGCCTTAGGGGTAGGTGAAATTACTTTGCATGCAGAAAGATTGTTGAAATCAGCTGGTCCGGCATTTGAAATTTCAAACAGTTCTCTGAATAAGCTAAAGGCAAAGGATGAATTAAGTAGTATAGAATTTGCGCTTAAAGAGCTAAATCCTGAGTGGATATTGCATAGTTCTTTCTTATCTGATATAATGCATAATTGGTCAAGAGCGCAAGCTGAAGCTATTTATTTTAGTTTAATTGGGAACACGCAAATGGAAATTGCAGATAATTTGAGAATTTCTCAAGCAGCTATTCATCAACGATTGAAAGCTGCAAAATTTCAATTGCTTAAGCTCCTACTAAATCGATACGAAGCTAGTTTTTAGTTTAGATCGGATAATTAATTAAATTTTTTTTAAATGTCTACGAAACTTTCAATCAATATCAATAAAATTGCTCTGCTCAGAAATGCAAGGGGAATGCAAGTTCCTGATGTGCTAAAATTTGCGCTAGATTGTAAGCAATACGGTGCAGACGGAATTACGGTTCATCCCCGCCCAGATGAGCGCCATATTACTCGGAAAGATGTACGTGATTTAAGGAGTTTTTTACCAGCGGATCAATGTGAATACAATATTGAAGGATATCCTAGTCGAGATTTTGTGGAAATGGTTTTAAAAGCAAAGCCAAGCCAAGTAACGCTGGTTCCAGATGCTCCTGGTCAGTTAACCTCTGATCATGGTTGGGATGTGTTGGCTAATTTTAGCTTATTGAAAGAAGTGTTGGACGAATTTAACAAAGAGGGTATACGTACTGCACTTTTTATGGATCCTGTCTCTTTGCAATTGGAAATGGCAAAAAAAGCAGGGACAGACAGAATTGAATTCTATACTGGGCCTTATGCTCATGGATATAGTCTGGCCAAAAGTGATGAGGACAAAAAACACTTAGTAAAAAGTTTTGAATCGGTTCTTCCATTATTGGAGGACCTTCAAATAGGTATTAATGCTGGACATGATTTGAACCTAGATAATTTGGCTTACTTCAAAGCAAGTATTCCTAATTTACTGGAGGTTTCTATAGGTCAAGCATTTGTTCGAGATTGTTTGTATTATGGACTGGAAAACACCATTAATATGTACAAACGATTGTTAGTATGAATACAATAATTCGATTTTTTTTTAGTATTTGGGCGACATTCTTCTTCATGTTTTGGATAATTGTGGCCTACTTTGCGTACTTGTTAACGAGTTTATTCTTTGGAAATAAAAGGGATAGACAATTTCTTATTTTCCTTTATCGATTTATTGGAAACGCCATTTGTTATTCTATTTTTCTTTTTGTAAAAAGAAAAATTCATGCTGTCTATAGTAAGGATGAAAGTTATGTAATAGTAAGTAATCATCAATCTATGATGGATATTCCAGCAAATGTAGTCGGCTCACCTGATGATATATTGTTTAAGTTCTTAGGTAAGAAAGAAGCGGATAGAGTACCCTTTTTTGGTTATCTAATCAATCGTTTATTCATTTTGGTTGATCGTAAAAGTGAGGTCTCCAGAAAAATGTCGTTTCAGAAAATGAAAACAGAAATGGAGAACGGTTTCTCTATTCTTATTTACGCAGAGGGAACAAGGAACCGAACAGATGAACCTATAAAAGATTTTTATGATGGAGCATTTAGACTAGCTATTGAAATGCAAAAACCCATTGTTGTAAATGTACTCGTAGGAATTAAAGAGTTAAATCCGCCAACAGGTTTTTTCACATACAGACCAGGAACAATTGAATCGCATTGGGAAGAAGCTATTCCAACAAAAGGATTAAGCCTCGATAACATGGATGATTTGAAAGCTCAAGTTGCTGAGCTAATGATAAAACGCTTGGCTTAAGGCTAGAAGGACAATAGCACTCAATTCAATAGCCTTCATCATTTTTGACCCCGTATCATTTTTCAGTAGCTCGTTGCATTCTGCGATTATCTGA
>JBLHMK010000092.1:0-10984 GCA_047621945.1 Flavobacteriaceae bacterium
ATCCGCTATGATTTCTTATATTGATAACTTGCCCGTTTTCAAGGTAGAGGTATTGACCTTTAATTCCCTTTAAGACACTTTCAATAATAGGCACCTTATCCAGCTTTACACTTTTCACCTTTTCTGGGTATTCCGCGACAGGGAATTTGATTTTAATAACTTCATCATCATCAGCGATGTAATCATAGTATTCTTCATCTAAGAAATGCTGTATCGCTTCTTCTTTGGCCTCCAAAATATCTAGTGGACTTTGCTCGTTTTTGAGCATACGCTGCCAATTGGTTTTATCCGTAAAAAACTCTTTGAGTTGAACCTCAATTGCCCCAGCTAACTGGCGATACGGCACTTCAGCTAATATGATAGCTTCACTTGCTCCTTGATCGATCCAACGAGTAGGCACTTGTGTTTTTCGAGTCACCCCAATTTTAATTGCTGAAGATTTAGCCAAGTAAACAATGTGCTCTTGGTTGTGATGTTTATCCTCCCACTCCACGTCTCTACCTTTCCCTAAGTGAGCTTCACAAAGTTCAGGATTGATGATGCACGGCGAAGCTTGAGGGGCATTCATAAAGCAGTTATAACAAGCCCCATTTCCAAAAGATTTTTTCGTCTTCTTTCCACAGATCATACAATTGATTACCCCTTCAAAGCTCAATTCAATTTCTTGTCCAATTAAAGGATTCATATGCAACATACCACCATCATAAGGTAAATAGTATTGCACTTCATCTTCTAAGGATGTAGGCATTTTTGTTAAGTGGGTAATAATTGAGCTCATAATTGTATAGACTTATTCAGTTTCGGTAGCAGCAAGTTTGATACCGTCGTCTGCTAATTCAATCAATTTATTCTTATACAAGTTCCCAATGGCTCGTTTAAATGCCTTCTTACTCATTTGTAAATTCTCTTGTACTTCTTTAGCATCGCTCTTGTCGTGAAAGGCTAAGAACCCTCCATTTTTTCTTAAGATGCCCAATATTTTTTCAGCATGGTCTTCCAAGGCAGCTAAGCCTGGCTTTTCAAACAATAAATCTAGCTTTCCATCACTTCTAACTTGCTTGACGTAGGCTTTCATGTGCATTCCCGTTCCTACTTCTTGGAAATTCTCATTCTTGTATGCCAATCCCATGAATTGACAATTAACAATGCAATTATAACCTAAAGGGGATTCCCCCAAAACCATAATATCCACTTCATCTAAATCTTTCAAGTCGCCAGTATTTTTGCTAATGAATTTTTGCCACTTCGCACTTCCTACTAATCGATTTGTTTTTTCATCTAAATGCATGTGCACCAGGTGAAATTCACCTTCTTGCATTTTCGCTTTTTGCTCTTGAAAAGGAACTAACAATTGCTTATCAATATTCCAATTCATAAAAGCCCCTACTGGCGTTACATATCCTACTTCTAAGAATGCAAAATCATTCAATACAATTTCAGGTATCTGCGTGGTCGCTACTGGTCGCTCATCGCTATCCAAATAAACAAAAACCTTGACAACATCGTCTACCTTAAACTCAGGCATTACGAACTTATTTGGAAGCAAAATATCCTCATCTGCTTCATTTCCCAAGTATAGACCCACACTAGTTTCTCGTAGTACGGTTAATTCATGATATTTACCTATTTCCATAATTCTTCTTTATACTAAATTTCTACCTACAGCTTGAGCAATAGGTTTTAAACTAGCCATTAATTCTTCATATTGATTAAAATCTAGCTGCTGAGCAGCATCACTCCAGGCTTCTTTAGGTGTAGGATGCGATTCGATTAACAAGCCTTCTATACCCATTGCCACACATGCTCTGGCCAAATCTGCAACGCCATAAGCATACCCCATGGCGTGACTAGGATCTAGTATGATGGGTAAGTTTGTTTTCTCTTTCAAGAAAGCCACTCCACATAAATCTAAAGTAAAACGCGTATTCGTTTCAAATGTACGAATACCCCTTTCACATAAAATTACTTCGTCATTTCCTCCAGAAAGAATGAACTCAGCCGCTTGCACAAATTCTTGTAAAGTAGAACCGAAGCCTCTTTTCAAAAGTATGGGCTTACGCGCTTTGCCACATCGACGAAGGATTCCTTGGTCATACATTGCTTTAGCGCCGATTTGTACGATATCAGTATATTCAATAACTTCTTCAATATGGCTTGCATCTCTAACTTCAGTAATGATATGTAAACCATATTTCTCTCTCATTTTAGCTAGTAATTTCAAGCCTTCCAAACCTAAGCCTTGGAAACTGTAGGGAGAAGTTCTTGGCTTGTAACATCCTGCTCGCAAAACTTTCACCCCTTGCTTCACACAAAATTGAGCGGCTTTCTCAATTTGTTCAGGTGTTTCTACACTACAAGGTCCAGTAATCATCACGGTAGAGTTATTTCCGCCACCAATCTCAAAGTTTGAGAACTTAATGGGCCTCGTTTCTTCTTGATAAGCTTTGCTTGCCAATTGAATATCATTGGGAACAGCCACTGCTTTGCTCACCTTAGCGTTCAAATGAGCAGGTAGCACTTGTAACTTAGAAGGCGTTACTAATACTATTTCTTCCCTTTCGATTAAAATGGCTTTTAACTCATCAGCTATCATTTTAGCCTCTGGTAATGCAATGCCTTTATTTAAATGTACAATCATAATTATTTCTTTTCAAGACGGGAATTACCCCTCTCCTTTTATTAACTCATTAAAAGTGATGACCCCTTTCAAGTTCTTTTCTTCATCAACTACTGGTAAAAACAAAATAGGAAAATTAGTTGCTTTGATTAAGGAAATCATCTCATAAGTACTCTCCTGATTTGAAATTGTAATTGGCGTGCTATTAATCATATCCTCTACTTGCAATTGATTTAAATTATCAATGTTTTTAAGTATTCCTTTTCTTAAGTCTGCATTACTGCAAATACCTACTAGTTTGCCTTGCTCTTCTAGCAATACAAATCCCATCCCAAAATCATCCATGGTTTGGATTAGTTCTTTTACAGAACATGAATGCTTGTTAATAAGAGGCAATGAGGCTTTATCAAGCATAAAATCTTCAACTAAGAACGAAGACCCCTTCTGATGAAAACGCAAATCAGCTAAGGCCAATGCAATGTTGTCGTGGTTAACTAAAAACGAACCGGAAACCGCTTGACTTACTCCTAACAAACGAAGTACAAAAGATACTTCTGCATTGATTCCTCCATCTACAAAAATGGGTAGCTTAGGATATTGTTTTTTACATTGCCTGATACGCTCAAAGCTCGACTTTTGGAATGTCCCTCCTGACTTTCCAGGCGTGGTGGTCATTAATAAAATGTAATCGATGTCTTGCGTGTACTCAGCTAGGCTTGCAAGTGAAGTATCATTCACTATAGCCAGACCGAACTTGTAAGTTCTGTTTTTCGGAACGCTGAGCTCTCCTTTTAAATTCTCTAATTGTAAGGTGAGCTGCTTAACGTTTAAATCATCCGCTAGTTGAAAGAAGGTTTCACTCGATGCGCCAATAGCGTGTAAATCAATGGGGGTATCCGAAATACCTTGGATCGCCAAAATATCCTTGCGAACTTTTTGTTCTTGTCCTTCGAAACAATCTATATGAAAGTAATCCAATTGTAGCGCATCTAATTCATGCACTAGGGAAGGAAGATCTTGAAGATTGGTGGAATATAATGAAGCTGCAATTTTCACGGTGCAAAATTACAATAAGTTTTAGACTATATGGGAGTCAAAAAAGAGATTGCCGCCTCCATCGTTCCTCTCTCCTCGCAATGACCGTGTGGAGGTGTTGCAACGAGCCGCTACGACCTGTGAGTTCAAATCAATTAGTGCTTCAATTCAAAGAGATTGCCTCGCAAGCCTCATGCTTCGGCTTACTCGCAATGACAGACTGGAATTAAATTACAAACCTGCTTGAGAAAGCTCCCAAAGCTGGATGGCTTGTTTAGCTTCTTTGACATCATGCACTCTTAAGAGTTGTGCTCCATTTTGAAGCGCAATCATGTGGGCGGCAGTTGTAGCATTAAGGCTTTCCTGAGGAGTTAAGCCCAAGGGTTTATAGAGCATTGATTTTCTTGAAAGCCCAAGCAAAATAGGATATTTAAATGCCCTATTTAACAAAGGAAGACCTGCTAGCAACTCATAATTCTGCTCAATGGTTTTTCCAAAACCAAAACCTGGATCAATAATAATATCATGAACCCCAGCGTCTTCTAATTGCTTAACTTTTAAAGAAAGCTCCTTTACCACGTCTAAGACTACATCTTCATACTGAGGATTGAGCTGCATAGTTTGTGGAGTTCCTTGAATATGCGACAAAATATATGGGCATTTCAACTGGGCAACGGTTTCAAACATTTGCGCATCTATACTACCACCACTTATATCATTGACAATATGCGCCCCTAATTTGAGCGCTTCTTTGGCTACTTCCGACCTGAAGGTATCTATAGAAATAATTACATCCTTAAAACTAAGACCTAACTTTTCTATTAAAGGCAGCACTCGATCCATTTCCTCTTGTTGACTCACCTCTTTAGCGTCTGGCCGAGTAGAAACTCCACCAACATCAATGATGTCTGCCCCTTCTGCTAGCATTTTTGCCGCATGTTCAACTGCATAATTTAACTGCTTAAATTGACCGCCATCGTAGAAAGAATCGGGTGTAGCATTCAATATCCCCATGACCATCACGTGCTCAATTGTGATTAATCGACCATTACAGTTTATAGAAAAAGAAGGATTTGTCAAATTTCCCAAGTTTTAGATTTATTTTTGCGTAAAGTTAAGCATTTTGAGTAGCAATAAAACATCTAAGCAATACGATAAGGCCATTGAAAAATGTCGTAATATCTTCAATTTAAAAGTGAAAGATTATGGAACCTCGTGGCGCATCATGCGTTTATCGAGTTTGACGGATCAGATCTTTATAAAAGCGAATCGAATTCGCACCATTGAAGATGGCGTGGTTCAAAAAGTAGATGAGGGTATCGAACCTGAGTTTATAGGATTAGTTAACTACTGCATCATTGCTTTGATTCAATTAGAACTTGGAGTAAGCGACGAGCTTGAATTAGCCCTTGAGCATGCCTTGAGTTTATACGACAAGCACATTAAGCAAACGAAAGAACTTATGTTAGCCAAAAACAATGACTATGGCGAGGCATGGCGAGACATGCATATTAGTTCTTATACTGATCTTATCTTAATGAAAATCAATCGAATCAAACAGATTGAAGGGAATGGTGGCAGCACCTTGATTTCTGAAGGTAATGATTCGCATTATACAGACATCACAAACTATGCAGTATTTGCTTTAATAAAGTTGGATGAAGCGGATTCTACTTCGTTACCTGAGTAGAAATATTCAATTGCTTTTCTAAGGATTTACGCACTCTTTTGTAGAACATATCAATAGTAGCATTGTTTCTAAATCGTTGACTAGCTAGACGCACACAAGCTGCAATGTTTTGCATATGTGGTTCATCATTACTCATTTCTCTCTGCTCTTCAGCCATAAAAGTATTGAAATCAACTCTATCAGTTGCAGACTTTCTTATTTGCACTCTTTCATAACGTAAATTAGGATCAGCATCTACAGCGAATAAATGAAAATCAGCATGCTCTTTTAAGAATTCAACTTCACCAGGAGTTCGAATACTTTCTATTACAGCATTCCCTCCTGCTTCCTTTGCTTTATTAAACAACTGCTCAATAATATATGCGGGGTGATTTTCTTCTCTCAAAGCATTTGCCAAATTTGTCATGGACGTTCTATTCAATTCAATTCCTTCCTCATCTAACTTTTCAGTTAAGTATTGACGAACAGAATAATGTTTGAATCCGTATTCATTCTTTAGCAATTCCATTAAGGTATCTTTGCCTGACCCAATCGTCCCAGTAATTCCAATTATCATTCGGTTTGCTTTAATTTGCCCACAAAGTTAATGATATTTGGTCTTATTTTATCCAAGTTAATTTCACTTTTCTATCATGCGTATAAATATTTTTTTGCCTACCCTTGTTTTAATGCTTGGATCTTGTCGATCAAATTCCTCAAAAAGCCTTGAATTACAGCAGTTTAGCGAAATTAAAGTGAGTGAATTTAAGAAAAAAAAAGTTGGTATAAATACTACACTTAGATTTTATAATGCTGAAGAAAAAACTCTAAATATCAGCTACATAGAGTGTGATATTGTAGTAAATGGCAAAGATGTGGGAACCTTCATCAAGAAGAAAAACCACGATGTACCTGCGAAATCAATATTTGAACTACCCATTCAAGTTGATTTTAAACCAGAAAATGCCTTTCTTAATTTGGATTATGGAATGGTTAAAATCAAATCAGATGTCGTAAGTGATGTAAGTATTGAAGGATATCTTTTAAGCCGTCAAAACGGTAACGAAGAAAAAGTATTAATCAGCGCTCGTCAAACGGTACTATTTTCCAACAATAAGGATTTATACATTGATGAGGCTGGCAAAATTCAAGAAAAGTAAAGTGTAAAGGCGCCTACTCTTCATGCTCTCTCTATTCTTTTTACTCTTTGCCGCAGGAAATATTCAAGCAGCGGAAAGTCCAGAATTCATCAAAACCAAAGATTGGAAATTGCAAAAAATAGGGACTACAAAAATGGTCTTAAGCTGTAAGGCCGTCTTTTACAATCCAAACAAGGCCAAGGCCAAATTGCTTGGGATAAATTTTAATGTTCTATTGGGTGACACCAAAGCTGGGAAAATTAATCAAATAGACCGGAAAGTAAAGATTAAAAAAAGGCAAGCTTTTGAAATTCCCTTGCGCATCGTTATCGACCCTGAGTCCAATGTTTGGACAAGCATAAAAGGTATCCTTAGTGCGGTAAGCATGCAAGATTTTGTCATCCATATCCGTGGTTCAATTCAAGTTCGTGTTTTAGGAATACGATTAAAAATTCCTGTAAATGAAAGCGAAGAACTCAATTTAAATGAACTGCTAATCAGTTAGATTTAAGCTAATTTTCTGCTCTCTAAAAAGCGCTCCACATACCTTTTTTACTTCTTAATTCGTTAAATGCAAGTTGTTGATAAATAAGACTTGAAGCTCAAGTTTTTAATTTATTATTGTAACATCATAGTAGAAAATTGAATATCTCCAATTATGAAGAACCTTTTAAAAGTCATTTTAGGCATACTTTTTCTTATTCAAATCAATGTATTGATTGGTCAAGAGACGAGTTATTATGCTGAGAAAAACAAGCACCTCAAAGAAGGGCTAAGTCTTATGGATCAAAAGCTTTACGCTCCTGCACAGCTCGAATTTGAGTTGTTAAACAAGGAGCTACAAGAAGCTAATGATAACGACGAATATACCCTCCACATGTTTGCCGATTTCTACTACGCATACTGTGCGGCGAAGTTGGGCCAGGGCAATACCGAGTTACTTTTTACTCGGTTCATAGAGGCTTATCATGAGACCACTTTACGAAATAAGGCATATTTCGAACTAGGAAGCTATTATTTTAGGAAAAACAAGACCGTAAATGCCGTAAAATGGTATGAAAAAGTAGACACTAAACAGTTAAGCAATGATGAATTGATTGAATACAAATTCAATTTTGGATACGCCTATTTCAGAAGAAAAAAGTTTGATGAGGCTAAGCCATTGTTCAAGTCTATCAAAGATGCTAAGCACAGTTATAGCGAACCCGCAACTTACTACTATGGCTTCATTAATTTCTATGAAGAGAATTACAAAGAAGCTGAGAAAAGTTTTATTAAGCTTAAGGATTCAAAATTGTACAAAGATGCGGTCCCTTATTATTTGACGCAGTTATATTTCTTACGTAAGGATTATGAATTAGTAATATCCTATGCAGGTCCATTGTTGAGAAATCCTAGCACAGACAACATTAAAGAGATTGCTCATATCGTGGGTCAAGCTTACTTTGAACTAGGTGACTATGAAAGCGCCACTCCATTAATTGAGGCCTACATCGTGGATGCAAAAAAAGTAAGTAAAGAAGAATTATACCAATTAGCCTACGCTCAATACCGAACGGCTAATTATCGCGATGCTGTAAATAACTTTCAGCAATTAAATGTTTTGGAAGATTCATTAGGGCAAAATGCAACCTACTGTTTAGCTGATTGCTACTTAAAAACAGATGACAAGGTTAAAGCAAGAGATGCATTTTCTCAAGCCGCCTCATTGGATTTTGATCCAATAATTAAGGAAACTGCTAGCTTTAAATATGGGAAACTATCTTACGAGTTATCTTATACTAATCAAGCGATTACTAGTTTAAGCGGGTTTCTTAATGATTACCCCAATAGCGCTTATACCAATGAGGCGGGGAATCTATTGAGTCAAGCTTTGTTAGAAACGAAAAATTACGCTAAGGCCATAGAAATTTTAGAGACTTACAATGTAAGTGGACCCGCCGTAGAAAAGGTTTATCAGATGGTTTGCTACTATCGTGGAGTGGAATTATACAATGATAAAAAATATGCGGAGTCTATTATTTACGTTAATAAATCGATCAATACACCTATAGATAACGACATCCTAGGTTTAAGCATCTTTTTGAAAGGGAACATACAATATGAGTTGGGGAATTATGCCAATGCAGCTAGTGAGTTCACCAAGTTCAAACAGTTTAATATTAAAGACCAAAACACGGGAACATACGCTTCCAAAACTTTAGCGAATTACAACTTAGCTTACTGTAATTTCAAGGAAAAGAATTACTTAAGTGCGGCTAGTTTTTTTGAACAAACTATTAAAAATCCAGGAGCGATTAATGGCACTAACCAACGGATTATCCCAGATGCTTTTCTACGTAATGCGGATTGCTTGTTTATGACTAAAAGCTATAACAAAGCGATTAACAATTATGACGAAGTAATCAATCAAAACTGGCAAGGTGCAGAATATGCACTGGTGCAGAAAAGCGTGATTAACGGTCTGCAGGGCAACTACATAGAAAAAGTAAACACCTTGGAATATTTGAATAGCAACTACCCGAACAATATATATAAAGACTATGCGCTTTATGAAATGGGAAATGCCTTTGTAAATGTGGGGAATTTCAATAGTGCAATCGTTAAGCTTAAGATTCTAACTGCAACATATCCGAGCAGTTTGTATGCGGCGAAAGGTTTCCTAAAACTTGGCTTTGCCTATTTCAATACTCAACAAGAAGAAAAGGCTTTGGTGGCGTATAAAAAAGTAGTACTCGACTATAAGAGTACCGAAGAAGCAAAGGAAGCTTTGCGAGCGCTTAAAGAATTATACATATTCCTAGGTCGACCAAATGATTATTTGGCATTTGTACAAAATCAAGCAGGCATTACCATATCTGCTACGGAGCAAGACAGTTTGCTTTTTGAAGCTGCTGAAAATCAATATTTAAGCGGAAATTGCACGAAAGCTTTACCTTCTTTAAGTGAGTACATTCAGCTATTTCCAACTGGCAATTTTATAGTTTCTGCTACATACTATCGCGCAGATTGTTTCTTTAAATCAAACAACTTCGATGAGGCATATCTAGATTACAAAAAGTTGATTGGTTTTGGGGCGAGTAAGTATCAAGAAAACGCATTACTTAAGGCCACATACATTGCGTATGAGATACAGAATAATTATGTAGAGGCTTTGTATTTATATTACGAATTGAAGAACAAAGCAAGCTTACAGAGTAATCAGGAAATTGCATTAATTGGTATGCTTAGGTGCAACTTCAAATTGAAAAATTATGAGGAAGTAATCACTAATGCAACTGCGGTTTTATCTAATGCTGCAATGACAGAAGAGGTAAAAACTGAAGCTACTTTTTACAAGGCAAAAGCTTTATTAGAAAAGAACAAATATCAAGAAGCGGAAGCATACTTCGAGCAAATTGTAAGCACGGTAAGTATCAGTGCTATTAAAGCAGAATCGGCGTACAGTTTAGCTTATATCCTGCACAAAAAGTATTTGTACGAATCTTCTAATTCAGCATGCTTTAAAATAAAGAACGATTACGCTTCTTATGAATATTGGGTGGTT
The DNA here is from genome assembly GCA_047621945.1 of Flavobacteriaceae bacterium. GTDB lineage: Bacteria > Bacteroidota > Bacteroidia > Chitinophagales > UBA8649 > JAFMKE01. The sequence continues at coordinate 10,008 of JBLHMK010000092.1, forward strand.
AAAACCTTTATTCTAATTGCTGACAACTATGTTATGCTCGATAACATTTTCCAAGCAAAAGCCACGCTACAAAGTATCGTAGATAACTACAATGGAGATCAAGCTCTTTTGCAGGAAGCCAAGGACAAGCTAGCCAAGATAAAAGCAGATGAAATAGAAAATACCAAAGTGGATTTAAATTTGAATCCAAGCGACACCATACAATTTGACAATTTCAAATAAAGATCACTATGAGGCATTTATTGAAGATAAGTTTAGTATTATTCCTTGGAGGAATAACTGTACTGCAAGCACAAGAAGGTTCAGGCCTGGATACAGAAGATATAACCGTAGTTAAAGATTACGAAGCTAGAATTGCTGATGCACAAAAGATAAATGTAAATCCGAAAGTGGCAGATGTAGAACTACCTGCTCCAGAATTGTCATATAATGTACCAAGTCGTTTGCTGGAGTTAAAATACCCTCCACATAGCATGAAGCCATATTCTATGCCAAAGGTAAAAGCCACCGACTACAATCATTCTTATATCAAATTAGGATTTGGGACGCAATATTCTCCCCTAGCAGAAATGGTATATATCAATAAAGATATAGATGATTTAGAGTTTGGTGCTTCCTTCAAGCATTTATCATCTTATGGCCAAAAAGTAGAAAATCAAAAATTCAGAGATAATCAATTGGGTGTTTTCGCTAAATACAACTTAGAAAAAGTACTTATTGGTACTAATTTCAAGTTTCAGCAAGACGTAGATTACTTCTATGGCTACAATCAAGAAGACACCACCTTTTCCGCAGATGATGTAAAGCATAGAGTAAGAGAAATTGGTGGAGATATAAGTATTCAAAATGGGGCTATAGGTAAAAAGAACTTTGACCACAAGCAGGTTATTACCACTTCATTTGCTAATGACAACTTTAAAGTCAATGAATGGTTTTTAAACTATCGAGCAGATTTCACCAAGGTGAATAAGAATACA
>JBLHMK010000093.1:0-10541 GCA_047621945.1 Flavobacteriaceae bacterium
AAAACAATCAAATTTTCAACTTGTATTACCTCTATGATGTTGGTAGTAACACAGATAAGAATCTAGCCTTAGCGATTCAATATCTCCCATATTTAGGAACTGAAAAATACAGTGCAGAAGAATTACAAAAAGAGTTTTATCACTATGGATTGGAGTTTGGCGTAAGCGCTGGCAATGACCAAGTCTATGTTTCTTTAACTGGTTTAGAAGAAAACTTGGATAAAGGTATGGAGCTTTTTGAGCATCTTTTAGCTAATGCTCAAGCAAATCCAGCAGTATATGGTGAATTGGTAAATGACATTAAAAAAGGACGACTAAACGCTAAACTAGATAAAAATACCATACTAAGAAAAGGCCTAGGTTCTTTCGCGAAATATGGCGGGAAAAATCCTTTCACTGATCTTTTAAGCAGTGAAGATCTAAGGACAATCGATATAGACACATTGGTGGCTAAGGTAAAAGATCTTAGTGGTTTTGAGCATCGCATTTTCTACTATGGTGAAATGGACATGAGTGAGGCTAAAGCCGTCATAAGCAAACACCACACGAATACCTCTGGATTATTTGCCTTGCCTGCAAAAAAAGAATTTGCTGAACTAGAGACTTCTACAAACAAGGTTTTCTATGCACCATACGATATGCAACAAGTAGAAATGTTCTTTATTGCTAAGGATGAAATTTTTAATCCTGAGATTCTTGCAGCAAGTAGATTGTTTAATGAGTACTTCGGAACTGGCTTGTCTTCTATTGTTTTTCAAGAAATTAGAGAGAAGAAAGCCCTCGCTTATTCTGCTTATAGTTATATTTCTTCACCAAGTGAAAAAGATAAAAGCCATTATGTTAATGCATACATAGGAACACAGGCCGACAAACTAGAAGATGCAACAGGTGCGATGTTTGAGTTAATGAATAATATGCCAGAAGCAAGTATGCAATTTGAATCTGCTAAAGAAGCAGTGATTAAAAAACTAGAAAGTGATTGGACTACAGGAAAAGGCGTGTATTGGCAATACGAGAAAGCGAAAAAACTTGGTATCGATTACGACTTAAATCAAAAAATATACGCGCAAGTTCAATCAATGAGCCTAAGTGATTTAAAGGTATTCTTTGAAGCTCATGTTAAAGGCAAGCAATATAGTATTTGCGTTATAGGCAAAAAAGAGAACATGAACATGGAGGTTTTGAAAGGACTAGGAGAACTCCGAGAGTTAGAACTGGAAGAAATATTCGGCTACTAACTAAAAAAGGTCAATACTACGTATTGACCTTTTTATTTCTAAACTAACTAACTAACTAAAACTAAATAAGAATTACTCTTATTTGTAGAGGTAACTACTCCTCTGCCACTATATACGGGAGAAGTCTAACTTTTGTTTTCAAAAATTGAATTTAATTTCATTTTTCTTTTTAAAGTCGCATTTAGTGCAACCTCATACAGTTCATTTTGGCTGTTCATTCACTACATTTCCTCTAAAAACATAGCTAGAATTACATTTCCTAAATTTTCCTAGCATAGTCATGGATAAGCCTTACCTTTGCGCTCTTTTTTAGACCCATTTTCACAATTATGAAGGCATACATCAAGAATTTCACCAAGAACCCAAAGAACGACATCCTTTCTGGCTTAACCGTAGCACTAGCATTAGTGCCAGAAGCAGTGGCTTTTGCCTTCGTAGCAGGAATTGACCCTATGGTAGGACTTTATGGGGCATTCATGATGGGAATTGTAACTGCCTTATTTGGAGGTCGTCCAGGAATGATATCAGGAGCCACTGGTGCCATGGCAGTAGTTATGGTTCATCTTATCAAAGAAGGAAATGAAGTTGGAGCATCTTTAGGTCTTGGGGATGGTTACTTAGGCTTGCAGTGGTTATTCATAACGCTGCTCATAGTTGGAGTTGTGCAGATACTTGCAGGAGTTTTTAAACTTGGTAAGTTTGTAAGGTTAATCCCTTATTCAGTAATGCTAGGCTTTGTAAATGGTTTAGCGATTGTCATCTTTCTTTCTCAAATAGATCTGTTCAAAACAGGTCCTATGGGTGCTAGAGAATGGCTTCAAGGTCCAGATTTGTTCATGATGCTTGGCCTCGTTGCACTGACTATGGCCATTATGTATGGCTTACCTAAATTTACCAAGAAAATCCCTGGAGCTCTTGTTGCTATTGTTGTTGTAGCTTCAATCACAATCCTAGGAAAGTTTGATGTTGCTACTGTTGGATCATTTATTAAAGATGGCGGCGGTAGCGGACTTGAAGGGAAACTACCCGTATTTCAAAATCAAATTTTCCAACTTTTCTATACCTTGAAAGGACATTGGGGAACCGTTCTTTCTACAGCCTTTGTATTGGCTGCAGTGGGATTGATTGAATCCTTAATGACACTTAATCTCGTGGATGACTTAACTGAAACTAGAGGAAGTGGCAACAAAGAATGTTTAGCTCAAGGTGGTGCAAACATCCTGAATGGCTTGTTTGGTGGAATGGGTGGTTGTGCAATGATTGGTCAATCTATTATTAATGTAAACTCAGGTGGTAGAGGTAGATTGTCGGGTGTAGTTGCTGCACTTGCCTTATTAGGATTTATTCTGTTTGGAGCACCATTTATCGAACCCATTCCTATTGCCGCTCTAATTGGTGTAATGTTCATGGTAGTTATCGGAACATTCGCATGGAGTAGCATTAGAATTCTTCATAAAATTCCATTAGCAGATACGATTGTTCTTATTGTAGTATCCGCCATTACCGTATGGCAAGATTTAGCCATTGCTGTAGTATCCGGAGTAATTATTTCTGCATTAGTGTTTGCTTGGAAGAATGCAACGATGATTCGTGCTAGAAAACGGATCAAAGAAGATGGCACTAAAGTTTACGAAATTTGGGGACCCTTATTCTTTGGATCTACGCAAGAATTTGCAGCTAAATTTGATCCTAAGACCGATCCGGACAAAGTGGAAATCGACTTTATCGAATCTAAAATTGCCGATCATTCAGCTGTGGAAGCACTAAAAAATATTGCAGACAAATATTTGGCTCTAGATAAAGAGATCAAGCTCGTTCACCTTAGTGAGGAATGCAAAGAGATCTTGTTAAAGGCTAATCCAAAATTTGAAAATGTAATTGAACACGCTATTGATGACCCGCGTTATCACGTGGTTTCTGATTACGCCGACTTAGAAGTCTAATAGTAATTCTTATCTTGTAACAACTAGAACCCATTTTAAGAAAAGTATAGTTGTTTGGTTTGAAATACCTGCCTTTAATTTAAAAAGGTGCCAGAAGTTTTATGAACGCATTTTAGATGTCAAAATGCAAGGCGCTGAAATCGGAGTTCACAAGATGTCTTTTTTCTCTCATGAAGGCGAAGCAGTTGGTGAAGCAATCGTTGAAGACCCCTCGATGAAGCCTGGCAGTGAAGGTCTTATGGTTTATCTAAATGGAGGGTCCGATTTAAACGAAGTATTAGGCAAGGTAGAAGCAGCTGGTGTTGAGTTAAAAGGCAATCGAACTTTAGTTAATGTAACTGTGGATGCTGTAGCCAATGCGAAAAGAGCAACGGTAACAACGAGTGCCGAAATTATTGAATTCAATTAGATTAAACCCTTATTAAAATATAAAAAGCATCAATCCGGAGATTGATGCTTTTTTTTATGTCCGATATCCAAATACAATACTAACTTCTTATTTTCATCATCTTGAAAGATGTACCTTTAGTCTACCAAATCAAACTAGATGAAAACAAGCAAACAAGAAGCTCTTGATTATCACAGTCAAGGAAGGAAAGGGAAAATTGAAGTCATCCCTAGCAAACCAACAAGTACGCAGCGAGATTTATCTTTAGCATACTCCCCTGGAGTTGCTGAACCTTGCCTAGAAATTTTTAAAAACCCTGAGGATGTTTACGAATACACGGCCAAAGGAAATTTAGTTGCTGTAATATCGAACGGCACTGCTGTACTTGGTCTTGGGGACTTGGGACCTGAAGCCTCCAAACCCGTGATGGAAGGAAAGGGCTTGTTATTCAAAATTTTCGCCGACATTGATGTTTTTGATATTGAAGTAGATGAGACCGATGTAGATGCTTTTGTGAGAACAGTGAAAGCTATCGCCCCTACTTTTGGTGGAATAAACCTAGAAGATTTGAAAGCTCCTGAGGCTTTTGAAATAGAGAAAAGACTTAAAGCCGAACTAAATATCCCCATCATGCATGATGATCAGCATGGTACGGCTATTATCTCATCAGCTGCATTATTAAATGCCTTAGAAATTGCTGAAAAGAAAATTGAAAAAGTAAAAGTAATCGTGAATGGTGCGGGAGCATCCGCTATTTCTTGTGCAAAACTATATATGTCTCTTGGAGTCAAAAAGAACAATATCTATATGTTCGATTCTAAGGGTTTAATTACCACTAAGCGTGAAAACTTAGACGAACACAAACAGTTGTTTGCTAGAAATGAAGCTGAAATTACTTTGTTGGATGCTATGAAAGGCGCTGATGTTTTTCTAGGACTGTCAAAAGGTAATGTGGTATCTCAGAAAATGGTAAAAGCAATGGCCAAGAACCCTATTGTTTTTGCTTTGGCGAACCCTGATCCAGAGATTCCTTATGCAGATGCTATTGCAGCACGAAAGGATATCATTATGGCTACCGGTCGAAGCGACCATCCTAATCAAGTGAATAATGTATTAGGTTTTCCTTTTATTTTTAGAGGTGCCTTGGATGTTCGGGCAACATGCATCAATGAAGAAATGAAACTAGCAGCTGTAAAAGCGATAGCTGCGTTAGCTAAGGAAACTGTGCCTGAAGAAGTAAACGAAGCCTACAGTGAAAGAAACCTGAGCTTTGGAAGAGAGCTAATTATTCCAAAACCAATAGATCCCCGTTTAATATCTAGAATTGCTCCTGCCGTAGCTAAAGCAGCTATGGATAGTGGTGTAGCAAAAGCCCCAATTAAAGACTGGGAAAAATACGATTTGGAGTTAAAAAAACGGCTAGGGTTAGATAATAAGTTAATTAAAAATATTACCCAGCGTGCTAAGAAAAATCCTAAGAAAGTGGTTTTTGCAGAGGCCGACAATTACAAGATTCTTAAGGCTGCTTACCTCGCTCAAGATGAAGGAATTGCCATTCCAATTTTACTAGGAAACAAGGAGCGAATTCATGACATGATGAAGGAATATAAGCTCCACTTTGATTGCAAGGTTATTGACCCTCGTGAGCAATCTGAAAAAGCTCGTCGTTCTAAATATGCTAAAATCTTATTCGATAAAAGAAAAAGACGCGGATTGACTTTATTCGAAGCTGAAAAGCTGATGCATGAAAGGAACTACTTTGGTTCAGCTATGGTAGAGACGGAAGATGCAGATGCTTTAATTTCTGGATTGACAAGAAATTATTCTACCGCCATTAAACCTGCCCTGCAAGTTATTGGTGTGGAAGAAGGCGTATCCCGTATAGCGGGTATGTACATCATGATTACCAAAGATGGTCCATTTTTCTTTGCAGATACTACGGTGAACGTTAACCCATGTGCCGAAGAAATTGCTGACATCACCAAGTTAGTGGTTCGAGAAGTACGAAAGCTTAATATTGAACCTCGAGTAGCCCTGCTCTCCTATTCAAATTTCGGATCCAATGAGGGTGACGACGCAGTTAAAATGAGAAATGCTTTAAAGTATTTACAAAAGGATAAAAACTTGGTAGTTGATGGAGAGATTCAAGCTAATTTCGCTTTGAACACCGAATTAGTCAATGACTTCTTTAACTTTTCAGAATTGGCTAAAAAAAGTGCGAACACTTTAATTTTCCCGAACCTTTCATCCGGAAATATTTCCTACAAATTGATTCAAGAAATGGCTCAAGTGGAAAGCATTGGACCGGTATTATTAGGAATGAAAAAGTCTGTACACGTTCTACAAATTGGATCTTCCGTTCGTGAAATATTGAACATGGTAAGCATTGCAGTAACTGATGCACAAGGCAAGACGTTTAAGTGTGTGGAGTAATCTGGTCTAATAATTATAAAATAGCAATTGTCATTTCAAACGAAGAGAGAAATTTTCCTTCTTACGATTGAAAATCCATGTGCATTTAAGCTAAGCTCATTCGAACTAATTAGTCATTTAAAGAGCCTAATTGAAGTAGTAATTCTAGTTATATCTGCATAGATAGAAGACCTCTCCTATCGTCGAGGGGACCTACAACCCAGAGCACTGTTCTGATTACGACCAATTGTCTCATGACCACTGACCACCCCAGAAGTTTCGGGGCTGATAACTGATAATCTAAACCACAATATTCACTATTCGTCCTGGAACGAAAATGAATTTGCGTAGCTCTTTACCTTCAATCCACTTCTGAACGATTTCATTAGCTAAAACTTCAGCTTTTGCATCCTCTTGCGAAATACCTGCGGCTAAGTCAATCTTCAATCTCATTTTCCCATTAATAGACACCGGGTAATTGATTACTGATTCAGTCAAATATTTCTCATCTACTACTGGATAAACCACATCTTTCACTACTGAATTTCCATGTCCCAATTTAGACCAAAGCTCTTCAGAAATATGCGGAGCAAATGGTGAAAGGAGTTTAACTAATTCGGTTAACAGCTCACGCTTATTGCATTTCAAATCACCTAAGTCATTCACACAAATCATAAATGCCGATACACAAGTGTTAAATGAAAAACGTTCTACATCGTCATTAACCTTCTTGATACAAGTATGCAATACTTTCATCTCTTTTTCAGATGGCTTATCGTCAGTAATTACAAAATTATCATCAGCATCGTGAAATAGATTCCATGTCTTACGCAAGAATTTAGCTACGCCATCAATTCCTTTGGTTTGCCAAGGCTTATGATTTTCAATTGGACCCAAAAACATTTCAAACATACGAAAGCAATCTGCTCCATATTCTTCAATAACATCGTCAGGGTTAACTACGTTGTACTTCGACTTAGACATTTTCTCTACTTCATGTCCTACGATATACTTGCCATCTTCCAAAACAAATTCAGCTTGAGCATTATCTGGACGCCATTTTTTAATAGCGGCTAAATCAAGTTCTCCTTGATCATTTACCATATCAATGGCTACGTGAATAGGAATAGTGTTGTACTGATCTTTCAAATTGAACGATACATATTTATTCTCATCAAGCACCTTGTATTGAAAAGCACTCTCGCCTTGTATCATTCCCTGGTTAATCAATTTCTTGAACGGCTCTTCTGTTGGCACAAAATCCAAGTCGTACAAGAACTTGTGCCAGAATCTTGAATACATCAAGTGACCCACAGCGTGTTCTGTTCCACCAACATAAAGGTCAACATCTTGCCAATAATTCAACGCCTCCTTACTACAAAATTCATCTGGATTATTTGGATCCATATATCGTAAAAAATACCAAGAGCTACCTGCGTTACCAGGCATAGTATCCGTATCTAAAGGCATCCCCTTATATTTCCAATTCTCCACTTTACTAAGCGGTGCTTTACCGTTTACCGGTTTAATATCATCCATAGGAGGTAATTCCAAGGGCAATTCATTCTCGGGCAATTGATGAGCTAAGCCATCTTTATCATAAGCTATTGGAAAAGGTTCTCCCCAATATCGCTGTCTGCTAAAATTAGCATCTCTCAGCTTGTAATTGACCTTCAATTCACCTATCCCCTTTTCTTCAAGCTGTTGGATAGCTAAAGCAATCGCATCTTTAACTTCCAACCCATTCATGAAGTCAGAATTAATCATTTTACCCAACTTATCAGATTTCGTAGCATCAGGATGTGCAGACTTATCGCAAATCTCAATGATATCAATACCGAACTTTGTTGCGAATGCATGATCTCTATCATCATCACTTGGAACAGCCATAATAGCACCCGTTCCATAATCGATTAAAACGTATTCACTAATCCAAATAGGGATTTGTTTTCCAGTAAATGGGTGGGTGGCATAAGCACCAGTAAACGCACCACTCACAATTTTAGAAGCTTGTCGATCAACGTTCGACTTACTTTTTGCTGCTTTTTTATAGGCCTCCACTTCCACCTTTTGAGCAGCTGTAGTTAAGTCATTAACCATAGGATGTTCTGGTGCTAGCACCATGAAAGTTACCCCATATATCGTATCAGGACGAGTAGTAAATACTTCAATTTTTTCATCACAAACTTCAAAATAGACTGAAGCCCCTTCACTTTTTCCAATCCAATTCTTTTGCTGTGCTTTTAAGCTTTCAGACCATTCTAAATGTTGAATACTATTCAATAAGCGCTCTGCATAAGCAGTTATTCTCAAGCTCCATTGTAGCAAGGGTTTTTGTATCACAGGGTGACCACCACGTTCCGAGAAACCATTGATTACTTCATCATTCGCTAGCACGGTACCTAAGGCTTCACACCAATTCACAAAGGAAACTTTACGATAAGCCAAGCGATAATGCATGAGTATCTCTGCTTGTTCCTTCTTGGAGAACCCTTTCCAATCTTCCGCAGAAAATTTTCCTGAATAATCTGTAAAGGCAGCAGTTTTTAAATTTCCATCTTGCTCAAATTGTTCAATCAACAAACTGATAGACTGCGCTTTATCATCTTTAGTACAGTAACAGTAATTAAACATTTTAGTGAATATCCACTGCGTCCATTTGTAGTATTTAGGATCACTAGTAACGACTTCTCTACTCCAATCAAAAGATAAACCAATCAGATTTAACTGTCGTTTATAGGTTTCTATATTTTCAGCGGTAGTTGCACTAGGGTGTTTACCTGTTTCAATAGCATATTGCTCTGCAGGCAAGCCAAAGGCATCAAAACCCATTGGATGCAAAACATTAAACCCCTTTAATCGTTTATAACGAGAATAGATATCACTGGCTACATAACCTAATGGATGTCCAACGTGAAGCCCGCTTCCTGACGGATAAGGGAACATGTCTAAAACATAATACTTAGGTTTAGAGGTGTCTAACTCAACCTTGTAAGTCTCTTCATCTTTCCATATTTTTTGCCACTTATCTCTAAGTGCTTTTGGGTTGTACGCCATGAGTCTACTTTTAATGCTAAAAAAGAGTGTAAATTAATAAGTTTTCGCACAGGGAATGCGTTAAATAGGGAAAGATTTTAAGCAACAAGAAAATTATATGCGACTTATTTTAATAATTAGTTCTCTCACCCTCGTTGGTTTTGCTAGTTTGGCTTTCTAAACCAGACCTATACATGGAAACCAAAAGCTAAAAGATTATCCAGAAGTAATTAATCATTTCGCCGTCAGAAAAACGTCTTGGTCGCAAAGCTCAGCATCCGCTTCTGACAGCTTAAGCTATATCTTAGGTGATAGTTTAGCTCCATATTGGATTGGTGAGCCATGGGGCTTCAATGGGCTTAGCAAACAACCTCAAGAAGAGAACATCGCATGTGGCTACTTCGTTCTTCGGTATACCCACCAGTAACTGTAGTCATTGAAGAAGCAGCAATTTCACTAGCCCTTATCCATTCAGATTACCGCATTGTTGGAAAGTAAAACAACCCAACGACCATTCAAAAATGGATGTCCGGTTCTTATTTTACATGGTAAGGTGTCCGCTTTATTGAGCTACTTTATTTATTAGTATCTTTATTAGTTTAGTAAAGAACCCTTAATCATGAAAAATTTCTTACTTCTTGCTATCGCCTTTCTATTCTTATTCACTGCTGAAGCACAACTAGTTTATTCTGTGGATGCAGAATATAAAGCAGATGTGACGGTCTATGTTGTAGATGCTGAATATAAAGCTGACTTGTCTGTATATAAAGTTGATGCAGAATACAAGGCTGGCGACAATGATGGAACTTGGTTCTTCACGGATGCAGAATACAAAGCAGATAAAACCATCTATTTTGTGGATGCTGAATACAAGGCGGACCTACTTATTTACTTTGTTGATTCAGCGTACAAAGCCGAATGGGAAGACAGCTCGAAGAAGCATTTGATGTATTAAGATGCATTCTTTTTTCGTAGATATATTTACGGATAGATTACAACTAGTTCCGGTAACTTCAAGTGATACGAAATTTATTTTTGAACTTGTCAATTCTGTAGGTTGGCGTTCATACATAGGTGACTTTAAGATGGATTCTTTACGAAAAGTAGCCAACTATATTGAAAGAATCCAGACCACAGATGACGTATATTATTGGACGGTCAAGCTTTCAGCAACTCATGAATCTATAGGACTTATTACTTTTTTAAAAAGAGAAAAATTAAAGCATTTCGATTTAGGGTTTGCTTTTTTACCTCAGTTCGAAAAACAAGGCTATGCATTCGAAGCAGCTGAAACTGTTCTTCATATACTAAACAAAGAATCTAATTACAATGCTATTCAAGCGTTAACTATTCCTTCAAACAAGAGTTCGATTCGCCTTTTGGAAAAGCTCGGATTTAAATTGGAGAAAAAGAATGCAAAAAGCGATAAAGCTGCCCTAATTTTCACTTTGTACTTGAGCTAAACAGCCTCGACTTTCTTCACTTTTGTAAACCACAAATTTAGCAACACTCCGAGGACCACTA
>JBLHMK010000094.1:0-10438 GCA_047621945.1 Flavobacteriaceae bacterium
TTTAAAAGTGTAGTTTATTGTGTGCAGAAATAGAGGGAGTTGAATTAAACTAATTGATATGGGATTGAGTATAATGTGATAATAAATGGAACATTTGCTTGTAGCTACAAGCTACTATTTTTCAAAACCTCCTTAGCATCAGCTTTGCTCATGTTAAGGAGAGCTGTGGATGATTAAGGACGATTAATTATTTTTTCTTTATCTTATTACCTTAAAATTAAGTCTCATGAAAAATAGAATTTTAATCGGCTTATTAATCCTAGGACTAGGATTAATAACTAATTGTGACAACGAAGAAGAGCCACAAACACAATATGAATCAACAGCTGTTATTTCCGGTTACGATTTGACCTTGTGTGCCTGCTGTGGTGGATGGGTAATTGAGCTAAATGGGCAAGCAACGGATAATCGATTTACTGATTTACCGCAAAGCTCAAACATTGACCTTATCAATGCCACATTCCCACTTAATGTTCAGTTAGATTGGACTCCGTCTTCTGAATATTGCGGTAAAGGCATTACTATCGATTTGATAGATTTAATATAAAAAGGTTCACAAAAAAACACCCATCTTCTTTTGAAACTGGGTGTTATGGTATAAAGTCATTTGTTGACTAATAAAGTTAATGGGTCTTATCGTCCTTCAGTAGGATTAGACTGCTTCACAAATTCTTCATCATCTTCATATTGACGATGACCTCACCTAATTTGAGCTAAGTCTAATTCCTTTAGCTCTTCTTTTTTGCTTTCCAAAGCTTCTATCAGCTTGTTTGTTTTTTTGAAAAAATTCTTAACTAGTTAAACCCCTAGGGAGAGCGCTATCCTTTCAGCTTAATTTTGATGGAGCCGGAACCGTCACCCGTGTGGAAGAGGATGGGGTTGCCACCACCACAAATTTTAGTCAAGTGCTTTTCGTTTAGCGCTTCTTTTTTACCTTCTACGATCTTGTTTGATTTTTTGAATAGGTTCATATTGTTTCGTTTTAAATGATCAATTGATAAATCAAACATCAGGTAAGAATAGACTTTTTGAGAGTCGAAATTCATGAAGTGTAGGTTTCAGTTCGTGAATGGGAATTCAGCCGTCGAACAAATAACTAAGCATACTATTCTCTCTGAAGTTCCGTTTGAAGCCTATGAATAAGCTACTCCTTGTTATTTTTGTTATTTTTAATTGCTATGCTATCTCATATGCTCAAAGCAATGAAGACGAAGTTTCGATATTTTCAATAGAGGAAGTTCATGAAGATTTGGATTATTGGGAGCAAAAGTTGATTAAAAAGAATCCCTTACTTTATTACTATAGTTCGAAGGAAGAGATCAACCAAGGCTTTAAGGATATTCGAAAAGAGCTGAATCATTCCATGTCGGCCGTTGAGTTCTTAAACATAGTTTCACTCATGCTCCATACAATTCAAGATGGACATTGCTCCTTACATCCTAGTGAAGAATATATTGAGCTAATAACGCAAAATGAAAAGCTCTTGGCTATTGAAGTTCTTGTTGCTAACAATCAGTTATTCCTACAAAAGAACTTAAGCTCTAATGTCCTACTCCCTCCTATTGGTGCAGAAATCCTAAGCATCAATGGTCAGCCTGTCGAACAAATTATACAAAGCACTCTAAACAAACTGCCCAATGACGGAAACAGTCCTTTTGCAATAGCTAGCCTTAACGAGAACTTCCGTTATTACTATCACGTTTTTCAAGGTTTTAACGACAGCTATACACTTTCTTTTCTTGTAGACGGTCGTATGGAGGATTATATAATTAAGGGAATGAATTTGAAATCTATTCGTACACGCAGCGGGTATAAAGAAGCTGATTGTGTGGCATTTTGGATAGCAGATTCAGCACAAACAGCCTACTTAACTATTAACACCTTTGATAAAACCGCTATTCAGAAAGATTGTGAGCTTAAATTTAAAAAGGAGATCGACCGAATATTCACCGAGCTAAAGACATTCAAGCCTCAAAATCTTGTCATTGATGTACGACAGAATGATGGCGGGAATCCCACTTATGTCAAGTACCTACTCAAGCAACTTATGCTTAGTAATTTCACGGTCAATGAAGAATGTTATGTTGTTAAGAAAAAACACGCTACGGTCTTCGAAGATCGCGTGAAGAGAAAATGGTATCCTGGCTATGCGTTAGGTTCAAGCAAAGCTAAATCGAATGCTTACCAAGGAAATGTTTTTGTATTAATTAGCGGATATACCTTCTCTGCTGGAGTTGATTTAGCTAATACTATTCAAAAGCATCATCGTGGGATACTTCTAGGTGAAGAATCTGGAGGTAACCCCAACATTATGGGAGGTTACTTTTTAAAAACCTCATGGAATTTGCCGAATACAGGAATTCAAGCTTCCATTTCTACGCTTTGTACCAAGGGAAAGTTAAGCCAGGACAATGAAGGTCGAGGATTGATTCCAGATGTACAGATGACCTGGAATTCCAATGACTCTAAAGAGGGGCAATGGGATGAAATATTATATAACATCACACAGTTGACTAAATAAGTCTATTACTGTATGACATTAAGAGTTTGTCAATTCTAAACACCTTACTTCCAGTGGATGAATGACTTATAAATGGCTTATTAGTAAGAAAGCCAATCTTTTCTTATATTTATAGGACAATCCCTTTAATATGATCAAACTACAAACTCCTTTAGAAGCTTTTCTTAAATGGGAAAAGCAAACTCCCAATCTTATCTTTTTAAAACAACCCCTTGATGGAAAACAGGTGACTTATACTTTCGAGGAAGCTGGTCAGGAAGCTCGAAAATTAGCCTCTTATTTAGCCTCATTAAATTTAGCCAAACGAAGTCACATTGCTTTGTTGTCTAAGAATTGCGCGCATTGGATCATTTCAGATTTGGCAATCATGATGGCAGACCATGTTTCGATCCCCATCTACCCTACTTTGAATGCTGCTTCCATGAATCAAGTCTTGGTTCATAGTGAAGCGCAAGTTATTATCATTGGAAAACTAGATAATTTTGAATCCCAGCGATCTGGCATTCCCAATATTCATCGAATTGGAATAGGATTATTCGGCATTCAGGAAGGGAAACTTTGGGAAGATATTGTAAAGGAAGAGAAACCTTTAATGGATATGCCAAATCCAGATTTGGATGAATTGCACACTATTATCTACACTTCAGGGACAACTGGTAATCCGAAAGGAGTTATGCATTCCATAGGGAATTTTGCGGGAAGCGTTAATGAGTTTACCAAAAAAATAGAACTTGACGACCACCCCAAACTGTTCTCTTATCTACCTTTGGCTCACGTAGCTGAACGAATGGCGATTGGAACCTTAGGTATTTACAAAGGTGCTGAGTATTCATTTGCAGAATCTTTGGAAACATTCGCATTCAACTTAGGCGAATGTCAACCTGATTTGTTTTTTGCTGTGCCTAGAATTTGGACGAAATTTCAGGAAAAAATACTGGAAAAATTACCTCAAAAAAAGTTAAGCTTTTTACTTAAAATCCCAATAATTAATTCAATCATTAAGAAGAAATTAAAACAAAAACTAGGACTCGGCAATGCAAAATATTGCATCTCTGGAGCAGCGCCTTTAGCGGCTAGTTTAATTCGTTGGTATCAAACAATTGGAATTGCCATTATAGAAGCCTATGGTATGACAGAAGATTGTATTCTTTCTCATAGAAACCTACCGGATGACTATAAAATTGGAAGCGTAGGGAAACCTTGGTCCAGCGTGACCGTTAAACTAACGCCGGAAGGAGAAATTTGTGTGAAGAATAACTGTTTGTTTAAGGGATACTTTAAAGCACAGGACATTACTGCTTCCGTATTTGATGCCGACGGGTTTTTCAAGACTGGAGACTGTGGTGAATATGATCAAGATGGATTCCTTACCATTATAGGCCGAGTAAAAGACCAATTTAAAACAGATAAGGGTAAATATATTTCACCCTCACCGATTGAATTGAAATTCTCTAAGAATAAGAACATTGAGCAAATTTGTTTAGTTGGTACAGGTCTACCCCAGCCCATCGCCTTAATCACGCTTTCCGAGTTAGGGCAAACGAAAACAAAAAATGAATTGTCTGAAAGCTTAGTTCAGACTTTGGAAGTGATGAACCCTAAATTTGAAAAGCACGAAAAGATTAAAAAGATGATCGTCATGAAGTCGGATTGGAATGTGGAGAATGGCTTAACAACCCCAACCCTGAAAGTTAAACGCAGCAGTATTGAAAAAATACATAGAGATAGTTACTTGTCCTGGTTTGCGATGAGCGACACTATTATTTTTGAATAGGCTACATGCCATTTATAGGTCAATTGGCCTATTTGCAAATGTTATAATCAATCATTAATTTGCTATTCAATTGAAACGCAAAATTTATGAAACGTTTTCTATTCTTCGCTTTAATTCTTCTAATAGGAAAAGTTTCTGCTCAAGAAGTGAGCTATCAAAAAACAAGTAGTTCTGCTTATCAATTTACTATTGACAACAATCAAGAAGCTATAAATACCTTTTCCTATTTTATGGGATATAGTTTGTTGCTTGTCCATAGTCCAACCATGCAACTATATGTTTTCGATGATTTTGAAAGCAAACCTTTAGAACAACTATTTGTAGCTAGGAAAGCGGGTATTTATATCAGTAATGGCTTTTGGTATAAAACAGATAATGGAGGAGTTCATGTGTTCAGAAATGACGCAACTAACATCACAGAAATTGAGATTTAAGAATTAGCTCCGAATCAAAAAGATGCGATTTTTAAAGGGGCGCATGAATCATCTAAAGTAGTACTAGAGCACTATACAACTGTAGTGAAAAATACGATATACCCAGTTACTACCTAGGCTGAATATGAGCAAACACAATCTAGTAGTTTAGTAAGTAAAACAGAGAAACTAACTCAGAGTTTGGAGGCCTATAACAAAGCTAAGCAGGAAGAAGAATATGTACATCCTCAAGCTGTGAGCAATTCTTACACCTCTTCTTTTAGTGGAGAACAAGAAGTAAACTTTTTGGCGTGCAACGGAAATGCAGATTGCGCTAAGGACTTTTTTCATACGCTGTAAGACATTGAAAGGAATACTAAATCCACAATCACCAACACCCACTTATCTCTTCTACTCTTGTGTTGTTTTTATAAGTCGTATTTGTATACTATTTAAGTTTGAATATTTAATTATTTTTTATATTAGCTTATGTTTTCGAAATAACCCCTTAAAAAAAGATTATTTTGTGCATCTAAAATGTTACGAAAATGGTAAAGTTTTATTTCTCGGTATTCGTTTTTTTGATTTTTGCAAAGGAAGTAAAAGCTCAAAATGAGTTTTATTTAAATGGAGCCCATGTAACATTACAGAGCAACGCTTTACTGCATGTTCAAGGAGATTTTCATTTAGATGGAGATGCCACATATAATGGAAGCTTAAACAATGATGGACTCATAGAGCTTAGAGGCGATTTTTATATAGCGGATGTAAATACCGCTCAAACTAAAGCAGGTGTGGGTGCGGAAGATGCTTCAAGTACAGGAACGGTGAGGTTTAAAAATTCTGGTTATACTCCTGAGACGACTGCTCACGAAGAAAAGAATCAAAGGATTTATGTTAATGCGACCGCAATTGGTGATCGTGCTTTTTTTAAGATAGAGCTGGCGAATAACACATCCGCAATTAATGGGGATTTTGTAGATATAACAGGAGATGTTCAAGTAAAGGAATCGGTAACTTTTACCAATGGAAGAATAAGAACAGATATTACGTCAAAAACGCTGTCATCATGGTCTACTTATGGTAACGAATTGATTGTTGGTTTTTCCGGAGATGCCGGCGATTTAATTGGGGATGGTGATATCACACCGGGAAGTGATAAATTTGTAGAAGGAAAATTAAGGCGATATACTGAAAATGGAATAAGTGATTATGTTTTCCCCGTAGGTATTTCACCTGGAGATTCTAAAACAGATAACAATGAACCATATAGCTTAACCATCAGAAGCGGCTTGCCTGGAACTGGTGAAACTATATTAGGGTTTCTAGCCCCACACACTCAAACATATGGTACTGTAAGAGTTTACGACGATGTGGTAGCTGATTTAGTAGCGAACAATCCAACTATTGATAATGTTTCTGATTATGATTTTGGTACTGACGGTATCCCAGAACGCTTAGATCTCACTGTCTCATCGCAGGCAGTATGGACGGCAGCACCATCATCTACTAGTGGTACGATCGATTATGATTTTGAAGCCTTCCCGAGTAATACGTACATGACTGAATTTGAGGGGACTGTTAGCCTAGCAGCAAACGATAATGTGAAAATTTGGTATTTGATGCATGACTTGGAAGTCGGAAATGCGACATCAACGAATGCTGCACCAGCTCCATGGGATGGCTCAGAACCAGGTATACCTATGGAAAGTGCAGGTTACCTTGTTAGTGGATTAACTTTAGGGACATACGCTATTTCGGCTCTAACTAGTTTTTCAGAATTTGGACCACTAGGTGGAAGTGATGGTGGAGTCCTTCCAATCGAACTAATAAACTTCACAGCAAGCAATACAGCTAATGAATATATCCAATTAGATTGGACCACTGCCACTGAAATTAATAATGATGGCTTTGAAATTGAAAGAGGAACAGATGGCATCAACTTTGAAAATATTGCATGGGAAGAGGGCAATGGTTCTACAAGTGCTCAACAAGATTATCAGTATGATGATTTTAATGTTGAAATCGGTCAATTGTATTATTACAGATTAAAGCAAATTGACTTTGATGGAACATTGGAATACAGTCCTATGAGAGCAGCAAGCATCCCTGGCGAAGAGGGCTTCTTTATGGTAAGTGAATTCACACCTAATCCTTCAAATGGATTCTCTGCTATTGTACTTACAACAAAAAAAGACGTGACTTTAGAATATATTTTCTTTAATGATATTGGACAAGTATTTGAACAAAATACCATTCAAATAGTTGAAGGGAGAAATGAAATAAACTTCGACTTAAGAGATAAGGCTCTAGGCACCTACTTCTTAACATTAAATGGCCCTCAAGGCCAACACTATAGAAAGCTCATTAAATCTATTCACTAAAACTATCTCATCTAAATCGACTAAAATCAATATTATGGATAACCTTAGACATTTAATTATAATTTTTGCCATAAGCATGGTAACATCATTGACTCATGCACAGAATGTGGGTATTGGCACCGCTAATCCAGGACAAGAATTAGATGTTATCGGGGCAGTAAGGGGTGATACAGTTATGGCTAATCAAACAATAACAATTGGTGATGACGCAGCTTTGTATGACGTTAACTTGCCTAACGGATTTAAAGTAAGCGGCATCGGGAATGGAGGAGCAGGAGCAATTCGCTTGGGAGATGATGCACAAATCCAAGATGTTAATCTTCCTAATACTTTAGGAATTTCAGGACAGACAGTCGCCAATCAGGGTGGATTATTGCTAGGGGATGGTTTATTATATGGGCTTTCGACTAACATTGGAGTGGGTGAAACGAATCCACTATTTAAACTTGACGTAAACGGTGACATTAGATCCCAAACCGGCCAATATTGGGGCGAGGTAGGAGGTGGTTGTATAAAGTATATGAAATTACAAGAAGACGGTAATTTAGTGTTATATTTTAACAACGGCGCCTTTGGTGGATGGGCATCGGGCACTAATTGTTCAGATATTCGACTTAAAGAAAATATTGTTACCATGGAGGAGGTATTGCCGAATCTCATGAGTTTAAGTACCATAAGATACAATTTTAAGGAAGAGACCGGATTACCTGAAGGCCCTCAAATCGGATTAAGTGCGCAAGAACTTCTAAAGTTTTACCCAGAGATTGTAGGCTATTTAGACAATATTGACCAATATGTGGTTCATTATGATAAGCTGAGTCCAATTTTATTAAAAGGCATTCAGGAACAGCAAAACCAGATTGTGCAATTGCAGCAAGAGATTGCTGCCCTTAAGAGTGAAGTTGGAGAGTTAAAAACTCAGGCTTCGAAAACAGCGAACTTTGAAGATCAACTTAAAGCTATCACTGCTGCATTGGAAAGTAGTGGAATACCAATTGATCTGAAAACAAGTACGAAGTAAACTGTTTTTCAGATGCTCCTACTTTAGAAAGTACTGAGTTAACTGAATTTGCTTCAGATTTTGGCGATTATATGGATAAGGCTGTAGATTTATTAAAAGCTGGAGATATGGAAGGTTTAGCTGCACTTGAAGAAGAAGGTAAAGTATTACAAGAAAAAGGGGAAACCTTGAAAGGTAATTTAAGTGAAACTGAGAAAGCAATGTTAGAAGAATATTTGAAAGGAAAAGCTATGAAAATGCTTTCTGCATCTGGTTTAGATAAACTAGGTGAAAATATGGAAGAATCATTAACAAAAGAATAAAAATAAATACTACTTTTGCACTCCGTTTTTAAGAAGCGGATATTTTATAACAATTACAAAGCTAAATTTTATTTTATGCCAGTAAAAATCAGATTACAGAGACATGGTCGATCAAAAAGACCTTTTTACCACATTATCGTTGCCGATTCAAGAAACAAGCGTGACGGTAAATTTATTGAGCGAATTGGAGATTACAATCCTTTGACTGTTCCTGCAACAATCAACTTGGATGTTGACAAAGCGTTTCAATGGGTAATGGACGGTGCACAACCAACAGACACTGCAAAAAAAGTACTAACCTTCAAAGGAGTTCTTTACAAGAAACACTTACAAAGAGGTGTTACTAAAGGAGCTTTTGACCAGGATGAAGCAGATAAACGCTTTACTGAATGGGCTGAAGAGAAAATGAGCAAAGTTCAATCTAGAATGGAGAAAGAACTTAAGCAAATTGAAGACAAGCGTAACAAACGTAATACAGATGAAGCAACTAAGCGTTCTGCTAAAATGGTAGCTAAAGAAGAAGCTGCTGCTGCTGTAGAAGCTGAAGCTGCTGCTGAGGAAGCTGCTAAAATAGCTGCTGAAGCTCCAGTAGAAGAAGCTCCGGCTGAAGAAGCTGCAACTGAGGCTCCAGTAGAAGAAGCTGCAACTGAGGCTCCGGCTGAAGAAGCTGCTCCTGAAGCTCCAGAAGAAAAAGCAACGGAAGAGTAATCTTCACTTGTTCACATATGAAAGCCATCAATCTATTCGGTTGATGGCTTTTTTCGTTAAAGCCTATCCTAGTTTGTCCATAGAAATAACTATTTTCACATTAAAATAATTAGAGTGAATCCAGACAACTCTCAAATCGAAATATTTCCTGAACTTATCCCTATTGGATACGTGCAAAAGACTATTGGTTTTATTGGTCAATTGCTTATTCAATGCGACACAGCTCTATTAAACAAGGATAAGTATCCTAAGTTTTTATGGTTTCTGCAGTATGGAAAACCCGTTCCTTTTAAAGTAGAAAAGCTTCAAGCAGAAGCTAACAATAAATTTAAACTCAACATAGAAGATATTACTTCTGGCGAAGAAGCTAGCAGCTTCAAGAATTTGACTTGTTTTGTAGAAGCGAAAATATGCGACGATTACTTTGCCGCTGTAGAAACCTACGACTACTTACTGGGCTATACCGTGATTGATAACCATGCTGGCATATTAGGAAAAGTCGAAGACGTACTAGAAAACGATAATGGACACGACAACCTTGTTGTATTGAAAGATTCGCAAGAAATCATGATTCCATTTGTTGATGCTATTGTTACCAATATCAACGAATCTGAGCAAAAGATTCAAGTAGAACTTCCTGAAGGTCTTTTAGACTTATACCTCAAGTAAACAACAAAACTCTATGAATATCAAAATAATAACTGCTTTACCAGCTTTACTAGAAAGTCCTTTCAGTCATAGTATTATGCAAAGGGCTCAAGACAAAGGCTTGTTAACAATTGACTTGATTAGCCTGCGTAGCTATGGAAAAGGGAAGCATCAACAAATAGATGATTACCAGTTTGGTGGAGGTGCTGGAATGGTAATGAGTTGCGAACCATTAGCGAAGTGCATCGACGATTTGCAAAAGGATACGGAGTTCGACGAAATCATATACTTAACTCCTGATGGAGATCGATACGATCAGCAAACAGCCAACACCCTCTCCTTAAGCAAGAACTTGTTATTAATTTGTGGTCACTACAAAGGAATAGATGAACGAATTCGTGAAAAGTATGTAAGCAAAGAAATCTCTATTGGCGATTATGTTTTATCTGGCGGAGAATTAGCTGCAGCAGTTTTAGTGGATAGTATTGGTAGATTATTGCCTGGCGTTCTAAACGATGGCAGTTCTGCCCTTATGGATTCATTTCAAGACAACTTATTAGCACCACCTGTTTATACCAGACCTAGGAATTGGCAAGGAATGGAAGTACCCGAAGTATTACTTAGTGGAAATGATGCTGCGGTTGAAACTTGGCGTTACGAACAAAGC
>JBLHMK010000095.1:0-10309 GCA_047621945.1 Flavobacteriaceae bacterium
CACTAGAAAGAACTTCTATTCGACCGACCTTAGACGTGAATGGAATTTGGGGTGGTTACATTGGGGAAGGAGCTAAAACAGTTTTACCTTCAAAAGCCTATGCCAAAATTTCTATGCGCTTAGTACCTAATCAAGACAGCGCCACAATTACGAACTTGTTTGAAGACCATTTCAAATCAATCGCGCCAGCAAGTGTAAAAGTAAAAGTCAACCCTCATCACGGTGGAGAGGCGGCAGTAACACCCACAGATTCTATTGCCTATAAGGCAGCAGAAAAAGCCATGCAAACAACATTTGGGAAGCAGCCAATTCCATTGCGAAGTGGGGGAAGTATTCCTATTGTAACTATGTTTGAGCAGGTACTAGGTATAAAAACAGTACTCATGGGCTTTGGTTTAGACAGCGATGCCATCCATTCACCTAATGAGCATTACGTTATTGCAAACTATATGAAAGGGATAGAAACTATCCCATACTTTTTCAAATACCTAAAGGAGTTATCTTAGACTGCATTGTTTTAAAACATTGAACACTCGCTTGGATTATTGCAAGCGGATAACCATGGAATTCAAGGTGCTTTCGATTTAAACAGCCATTTTTTGCTACCTTTCGAGGAATTCGCTCTCTACAAAAATCAAGGGCTTAGAGCATTATAAAGCAGCTCTTTTCACTAGATTGATTCATATTATGACTAAATTCAAAGCAGTAATCTTGCTTTTAAATTTTCAAGGCGTTTTAAAACCTTAAATTTCTGGGCATGAATACTTTAAAAAACAAACAAAAATTAGTCGTATGAAACAAAATTACAACTCAATTTTAACCAAATTTTTCCTTGTTTTCTTTATTTTGAGTATAACACTAAACGCCTATGCGGGGGCATGGAATTCAGGCAAATTTAATATTTCCTACAATGACTGTAATCATGAGATGACGATATATACAATTGTATCTGAAGAAGGTAGTACGGAATGCTATTCACTTAATCCTTTATCTCCTTGCTTTGGTGGTTGCCTTCAAACTGATAGAATGGATTATTATAATTTGGAATATAAAGAAAACGGTAATTGGATAATGTTCTTCTCTTATACTAATGGTGGCACTACTGGTCTTTTACCGGGGGGGAATTTTGGATCGCATAATATTTCTAATGGCGTCCAAACGGTTACAATATGGTCCCTACCAAATTCCTTGTTTGGACAAGATGTTGAAATACGATGTAAGGGACGCTGGCGTGAAGGTGGATGTGGTACCGATTCAGAGAGCATGGTTAATGAAACAAAACAAGAAACTGCTTACGGTGTTGAAGCAGCGTCTAGTTTACAAGTTTCTACTACGAAATGTTCTGAAATAGATTTGACTTGGACAAATCCAGACATTGAGTCGCAATGTCCTAGTTCTGCTTGGAACGCATACGTATACCGTAAATTACCAGGTGCTACAATCTATACTGAAATTGCCGATGTGGAGAAAGAACATGAATATACGGATAACGCTTCTTTATTGGCCCAGTACCATGGTCAAGACATTATGTATCAAATTAAAGTTACACGTTTTCCTCGACCAGGTTACAACATAAAGGATACGAAATGGTCAGTCGAGTCATCTGGGCATACGATTGGCTATCCAAGTGCTGTTAACAGCATCCAAGCCAGTACTGGAAGATGTGATAATATTGTCGCAATTACTTGGGATGCTGGAGCCTCAGCTCCCGCCAGTTACAAATTGGAAAAAAGAGAATCGCCTTCAGGCTCTTGGACTACATTAGTGGACAGTTTACCTCCTTCTCCCCAATTGTATGAGGATGCAACAGTGTCCGAATTGGTGGAGTATGAATATCGTATTTATCCTCGAAATGTATGCGGTAGACTTGGTGATTTGACAACAACTGTTGCATCAGGATCAGTGAATGGACCCCCGGGCAAGGTAACGGCCATTAATGCTGAAGTATTGCAAGGCATAGGGGTCCAATTAACCTGGTATCCATCTTTTAATACTGAAAGATACCAAATAGAACGTGCACAATTTGGCGGTGGAGGATCCCTCAATTTTGATATGGAGGTTTTGGGAGCGAATCAGACTGTCCCAAATATTGATTATTGGACAGTAGCAGATTCCGTTAGAACTATTGACGAATCTTTGAATGAATGTCAGCCATATGAATACTTCATTAGATCTTTTAATGATTGTGACCTAGTGGGCAATAGGAGTAACTCTAACACGGAGGCTATGCTTATCCCAGATCTATCTAATAGTTTTGTTGATGGCAATTTAACAAGTTCAAAAGGATATTATTCAGATAGAGTTGAGGTAAGTTGGCAGGTTGACCAAAACGATAACTTTATTGAATATTTTAAAATTTATAGAAAAATTGCAGGATCTCTTGACGACTCTATAGTGTTGATTACACTGAGTAATGGAAGTAATATTCATAATGATTTTTTAGCCTTAGCGGGTGTGTTGTACGAGTATACGATCGTAGCAGAATCACCATGTAATCAAGGCACCATCTATTCGAATGCAGTGTCATCAATTGGCTTTAGAACTACTTTTGGAACGGTTTCTGGGCAAGTAAGTTACACTGGTGGCGTTGCAGTTAAAAACATTAAAATTGAAGGCAATAGTTCTTCTGGTACTACCGGAAATGCACTTAATTTTAATGGAAGTTCGAGTTTGTCTATACCGCATGCCAATAGTCTCAATACAAATAATGGACTCACCCTTGAGCTATGGTTCAAGCCAAGTTCAAATGCTCCAAATTATACACTAGCTGAGAAAGCAGGTGCTTTTAGTTTGAAGCATATTGGTAACAATTATACATTTTCGGTAACAGCGGCAGGTATAAGTGAGTCGATAAGTATTCCGGACGCATACGTCAGCTTGAATAACTACAACCATTTCACAGCTACTTTGGATAGCGACACCTTGCGTTTATTTTTAAACGGCAATAGTTTAGGCGCTAGTTTTATTCCTGGAACAGGGCTTGTTTCAAGTGTCAATCCATTAACTATTGGAAATGGATTCCAAGGTAAAATAGACGAATTTAGATACTTCACAAGAGGCAAAAACGCAGCAACAGTAAGTCAAGATTTTTCAAGACAATTGGTCGGTGTCGAAACTGATTTGAAAGTCTATTTGAAAATGAATGAAGGAACAGCTGATTTTGCCTATGATTTTTCTCGTGTAGGGGTGACTAATTTTAATAAGAATCATGCAGCTTTTGTGGGGAGTCCCTCATGGACTGCAGATATTCCTTCATCTGCCCAATTATCAATTGCTGCTTATACAGATGCTCAAGGTAATTATGTTTTGAATATCCCTTACAGCGGCAATGGAGAAACTGTTGTGATGACACCAAGTTATTTAGTGCATAATTTCTCTCCTTCTACGCGTGCCTTGTTTATCGGGGAAGGTTCCGCCGTATTTAATAATATAGATTTTTCAGATGTCTCTTCTTTTACAGTTCAAGGAAGCTTATTTTATGCGAATACAAGTTGTGCTGTGGCTGGAGCTACCTTGAAAATAGATGGTAATCCTGTGATTTCAAATGGTACAATAGCAACAACCGATGCACAAGGGAGTTTTTTAATTCAAGTGCCTATAGGACTGCATAGCATCACTATTGAAAAAACTGGACACTTTATGAATATTGGTCGATTCCCAGCATCAGGTACTTATGATTTTCAAAATGACTTAGCAGGAATTAGCTTTAAAGATTCAAGCTATTTAAAAGTAGTTGGAAGAGTTGTGGGGGGGTTGAAAGAAGCTAGTTTCATCCCTGGTTTGGGAAAATCAAAGAACAACATTGGAACGGCTCAAATTATTCTAAAATCTCAACAGGGGAATGGATGTTTTGTAGACACCGTTTTAACTAATCCTACAACGGGTGAATTTACAGTATTTATGCCTCCTATGCGTTTTATTCCAACTGTCAATATTCCAAGTAATCCTGCCATTAATTTTGGGGTGCTAAATTTGATAGACTTGACGGACAAAACAGACATATTAACCCAATATGACACTTTGCTTGGGGGAGGTTTAGATTCCATTAACTATAATATGCAATTGGATTATATCCATAGGGTGATTCCTCAAATTGTAGTTAAAGATAAAGACGGTGTTAGTGATTTTATAGGGGATACGACGTATACCTACATTCATCGTAACGGAGATACACTCACAAGAGATTTGAAATCGAATCCGTTGGATTGGCCGGTATTTAATGCTATCGGCAAAGAAGCTTGGTATACCTGTCTGATTACAGCTTTTGAAGAGTATGAAAATTTACAAACAAATAAATTGGATACTGTTCCTACTACAGATGGTAGATTAGAGATTAGCAATAATTTATGTGTCGTAGACTCTGGTGGTTTAGAGTTTGCTGATATCAATACCCTCGATAGTTTGATGTACTTATATTATAGTTTCAAATTGGGCGCCCCTAACTTTAATGAAAATGCGAATATCCCGCAATATAGCTTTGTCAAAACCTTTGAAATAAACGCCATTTTGCCGAATGGTTCAAGCATAGCGTGGAAACCAGCCAATTTTAATGGAATACCGTCCGGTCAATTTGCTGCCGTGTATGATGAAATATTTAGAGCCTATGTCTTAGGCACTAGATCAAATGGCCAACAATTTATAACTGCTGGACCCCAAATACCTGAATATGTTTTAAGAGATCCTCCAGGTAGCAATAGCACCTCCTCAAGAGAAGTGGGAAGTACCAAGAATATTGAAAATAATTATTCTTGGCAAATGGGTACCAATGTAGGAACAGAAGATGTAATATATGTCGGAACTAAAACACAACAAGGAGCGCCAGGAGCAACCACAGAAGCAGATGTTAAGAATAATGTTATTGCAGGCTTTAGCGCTAACGTTAGTGGGGGGAATTCAGGATCAGAGTCAGTTTCTACAACCAATACGCAACTATGGGCAACTAATGGAGGTAATTCTGTCGGAGGCTCTGATTTGCCAGGCAGAGGTAGTGATTTATTTATAGGTAAATCGAAAAATATAACATTTGGTGTTTCTGAAACTTTAAAAATTGTACCCGATTCTATTTGTAATTCGGTAGAGTGTTTAGGTTCAAGTTTTGGTAATAACTTATCGATGTCAAAATTTAATGGATTAAGCATTATCCCAGGGGGGTATGAAACGCAATTTATCTATAACTCAAATGAGATATCGAACTATTTAATTCCAGATTTGATAAATTTGAGAGATGCGCTCTTGCAAACAAATCCGAAATACATATCTAATTTAGCTAATACCGACCCTAATTATGGTAAAAACAATGATGACCCTGTCTTCAATCCAACGATTACGCAAATATCATCAGATGAAAAAATAGAGTATATGATGCATTTGGGAGATAGCACCTATAGCAATATTCTTCCTATCAGTATATCACAACTTACCCTCCGTACATCATCCTCCGCTCAAAAAGCGAAGTGGGCTGCCTTAGATGATTTAACAAATCCGGATTTCTCAGTTTTGAGTGGGCTGAGCTATACTTACTTTGCAGCAACTGCGCAAGATTCATTAACAGGAGATTCTGTTCGATGGATAAACAATCAAATTCAACAATGGGAAGATGCTCTAATGTTGAACGAGTGGGAGGTTGTAAACATATCTAATTCAGCTTTGAAACAAAAACTTAAGCAAGTAGAAATTACAAAACTAGTTAAGAAGTATAGGCTATCATTGCAGCTAATGGAGCAGTTTATATCAATCGGAGGACTTTATAGTGGTGCTTCTGGATTAGCTTCAATTTTGATCCCACTTCCTGGAGCGGCATTTGTAGGGTATGCCTCTTTTGGCATTACAACGGGCGTTGGAGTTGCAATTGCAGAAGTGTACGATGAAGTTCTTCGGTATCAAAATGAGCTAACGCTTATAAATACCAAGTATAATCAATCTCCTGCCAACTATTCATATAGTGGCGGTAACGTATTTACTTCCAGCATTACCCATGAGTCGGCGAGTGGTTTTACGCGTTCTATAGAGTATGGAATGGATGTAGATTTAGCATACGAAACTGCTGGTAAATTTAATAATACAGGCGTGGGATTTAAAAAGAGCATCAGCTTAAGTTTTGAGTCTGGAAGAGATTGGTCAACTACCACGGGAACTTCGGAGCAAATAAGTTTTACGCTTGATGACCCAGACCAAGGAGATTTATTCTCTGTAAATGTTTATCCTTCTTTATTAGGTTGGGGGCCTATTTTTAAAAGACAGCCAGGTGGTAGAACTGCGTGTCCACACGAAGATGCTATCCTAACAGATTATTACTTAGATGTCCCGGCTAACTCAGGCACAAACCCTGATTATCCAAGTTTTGAAATGAGTCCAAGAACCTTGCAAATTGATAAACCTACCATGTCCGTAGCTCCAAGTTTATTGACGAATATTCCGATTACGAATTCGGCAGCTTTTAACTTAACGATAAACAACGAATCGGAAGCGAATTTTGGTGCAACGTTTTCAATAATTTGCCTTTCTTCCAGTAATCCTTTCGGAGCGATAGTGAAAATTGATGGACAATCTAACATAGAGGATGTTACGATTAATCCTGGAAGTTCAGTGAATAAATTACTGACTGTAGAGAAAGGTCCTGGTCCAGTTTACAATTACGATAGCCTACTTATACTCGTATATGCGCCGTGCCAATTTGAATTTGGAACAAGTGATGAAGAAGATATAGTAGATAGTGTTTATGTAAGCGCACATTTCTTACCTACTTGTACAGATGTAAACTTTGCTACGCCAGATGATCAATGGGTATTGAACAACTTCTTGAATGACACCTTACCGATTGCTGTTATCGATTATGATGTTAACTTCTTTGATTTTAATAGTATTCGTTTGGATTACAAGTCAAGTTCACAATCGCAATGGACCGGCTTACAAACCTTTTATAAAGATACTGCTGGTCTTAATAATCCAAGCGCAGAGCTAATCCCATCAACTAATTCATTCACTTTATGGGATTGGGAAACGGATCAGGTGGTAGACGGAGACTATGATTTACGACTAGTTTCTCAGTGTACTCTTGTAGATAAGATTTCTCCTACACATGCAGGATTAATGGATAGAATTAACCCTCATCCATTTGGTACGCCAAGTCCTGCGGACGGCATTTTAGATCCTTCAGAAGATATTTTGATTCGATTTAATGAGCCTATTGATTTAGGAAGTTTGACTTCATTAAACTTTGACCTTAGAGGAGTTATTAATGGTTCGGAAACTACCCACTCCAGTAATTTATACTTTGATGGCATCAATGACTACGTAGAAGTTACAGGCGGGGCACCTTTGCAGCAAAGAGATTTCACCATTGAATTTTCAGTGAAAAGAGGCACCTTGGGTGCAGAAGCAATCATTACACAAGGGCCTGATGGAAACGAACAGATTTTCATTGGTTTTGATAGCGGGAACCACCTGCAATGCAAAGTAAATGGACAAAGTGTAAACTCCTTAAATACGTATGTAGATAATGATTGGCATTACTTCGCAGTTTCGTATAACTATGCGAATGAAGAAATCGAAATTTTTGAGGCTTCAGGTACGACTACAGCAGCTATTGTAAATGTTGGAAGTACTTCTATGTTTGCAAAATATGCTGGAGCAGACAAGATGTTGATTGGAAAAGACGCCGCAAGTGGTTCTCATTTCACAGGAAACTTAGATGACGTAAGAATCTGGAATACAGCAAGAACTTTGTCTGAATTTTCATTAACTAAATCCATTCGATTGGGCTCAAATGAGCCAGGCTTGTTATACAATTGGCGTTTTGATGAAGCCGAAGGAATCTTCGCAAAAGACCATGTGCGATCAAGAGACGGCATTATCTATGGTGCAGAATGGACCGTAGAGCCAGCTGGAAACGCACTTGCATTAGACGGAGTAGATGATTACTTAAGAATTAAAAAAGGTGATGTAAATATCACTCAAGGGATGGACTTCACCTTAGAGTTTTGGTTTAACTCTACACAAACTGGAGCAGCCTCTATGGTATCTACAGGTAAAGGCGATGGCATAGGAGCGGATTCTTTGTTTGCTTGGAACATTGCCAAAGATGCTAATGGACTAATTCACGTATACCATAATGGGGAAGATTTTGTGGCTACAAATTCAAATACTTTTGATGGCGAATGGCATCATTTAGCATTGGTATTAAATCGTCAAGGCAACTTGACTTCTTATTTAGATGGCAACCTAGAAGCTTCTGTACAATCTACGCCTTACAAGGATTTAGGCGGGCCAGCATTTTATCTTGGCGCCAGAGGATATTATACCGGTTCAATTGAAATTATAGATAATTACTTTGAAGGATCGATAGACGAGTTTAGGTTCTGGGACGCTTCCAGAAAATTTGAGCAGATAGCAAGAGACAAGAACAACAGAATGCAAGGGGATGAATATGCCTTGAGAATCTATATGCCTTTCGAGGATTATCAATTAGACCCAACAGGTATTGCAATATTGACGCCTAGTATGGATGAGCAAATAGACCTAACGGATACCATTTATACGGTAACGAATCCGAATGGAGCCTTACTGAGTTCAATAACACCTAAAATAAAGCTTCAACGTCCGGTGGAGAGTATTGCATTTACCTATAGTGTAAATAATGATGAAATCATCATTACACCTACCACAAATCAAGCTTTAATCGAGAATGTAACATTAGATGTTACGGTTAAAAACGTAAAAGATTTAAATGGTAATGTGATGGAGTCTCCTAAAACGTGGATTGCCTACATGGACAAAAACCAAGTAATATGGCAGGATGACTTACTGGTGTTCAGTAAAGATTTTGGTGACAACTTGAGCTTCTCTTCATCTATTTCAAACGAGGGCGGTGCAGCGAAGAACTTCACGATAGAGAATCTGCCAGATTGGTTAACAATTACACCTACAAGCGGAATCATTCAGCCAAACTCTCAGTTGACGGTAAGTTTCGAAGTAAATCCTAATGTGAATATTGGAGACTACTCTCAAGACATTCATTTATTGACGGATTTCGGTTTCCCTGAGAAACTAACCATTGATTTGAAAGTGAGAGAAGAAGCGCCAAATTGGACAGTTAATCCAGCTGATTACACCTATTCAATGAGTATCAATGGGTATTTGAGAATAAAGGATGTAGTGAGCGCCTCAGAAGAAGACATCTTAGCGGTGTTTGTGAATGATGAATGTAGAGGTGTGGCTCATTTACAATATGTGCCCCAACTGGATAGATATTTAGCTTTTTTAAGTGTATATAGTAATGTAACAAATGGAGAAGATCTTAGCTTCAGGATTTGGGATGCAAGCACAGGAACGATGTTTACTGAAGTTAGCCCATCGATAATTCCTTTCCAAGAAAATGTAGTTATCGGTACCGCTACGAATCCGCGATTGTTTGAAACGAACTATGAGATTACGGTAGATATACCACTGGTATCTGGCTGGAACTGGATTGGACACTTTTTGTTTAATAAGGACTCTACAAATTTAAATTTAAGCTTGGAAAGTTTAGAATCAGAAACGGGAGATGAAATAAAAACATTGACTCATGGATTTTCTACTTACTTGGATACGCCTGGCTTCGCTGTGGGCTGGAGTGGGGATATTAACCGAGAAGGAATTCGCCCGGAGTTAGGCTATAAAATAAAAGTGAATAAAACGGACACCTTGGTGATGAAAGGTGACATCTTAGATCCCACTTCCAGAACGATAAAACTCAATAAAGGGTGGAATTGGATTGGCTTTATTTCAATTCGTAACCAAAATATTACCCAAGCCTTGGGCAATCATAATCCTAGTGACGGGGATTTGATCAAGAGTAATGCGGAATTCGCTATCTACTATAACTCCATTGGCTGGTTAGGCGATTTGGATGTCATGACTCCAGGGTCAGGTTACATGTATAAATCTGCAGACACTGTTGATTTTGTGTATCCTTTTGCTGGAATGTTCAAGAGTGGAGCGAATCTCGATGAAAATATCTATACCAATGAGACTTGGGAAGTGGACAATGGTAATTTTGCTTCAAATATGACCGCTATAACTAAGCTTAATTCTGACTGCGAATACTTAAACGATAAGCAAGATTTGACCTTAGGTATATTCGATAATACGGGTAATGCCAGAGCGATTAGCCCAATAGAAATGCATAGAGAATCAGGTTTAAGTTTTGCTACAATAGCAGGACTTAATAATGAAGGCTTAAGCATTAGAATCTTGGATAATAGTACACTAGAAGCCTATACCTTGAGTCAAGGTATCGATTACGTTTCAAATGCGCATATAGGATCTATGA
>JBLHMK010000096.1:0-10183 GCA_047621945.1 Flavobacteriaceae bacterium
AGAGTTTGAATGGGCCCAAGCTCAGCTGGGAATTTTGAAAGGAGCAACAACAGAGTTAATTGCCAACAACGCATTAGAGCTTTCTATATTTATTTTGGATAACTTAGGTTTAGATACGACCACAGCCACCATGCAAATGTTTGCAGATGCGGACTTGTTACATCGGCAAAACAAAGATCAAGCTGCATTAGAAAAACTAGATGAGTTGATGCTTAAATACCCTGGTCATGCATTAACAGATGACGTGTATTTCAAACAGGCTAAAATTCATCTAGAGTCTCGAAACTACGATAAAGCCACCAATTTATTGGAGCTACTTTTACAAGATTACAGTGAAGACCTATTAGCCGATAATGCACTATATATTCTGGGAGATATCCACCAAAATTATATTGGCCAGCCAGAAAAAGCCATGGAATACTATAAAAGAATCATTACGGATTACACAGATAGTGTATTGATGGTTGAGGCTAGGAAAAGATTCCGTTTCCTTCGTGGTGATGACGTTTAAAGGCTTAACTCTTTAACTTCAAGAACTGGCCCATCCACGAACTAAAAGCTTGCACATTACGAGTTTGAATATAAACTTCTGTGGGTCCCGTTATTTTGGTAACTAAACCTTCTCCAGAAGTCAGGCTATTAATCCAACCTTTACTTGCTTTTTCAATTTTAATCTTTGCATTGTCCGGCCATGCTACCAAATGGTGATTGTCAATAATGTAATCTTTCCCAGCTTCTATATTTACTTTTACCACTGCGCCAAAACTACTCAAAAAAGCTTTTCCTTCACCACTCACTTTGACTACGAAAAATCCTTCTCCTGAAAAAAGACCTTTAGCTAAATTTTGCATTTTAGTACTTATTCTCAATCCTTCTTCTCCAGCAAAAAACCCATTCTTTGCCACATTCCAAACCACACCGGCTTCTACATTCAATTCAATGATATCGCCTAACATTGTAGGGGCAAGAATCACTTCCCCAGCGCTTTCCTTGGCTTTCAAAGTTTGCACGAACATAGTTTCGCCAGCGAGTATCCTACCAAGTCCTCCCAATAAGCCTCCTTCTAGTTTACCCTCAATTTGAATACTCACATCCTTGGCGACCATTGCTCCTGCTTCTGCTTTAATTCCTTCTCCTTTTTCAAGCTGAATTTTAAGAGCAGCAAAAGTTCCATTTTCTATTATTTGAAAATTCATAGTTGTATATTTGGTACCACTATCAAATATAAAGTAAATGACTTGGCATTTATTCTTAAAATAGCATAAGATGAAGGTAAATAATGAAATTGGAACACTACGTAAGGTTGTGGTTCATTACCCAGATGATGGCATAGAAGTAATCACGCCAAAGAATGCGTTAAAATTCTTGTATGATGATATTGTGTTTTTACCCTTAATGCGCGAAGAGCATGCTCTTTTCACCCAAGTTCTCAGCCATTTTGTTGGACAAGATAATGTGATTGATACCTTGCAAATGCTTATTGATACCTTGGAAGCAAATCCTAACAATTCTAAGGATAAATTAATCGACTACATTGCTGATTTAGAGAATTTAGAAGATGAAGGAATCTCTATTCTAAAAGCGCTTGAGCCAAAAGATTTAGCCTATACACTGTTCACTGGAATTCTTGCATCAACTGAAGAATCATTGATTCCTCCTTTACCGAACTACGTGTTTACAAGGGATATCGGCGTGGTAGTGAATGATCATATTTTGATTTGCCATGCTTCTAAAAAAGCACGTACAAGAGAATCCATTTTAACCAGATATATCATTTATTATCATTCAGAATTTAAGGCATTTCAAGAAAATAGAGATGCTAAAATTGTTGACATGACTAAAAATGGAGATGAGCATACTTTAGAAGGTGGAGATGTAATGATGCTTGACGAGCAATACCTACTAGTGGGTTGCAGTGAACGTTCAACTCCTGAAGCATTTGGTAGTTTGAAAGAGGAATTGTTTGAAAAAGGAGTGATAGATAATCTAGTGAGAATTGTAATTGCAAAAGATCGTTCTTCTATGCATATTGATACCTTGTTTACTCAAATCAGCAAACATGAGTATGTGATTTACGAAGACACTTTGAGATCTGATATCATTAAAGTAACGAAGTATAGCAAAGATGGAAGTAAACAAGAGTTTTCCACGTTGTACGATTTCTTTATAGACTATGATCCAAAAATGGAATTCATCCTTTGCGGAAATGGAGATGAAACTTTTGGTGCTAGAGAGCAATGGACAGATGGGTGTAATTTAGTATCAGTAAAAGATGGCGTGGCCATTGCTTATGATAGGAATTTCCATACTGCAGTTGCTTTAAAGAATGCTGGTTATCGTGTAATAAACGCTGAAGACTTTTTAAAAGAAGCTCCAGACCCAAAATCTGTAGAAAAAACTATTATATCCATTAAAAGTACCGAGCTTTCTAGAGCTAGGGGTGGACCTCATTGTATGACTTTTCCTATTAGTAGAGAGTAGAAAATACGGAGTACTGATAATTTAAAAAGCCACCACTTACCCTAAGGCAAATGATGGCTCTGCTGTTAAACAAACTGACCATACTTTAAGCAATTTCCTCTTTGTTATTATCAAGCCATCTATCTATATTTTTGGCTTCATTTATAGTATCCTCTTTTAACTGCTTTTGATAATGCATTTCAACGAATTCGTCTTCAAGTGCGTCCTCGATCTCTTGCTCAATGAAATCTTCGAGTGTTTCATCGAATTCTAAGTCTTCTTCCTCGTCAAGGATTATTTCGCAAGTCAAACATTCTAAGCCATTACTTGTCATTAACCAAGTGTTATTAGCTAATTGCTTTTCTTTGAATTCATCTTTCAAACTGATCTCATCTATATAGTAATGTGCATACTTAGGGAAACTAATTTTACTTCCAACTGGCACGCTCAAAGTATAATACATTTCCTGCATTCTAAACTTATGTTCATCTTTCAAAGTTAAGGTTAGCGGTAGTCGTAATTTCTCTCCATCTACAAGCTCCACATTGTATACAAACTTCCCTAAATGTTCATTTGCCTCTTCCTTCGTTTTTGCTCGCACAGTTTTTGAAACAGCCAAACTATACGTACTATCTTCACTTGTTACTACATGCAAGAATATACTATTAAGTTTTAAATCCTTATTGCTGTATTCAAATCCTCCACTTTTAAATTTCCCTTTTTTATAAACAAACTTAAAGTCTTCATTTTCCAATTCATTTACAAATTCCACTTTCAATTCTTGTAAATTATCCTTATACGGCAATTCAACATAATTCTGTTCTTGACTTTCAACCTTATAATTTTGAGCTAAAGAAAAACCAATTACAATGGCAATTAACAAAGCTAATACCCAGATAGCTGCGCTTCCGATAATAGTTTTTGACCAAGAAATTTCTTGCCTTCTTACCGTTTTAAACAAGAGATAAACCGCTACAATAAAAGGCAAAGCAATTAGGGTGAATAAAGAGAAAGAAGCAAAAAGAAACTGCCAATGAGAATTAAAAATTAAGCCCAAGTATTCCGCTCCTAAGAAGTTCACAAAAAAGGTTGCGAAAAACCAAGCAAAACTAAAAAGGATGAGTTTAAATGATATAATGGCACCAACAATTAGTGCAATAGTTTTGGCACTCAGTCTAAACATTTCACCAAAACCATCTGCTACTCGGCTACCCGTTCTACTCAAATTTTCGCTACTTAAATTTTTTTTTATATTATCCTGAAGATTACTCAAGTTAACAGGAGCCCCTTTCATTTGAAGCTTTTGGCTGGCCGTTTCCGCTTTGGGCATGACTAACCAAAGAATGATATAGATTATTCCTACCGGCACTCCCACACTGGCAATAGCCAAGAGAACAAAAATCAACCTCAACCAAATCGCTTCAATTCCAAAATACACACTAAGACCGCCCAATACTCCTGCTAATAATTTATCCTCCGTACTTCTGAAGAGCTTACGGCTTCCTCTCACATATTCACTTCTAGCATTTGCTTGACTAGATTCTTCTTCTATCAACTCTACTTCGCCTAAAGTATCAATAGCTTCCTGAACCATTTTCTTGTTTACCACTTCGGTGCTCTTACTTAGTTTTTCACTAAACAATTCTGCAAAGCGATGTTCAATATCACTTAGGATTTCCTTTTGTTCATTTGGATCACTAAAACTTACTTTCAGTTTCTCCAAATAGGTTGCTAATAAGCCGTAAGCATCATCGTCTATCTGATAGACGAGTCCAGCTAAATTTATACTAATTGTCTTTTTCATGGTTTTAAGATTTTGTAATTGTGTTAACAGCGTTTTTTAATTGATTCCAAGTATCTGATAGCTCATTTAAGGCTCCAAGCCCATCTTTAGTCAAGCTATAATACTTTCTTGGCGGACCTGAGGTGGACTCCTCCCATTTGTATTGTAAGGCTCCTACATTCTTTAGCCTTGTTAAAAGAGGGTAAACCGTTCCTTCTACAACTATCATTTTCGCTTCTTTAAGTTGCGCAATGACATCCGTTGAATAAGCTTCCCCATCTTTTAAAATTGCTAAGATGCAATAGTCCAGTATACCTTTACGCATTTGCGTTTTTGTGTTTTCTACATCCATTACCTATTATTTTGTTATACAAATATATGGCTTTTATATAGTACTATGCAATACAAAGTAGTAGGTATTTATAAAATTAACTCATAACCCGTTGATTGTCAATAATAATATTTTTAATAAAAAATTACACTGAAAGGAAATTCCCTAGTATAGCGTACTAACTAGCGATTAAAATTTGACGAAAATATGGAAAAATGAGGATTACGGGAGACCGTAATGGAATTAAATAGTGCTATTGCTTTTTGACAAAGTTCAAAACTGTAGATTGATAGTTCGTAGTTAGTAGAACGAAATAAAAGCCTTCCTGCAATAGATCAATTGCCACTTGATCAAAATTTCCTTTTTGTGATAGAACAATTTTACCGAGCGCATCTTCAATCAGTATTTCTTCGAATGGCTGACTGAAATGTAATATGTCAAAAGCCGGATTTGGGAATAGTACCACATTGTCTGTTCGTTCTTTTACTCCGACTAACTCTTCCAAGTCCGTTATGCCTAAAATTATAGAGTCAGATTTAAGACAGCCAAGTGAGTCAATAAATTGAACTGATACATAATGAATACTCAACCCCACGTCACTTGCTATTATCTGTTCACTACTTATCGAACTTCCTGTTGACCAAAAATAGCTGTTGTATCCGCTTGGAGCCTTAAAAACTATCGTATCATCAATATCTATACTCGTATCATTCCTTAACTCAAATTGCGTAGTGCTAAGCTTAGCTGTAATTTGAATTTTACCTGAAGAACAATCACCATTTAGCCGCTCTCCGAAATGATAAAAAACTCCACAATTCAAATCTCGGGGGAAATAACTATTCGAGAAATTTTCACTAACGCCGCTTCCTGTAATAAATTCCAATTCATTGGTAGAGCAGGAAATAGGCATTGGGACCTACCATTTGCATATAAACCCCCATAGTATCATTGCTAGAAAGTCTAAGGAGTATAATCTGTTTCATCGCCCAAATGAGAACCCGTTTTCGTATAAATTTCAATTTACTGAGGACCTAAGGGATTTATCTTCACGAAAAAACTATCTATCGCTATACTCTCATAGGCCACAATGTCAAACATAGCGCCGTTCCAATTGATGTTTGAATTGAGCGTAGTTTCCAGCTGATCTTTGTAAAACAAATCACTTCGAACTGATTCGACATAATATGAAGTTGTGATTGAAATAGGTCCTGTATTGAAGTTGTTTCCAAAATGAAAAGGCACGGTATCTGTAAGTGCATAATACCACAAAACCGTGTTTTGTGCATCTGACGTTAGGCTTATAGACTACTTGTTGGTGAGCACAGCGTGTCATGTTTAGGCAAAAGAATTGGGTGTCCAAATGATTCAATTGAAACAAAGAGCGAATCATTTAAAGAATTAGAGTCATTAGAGTTGGTGTGAAAAGTATGCACCTCATAGAAACCTTCATCATAGGTATGGATACCAAAATTTAAAGTGTCTAATGTACAAGAGCCCATACCATTGTTCACAAACATCGTGTCGAATAAAGTAGATTCATTTGAGCTGCTCTCCATTTTCAAAAAAAAGGCCAGTGAATTCGAGTCTGTAATACCCAAATTTGTAAGAATCAGAGACATTTCTGTTGTAGAATCCCCACATCCAAGTAATCCGTTTGGAGACCTATCTACTAGCGTTATATCCACAGAGGAACTAGGTGAGTAGACCGCAGTTGGAATAACCACGTTAACAACCCGCTGCATTAAAACTGAATGAACTGCGTCGTTTAAGTGTATTCCGTCGCCAGAATCATACGTAGGATCAATAGATTAATCTGGTAGTACTATTGTCGTCCAAAAATCGATCGTATGAGGTGAATAAAACTGAAGAATCGAATCTTTAATATCAGATTGTAATGGTCGTAATAGGGAATCAGAAAAAATTTTGGGTTGTGTTGTGCAAAGCTAAATTGGGACTGAATTAGCATTCGAAATGCTTACTATAGAATCCAAATTGTTCATTTGTTCTAGATTGGAGAATCCACTAGAAACATCATTCGAAGGCATATTGACAATAATTGCGTCTGGATCAAGTGCTAAAGTCGCAATAATGTTTTTGTTTACATCTGGACTAGGTCGGTTAGCTGGGGCCACAAATCCTGAGCGTATGATTCGGTAGGTCGTGTACCCGACCTGTGCTAAGTTTACAATTTCGTTGTTCGGATTAAAAGATTCCAAATAATTCCTGTACCTGTTTACCCATATACTATCAGGAGTTGAAACTCCTGAACCGCAGCGGTAGATGATCCAAGCACTACCATTCGAATTGGATTGAGCGAAATGCAAGGATTACTTTGTTGAGCAAACAAGATGGATGAAGAACTCAGCAACAAAAAGAGTATAAAAAAATTTAGAATATCATCTAATTTCCTCATTAGTTAAGAAATTTAAGACGATAAAATAATTACTATAGTTCACTCAAAACTAGGGTTCCATTAGATTCTTTTTCTTTAAGTTCGTTTACTAAATCTAAAGCATCAGGAATAACGTCACTACACAATACAATTAAAGAACCTTTAGTTGCATTTCTCACAGCATGCAGAATAGCATCCCTTTCTGAAGGAATAATAGTAGTCTTTTTGTTTGGATCTTGAGCTATAATACCATCATGAAGCATTTTGATAATTTCTTCTTCGGTTTTACCTCTTAAGTTTTTATCCTGACGAATAATTACTTCATCAAACATTTCGGCTGCGATAGCACCCATTTCATTATTATCTTCGTCTCTTCTATCACCAATTCCAGCAATGATGCCCACTTTATGGGTAAACTCTAGGCTATCCGTAAAATCTTTAAGCGCTCTCATACCAGCAGGATTATGTGCATAATCTAAGAGGATACTGAAATCTTTAAAATTAAACATATTCAATCGACCTGGAGTAAGAGTAGCTGAAGGAATAAATGACTCCAAAGCCATTTTCATATCTTCTATACTCATATCTTGAACATGGGCAGCAAGAACAGCAGCAAGAACATTTTGAATCATGAACTTAGCCTTTCCTCCAAAAGTTAGAGGTATATCTTCAGCTTTCATCACACGCATCTTCCACTCTCCTCTACAAATAGTCACATAACCATTTTCATATACAGCACTAATTCCGCCCTTGCGTTGAATGGCTTTTATATGTGGGTTATTTTCGTCCATAGAAAAAAAAGCCAAATTACATTCAATATTTTTGCGCATTTCATAAACGTATTCATCATCTGCATTAAGTATGGCATACCCATCAGGCAATACCGTTTCAGGAACGACTCCTTTGACTTTTGCCAATTGGTCCATAGTATGAATTCCTTTTAATCCCAAGTGATCTGCCGCAACATTAGTAACAATACCCACATCGCATTTGCTAAATCCTAATCCAGCTCGTAACAATCCACCTCTTGCACATTCCAATACGGCAAAGTTTACGGTAGGATCTTTAAGCACAAATTCTGCACTTGCTGGACCTGTACAATCACCTTTCATTAATAGTCTATTCTGAATATACACGCCATCAGTAGTCGTATACCCCACTCTCTTACCAGTCATTTTAGCCATGTGAGCAATTAGTCGAGTTGTGGTCGTTTTACCATTTGTTCCACTAACCGCCACTATTGGTACCCGTCCTGTTGATCCTTTCGGAAATAGCTTATCTATTACCGGAGCTGCAACATTTCTAGGCAAACCAGATGTTGGTGCTAAATGCATTCTAAACCCAGGGCCCGCATTGACTTCCAAAATAGCCCCTCCAGTTTCTTCCAATGGTTTTGAAATATCTGTAGTCATAATATCGATACCACAAATATCCAAATCAATGATTTTAGAGATTCTCTCAGCCATTGAAATATTAGCTGGATGTACGATGTCCGTAATATCTTCAGCTGTACCACCGGTACTTAAATTGGCTGTATCTTTTAGAATTACTCTTTCCTCTTTTTTTACCACGGTATCTAAAGTATACCCTTTAGCTGCGATAATCGTTTTAGTCAAATCATTAATCGTAATTTGAGTTAACACATTTTCATGTCCATACCCTCTTCGAGGATCGTTATTCACTTCGTCCACCAATTCCTGAATCGTAGATTTACCGTCACCCACCACATGCGCGGGTGTTCTTATGGCAGCAGCGACCAATTTATGATTGATTACTAATAACCTATAATCTTCTCCAATTATCAGTTTTTCTATAATTACCGCACTAGAAACTTCTTTGGCAGCCTTAAATGCCACTAATGCATCTTCATAATTTTTTACATTCACCGTAATACCTCTACCATGATTCCCATCAACCGGCTTCACCACCAAAGGGTAGCCAACATAAGAACACGAAGATTCTAAGCTACTCTCTCTTCTAATAATCTCACCTCTTGGAACAGGCACTTCAGCTTGCTCTAACAAGTATTTAGTATCTTCTTTATCGCAAGCTATTTCCACTCCAATACTACTTGTTTCACTAGTAACAGTAGCCTGAATTCTCTTTTGATTAGCTCCATGCCCTAATTGACAAAGCGAATATTCATTTAAACGAATCCAAGGAATCCCTCTTGCTTGTGCTTCTTGGATGATAGAACCCGTACTTGGTCCTAGGCGCTCCTTTTCTCTTATTTCCCTCATTTCCTGAATGTCAGGCAATAAATCATATTCCTTTCCATCAATCAAAGCTTCACATATTCGGACTGCTGACTCAGCTGCATAGCGTCCTACTTTTTCTTCCATATAGGCAAAAACTACATTATAAACTCCCGTCTCTCCATAGCCACGTGTTCTTCCAAAACCCACATCCATGCCGGCAAGGGTTTGTATTTCAAGGGCAATATGTTCAATAATATGTCCCATCCAAGTACCGTCCTTTACTCTTTCAAAAAAGCCGCCAGCGGAACCCACAGAGCAACGGTGCTCATACATAGTTGGGAACTTTGCTTCAAGCCTATCTTTAAAACCTTCTATTTTATTAGAAGGTCGTTCCTCCATTTCTTCAAGGTCTAATACCATTACTATTAGTTTGTGTCTTCTCACGGACCAGTAGTTTGGACCTCTCATTGCATTGATTCCCAGAATTTTCATAGAGTTCGCTTTTAAGTTGTCTAAATATATACAATTTTAGCCTAAAAAAGGCCTATTTTTAGGCTTCAAAAACAATCTATGCAAGAAGCGAAAGGCACATTAATACCTATTGGGGGAAATGAAGACAAAGCACAAGATTCCGATGAGAGATATACACAAGATTTCATTACTGAAGGTATCCTGTATCATGTGGTACGAGAAGCTGGAGGAACTGATGCGAAAATCGTAGTTATTCCCACTGCCTCAAGTATTCCCGTAGAAGTAGGTGAAAATTATCTACAAGCTTTTAAAACTTTAGAATGTACCGATGTAACAGTACTAGATATACGATCTAAAGAAGACGCTGAACTAGCTGAAAGTATTGCCCTGATAAAGGGAGCAGATTGTGTTATGTTTTCTGGTGGAGATCAATCAAAAATCACCGATCGGATTGGTAACACGACCATTCATAAAATTTTATTGGAGCGTTACAAAAATGAGGAAGGATTTGTCATAGCGGGAACAAGTGCGGGAGCTATGGTGATGGC
>JBLHMK010000097.1:0-10120 GCA_047621945.1 Flavobacteriaceae bacterium
TGTATTGCATGTAGATGAAGCAGCAAAGCAATTATTCAAAGCCTTAACTTGGGATGGTGGCGTTTATCACTTGCCTGGACCAAAAGCGATAAATCGCTATGAGCTAGGACTTCAAATTGCTATTGAGAATCACTTGGATTTAAGCTTGTTAAAAAAAGGATTACAAAGTGATGTGCAAATGTTGGCTAAGCGACCGAAGAATGTGAGTATGGTAAGGACTTAGCGAGTCGCAAAGACTAGCAAGGGAAACATTAAACACGCTTGTGTCACAACCCCAGCCATGGTAGACAAAAAAACTCCATTAAATTTCTGATAAAACATTAATCACTTATCTTTAATTCATGCGAAATTGGATCTTACCGGTCATTAGTTTATTTATTATTTCTCTTGCTTCTTGTGAAAAAGAAGGACCTCGCATTGAATATCCTTCAAGTGGCGCTTATGGAGAAAATGTGCTATCCTTATCTGACTCTAGTATTCTAGATGCCAGCCATACATTCACCTTAAGTGCTAATTTAATGAACGATGCAGCAGTATGTATTGAACTGGTCAATCTCTCGAATTTTAGCCAATCGGCTTTCACTATATGGTCGTACAATGATGCAAGAAATATGGCTTGGACAATTTCAGATTATAGCTTTCAATACCATACCCAATTGTTTGAATCCAATAAAAATGGAGATTTAGATCTAGAGATTTTCTTTCCTACTTCTAGCATTGTACAAGTGAATTTTTATGAGAATGGAGGAACTTTGACGGGAAGTAAAACCCTGTTCTGGCAGTAACTAATCCTTAAACATTATTCTACTCCACATTTTCGGTAGCATCCGAACGATGGCCATTTCTTTCCACTTATCTCGAGCATTAATCGCAGGAGAACCGAAGTAAGTACCTTCCGCTTCAAGGTCCTTGTCTACATTTGATGAAGCTAAAACGATTGATTTATCACCAATCTTAATGTCTTTAGAAACTCCTACTTTACCGTATAAAATGACTTCGTCACCAATAATAGATTTTCCAGCTATAGCTACTTGGGCACAAAGCAAACAATGCTTGCCTATTACAACACCATGACCTACATGCACTTGGCTATCTAACTTGCTTCCCTTGCCCACTACCGTATCTCCAGAAACTCCGCTATCTATGCTACAGGATGAACCAATCTCAACATCGTCTTCAATAATTGCTCTTCCGATGGTATGCATTTTTTCATAGGTATTTCCCTTCTTATGTAAATAGTAGGCATCACTTCCTATGGTGGTATTCGCATGAATAATTACATTATCTCCAATTTCCGTATAGTCGTAAATACTTACATGCGGATGGATGATGCAATTTTTACCAATTTTGACATGGTTTCCGACGAATACATTGGGTTGCAGTATGGTGCCTTCTCCGATTTCAGCCAAAGGAGAAATCATTGCTGACGAAGGAATAAAAGGTCTAGAATCCAAGGCCAAATCATTATACACTTGAAAAGGATTTTCAACCACCAACAAGGCTTTACCTTCAGGGCATTTCACCGCCTGATTGATTAAGATAACTTTAGCTTTACTGGCGATAACTTTATTGAAGTATTTTTCATGATCAACGAAGGTCAAACTATCTGTTGTCAATTTATGAATCTCATTTAAACTCCCTATTTCGGCATCTTCGTTTCCAATCAATCTTGCCTTATACTTTATTGCTAAATCTTTAGCCTTCAGTGGGGTGTTTAATTTCATAGCTAGGGTGTTTCTGTAAAAACTTAAATATTATGGATTTATTGCCAACCAAGCCAACATTCCTGCGCCAAATTCCAAGGCATCTTCATCCACGTTAAAATTGGAAGTATGTAACCCATTGGTAGTACCTTTTTCCTTATTTCCAGTACCAATACGAATAAAGCATGCTGGAACTTTTTGAGAATAATAAGCAAAGTCTTCTGCTCCCATTCGGGCAGGTATTTCTTTAGCTATAACTTCCTCATCATAGGCTACAGCCAGTTTTTGTTTTCGCCAAGTAAGTGCTTCGTCATTCATTAAAAAAGGATAGCCAACAACAATGTTTACCTCACATTCTGCGCCACTTGCTTGTGCGGTTTCTTTTGCTATTTTTGTTATCCAATCATGTGCTTCAAAGCGAAA
This sequence comes from Flavobacteriaceae bacterium, assembly GCA_047621945.1. Lineage (GTDB taxonomy): Bacteria > Bacteroidota > Bacteroidia > Chitinophagales > UBA8649 > JAFMKE01. The sequence goes on from JBLHMK010000097.1 coordinate 2,127, forward strand.
CTCTTCGTTCATAGCTCTCAAAGTACCTGCTATTTTCACTTCGTTTGGAATAATATTAGTCGCTCCATGAGCTTCCACTTTTCCAAAAGATAAGACTGCTGCATCGAAAGGTGATTTCTTGCGACTTACAACTTGCTGTAAGTTGACTAGTATTTGAGCAGCGGTAAGCACTGGATCGACCAAATTGTTGGGGAATGCAGCATGCCCTCCTTTACCCTTCACTGTTAGATAAATTTCATCGGCAGAAGCCATAAATTGACCGCTTCTAAAACCGAAAGTTCCTGTAGGCAATTCCGGAGAAACGTGCATACCAAGAATAGCATCTACTTTGGGGTTATCCAAAACTCCCTCTGCTATCATTGCCGGTGCGCCACTCGGTATTTTTTCTTCAGATGGCTGAAAGATGAATTTAACCGTTCCTTCAAATTGCTCCTTTATTGAGCTTAAAATTATTGCCGCTCCTAAAAGGTTTGTTGAATGGAAATCATGCCCACATGCATGCATAACTCCTTTGTTCTTTGAAGCAAAGTCAAAGGTGTTTTCCTCTACAATGGGTAAGGCATCCATATCACCTCGTAAGGCAATGCATCGACTATCAGGGTTATTCCCTTCTATAAGGGCTACAATTCCTGTTTTGGCAACTCCGGCCGTATAACTGATCTGATATTCGTCTAAAACGCGAGCTATAAACTTAGCCGTTTCAAACTCTTGAAAGGATAATTCTGGGTGTTGATGCAGATATCTTCGCCATTCAACCAATTTAGGATGAATTTCAGAAGCTTTTTGTTTTATCTGATCGAGAAGATCCTTCATTGGTCCTAATTAATTTTTATTTCATCTCGAACAATGAAAGCAGTCGAAAACGTTGAAATAAGATCATTTAAGAACTTGCGTGCTTCTAGTTTTGTTTCGAAATCACCAACTCTTAACTTATAATAAGGTTGGTCGTAAACGATGTAGCCTTTAAATTCGGAGAAAGAACCGTAAACTTCTGCTTTTTTAGCATAGACTTCTTCTCTATTACTACTATTCATGACTTGAATTCTATAGCCTTGAGCTAAATCACAATGCTTGTTTTTGTCGTAATGCGCATTCAATAAAAAGTCTAAATCTGCATCACTACTAACCGTCACTTTATCATTAATCTGCATGGTAGTTTGACTGCACGCCCATCCCGTACTCAACACTACTAGTCCAATTAATACGATAAGATTCTTCATAAGAGTTAATTTAAATTAATGATGGTCCTGCACTCGTACCTAATCTATCAGCTCCGGCTTTAAGTAAGTCAACTGCTTGTTGTTTAGTCTTTATTCCACCAGAAGCTTTAATTTTAATGGTACTTGGCAAAGTAGCTCTCATCAGTTCGACATCTTCTACTTTCGCTCCACTTGAAGCAAAACCCGTTGACGTTTTAACAAAATCTACCCCAACTTTTGCACAAATCTTACAAGCTTCAATTTTCTCTTCCTTTGTCAATAAGGCTGTTTCTATAATCACCTTTACTTTACACCCTTTCAATTGAACAAGTGTGGTCACGGATTGAATATCATTTAACACAAAATTCAAGTCTCCTTTCTTCAAGGCCGCAACGTTTAACACCATATCCACCTCATGGGTTCCTTCGTCCATGGCCTTTCTCGCTTCTTCAACTTTTGCCGGAGTGGTATTATAGCCTAAAGGAAATCCAACCACTGTGACTACCTTAAGCTTGGAATCCTTTAATAACAGAGATGCTTGTTTGACAAAATAAGGAGGGACACAGACGCCAAAAAAGTTATATTTTATGGCTTCATTACACAGCGTTTCTACTTCCTTCTCAGACGTATCCGCTTTTAAAATGGTGTGTTCAATCTTACTATTCAGTTCCATCTTTTTCTATTTACTCCATTTTTCCGTGACAAGATTTATATTTCTTTCCACTTCCACAAGGACAGGGTTCATTTCTTCCTACTTTAGCTTGTGCTCGAACAGGTTCAGCTATTCTTCGTTCTGGTTTGTTTCCTCCACTTTGGTCTGCGCCTTCATTTCTTGAAGTCTTCATGTTGTCCAAATTGGTTCTTTTCGCTTTTTGGTTGGTTTGAACGCTTTCAGGGTTCGAAGAGGTGATATTTCCTTTAAACAAGAACGAAACAACACTTCTATTAATATCTGAAGCTAAGGTTTTAAATAATTCAAATGCCTCTAATTTATAAATTAGTAAAGGATCTTTTTGCTCAAGAGAAGCATTTTGCACTTCTTTCTTCAAGTCGTCCATCTGACGTAAGTGGTGTTTCCAACTTTCATCAATCATCGCTAAGGACACATTCTTTTCAAACTCCGTAATTATTTGCTTTCCTTCTAACTCAATATTTTTCTCTAATGGAGTCAAAATATTCATGGCTTTTTTGCCATCACTAAATGGAACAACGATGTTCTTTACTGTTTCTCCTCTATCCTTATGAATTTGCTTAAAGATTGGAAGTGTTCTTTCTTGAATTTTTTGAGTTTTCTCTTTGTATTGTTTTCTTACTTCTTGATACAAACGCATGGTAAGTTCATCTTCACCAGTTTTCAAGAACTCTTCTTCTGTAATACTAGAATCTAGTGCAAAGAATAAAATCAGATTTAACTTAAAGCTTTCATAATCTTCTGAAGACTTATTTCCTACTACTAACTCTTCACACAATCCGTGAAACGAATCCATAATATCTACAGATAAACGCTCACCAAATAAGGCATTCTTTCTTTTCTTGTAGATTACCTCACGCTGCATGTTCATGACATCATCATACTCTAACAAACGCTTTCTTACTCCGAAGTTATTTTCCTCTACTTTTCGTTGAGCTGTTTCCACGTTCTTAGTAATCATAGAGTGCTGAATTACTTCGCCTTCTTTAAATCCAAGCCGGTCCATCCATTTGGCCATATTCTCTGAACCGAACAAACGCATTAATTTATCTTCCAATGAGATAAAGAATTGAGAAGACCCTGGGTCTCCTTGTCGTCCAGCACGACCTCTTAACTGACGGTCAATACGTCTTGAATCGTGACGCTCAGAACCAATAATGGCTAAACCACCTGCGGCAATTACTTCAGGAGACAGCTTAATATCCGTACCCCTTCCTGCCATATTTGTTGCAATAGTTACTGCTCCAGCTCTACCTGCTTCAGCAACAATATCTGCTTCACGCTGATGTTGCTTGGCATTCAATACTTGGTGCTTGATCCCTTTCATTTGGAGCATGCGTCCAATAAGCTCTGAAATTTCCACATTTGTAGTACCTACTAATACCGGTCTTCCCGCTTGAGTCAGTCTTTGAATTTCTTCAGCAATACCATTGAATTTTTCTCTAGTAGTTCTGTAAATTAAATCGTCATCATCTTTACGGGCAAGTGGTTTGTTCGTAGGAATAACCACTACATCTAATTTATAGATATCCCAGAATTCTTGACTTTCCGTTTCCGCAGTTCCCGTCATACCACTCAACTTATGGTACATTCTAAAGAAATTCTGTAGGGTGATTGTCGCCATCGTTTGAGACGCTGCTTCCACTTTTACATTCTCTTTCGATTCTAAGGCTTGGTGCAATCCATCAGAGAATCTTCTACCGTCCATGATACGACCGGTGTTTTCATCTACAATTTTTACTTTACCATCCATTACCACATACTCGATATCAATTTCGAATAAGGTATAGGCTTTTAATAATTGTTGAATAGAGTGCAGCCTTTCCGTTTTGATGGCATAGTCGCTCATCAACTTCTCTTTGGCTTCCATCTTTTCGTCGTCCGACTTGCTCGTTTTATCGATATCGGCTATCAAGCCTCCAACATCCGGCACAACGAAAAAATCTTGATCTTCACCGCCAGCGGTAATCAAGTCAATTCCTTTTTCTTTTAACTCAACTGAGTTTTGTTTCTCTTCAATAACAAAGAATAATTCTTCATCTACAATGTGCATTTCCTTACTAGAGTCTTGCATGTAGTAATTCTCCGCTTTTTGCAAGATTTGCTTAGTTCCTTGCTCACTCAAATACTTAATAAGTGGCTTATTTTTAGGTAATGCTCGGTAAGTTTGAAGTAAGGCGAATCCACCTTCTCCAGGCTGAACGCCTGTATCGCCGGCTTTAATTTGGCGTTTGGCATCGTTTAAATACTTTGTAGCTAATTCTTTTTGAGCGCCAACCAATTTGGATATTCTTGGCTTCAATTCATAAAACTGTTGCTCATCATTACTATCTACTTGTCCACTAATAATCAAAGGCGTTCTTGCATCATCAATCAATACAGAATCCACCTCATCAATCATGGTGTAGTGCAATTTCCCTTGTACTAACTCATCTGCATTACGCAGCATGTTGTCTCTTAGGTAATCGAAACCAAATTCATTATTTGTTCCGTATGTAATATCTGCTTTATAAGCATTAATTCTTTCTGCAGAATGTGGGCTATATCGATCAATACAATCTACTTGAATTCCAAGGAAGTTAAAGATGGGAGCATTCCACTCGCAATCCCTTACTGCTAGATAATTATTCACTGTAATAATGTGAACCCCTAATTCTGGTAGTGCATTTAAGTATGCTGGCAAGGTGGACACTAATGTTTTTCCTTCCCCAGTCATCATCTCTGATATTTTTCCGTCATGCAAAACAATACCCCCAATTAACTGCACGTCATAGTGAACCATGTTCCAAACTACTTCAGCTCCTGCTGCTTGCCAAGATTTCTTGTAAACCGCATCCGAACCTACTATTTCAACAAAATCACTTTTTGCCGCTAGATCTCTATCTAAATCAGTTGCTTTTGAGGAAAGGTTTGATTCTTCCGTAAAACGACGAGCCGTTTCTTTAACTACGGCAAATGCTTTAGGTAAAATTAGGTTTAATATTTCCTCAACTTTTACATCCTTCTCTAGTTTCAAGTCATCAATCTGATCGTATAAAACTTCCTTTTGATCAATGTCCATTTCTGGATCATCTTTTATCTGATCATTAATTGCGGCAATCGTACTCTCTACTTCTTGGAGGTAATCTTTTATCTCTGCGCGAAAGACTACAGTCATTCCTCTTAACTCATCGTTACTTAAGGATTTTAACTTGCTGTATTCTACGTTAATTGAATCAACTACAGGAAGCATTTTCTTAATGTCTTTCTCGTGCTTATTTCCGAAAATCTTACCAAATACCTTTTCTACAAAATTTGCCATTATTATTTTCTCTCTTTAGAATGCGTAAAAATACAAGATTAAGTTTGTTGTGCCAACTAAAACAGCGAACACATTGCACTTAATTCATTTGTTTTCCTATTCCAAAAAACATTCCATGCTAATAAATCGGTAATTTTGGCGCAAAGCCCTTACTTTTGCACAAAATCCCAGCTGTTATGAATATTTTAATTTTAGGTTCTGGAGGAAGAGAACATGCCTTTGCTTGGAAACTAAAACAGAGCCCTTTATGCTCATCGTTATTTGTTGCCCCAGGCAATGGTGGAACTCAAGAAGTAGCAATTAATGTAGCCCTTAATCCTAGTGATTTTAAAGGGGTAAAAGACTTCGTTCTTGCTGAGTCTATAAACATGATTGTTGTTGGGCCTGAAGTGCCTTTGGTAGAAGGGATATATGACTATTTTGAAGCAGACAGTGCCCTAAAAGATGTTATGGTTATAGGACCCTCTCAGTTAGGTGCACAATTGGAAGGAAGTAAGAGTTTTGCAAAATATTTTATGCAGCGACACAACATCCCAACTGCAGCATTTAGTGAGTTTACAGCAGCCAATTTAGCTGAAGGTTTAGAGTTTGTAGATAATAATAAAGCCCCTTTCGTTTTGAAGGCTGACGGTTTGGCAGCAGGGAAGGGTGTAGTAATCACAGAAAGTAAGGAAGAAGCGAAGCAAACCTTGGAAGAAATGATTAGCGGCGCTAAGTTTGGCGAGGCCAGCAGTAAAGTAATTATTGAAGAATTTTTAAGCGGTATTGAATTCTCCGTTTTTGTGTTGAGCGATGGTAGCGATTATGTACTATTGCCTAATGCTAAAGATTATAAGCGAATAGGTGAAGGAGATTTAGGCTTAAATACAGGAGGAATGGGTGCTATTTCGCCAGTCCCATTTGTGGATGATGCTTTAATGGCGAAAGTGAAAACATTAGTTATTGACCCTACCATTAAAGGGCTTAAAGAAGAAAATATTACCTACAAAGGGTTTATTTATGTAGGACTTATCATAGTCAACAACGAGCCTTTTGTCATTGAGTATAATTGCAGAATGGGCGACCCAGAAACGGAAATTGTCATGCCTCGTTTAGAAAGTGACCTTGCCGATCTTTTAGTTAAGTGCAGTCAAGGTAAATTGAAAGAGGAAAAGGTTGTTCTCAGCAAACAACATGGAGCTACCATTATTTTAGCTTCGGGTGGGTATCCTGAAGCCTATGAAAAAGGAAAAGAAATTCATATTCCTGCCGATGATAACACCCTTACATTTCATGCCGGAACGAAGCTAGACAATTCCAAACTCCTTACTAATGGAGGAAGAGTTATAGCAGTAAGTGCCTTAGGAGATGATTTGCAAAGCGCTTTGGAAAAGGCTAAAAAACAAGCTGGAGCCATTCAGTTTGAAGGGAAATATTTTCGAACAGATATTGGGTATGAGTTTGATTAAAATCACCACATTTTAGTTTTTAACATCTAGCTGTTTATAATAATCTTCGAAGAATTGAGCAGGGATAAGCCCTTTGATTAATTTTATATGGTTATGAAAAAGCACTTACTCTTTGTCATTTGCCTAGTGTTTGGGATTTCTATGCAGGCGCAAAGCGTTTTTAAGCACCATAAAGTGCGCGTTGGTCTCTCTTTAACGCCATTCTATTCCTATCGAAATTTAAAGTCTCCAGACAATTTTCAGTCTGTAATTAACGAATTCAACAAACTAGATAAGGCCAAAGTAGGCTATAGTGCAAGCTTCAACCTCCTATTTGCTATACAGAAGCGAATTGTGCTAGAAACGGGTGTTTGGTTTACCGACAGAGGCTATAATAATGATTTAGAATTGCTTGTTGAAACTCCTTCAGGAGAAACCATTCAAAATCTATTTTTAAAACATCACAACAAGTATGTTGGTGTACCGATAAAACTCAATTTATACCTAGTGAATAAAAAAGTCCGCTTTTTTGTTTCGGGTGGATTAAATACGGGTATGCTTGTTGCTTCAGATAGAAGAGTAAAAATCAAGGATGCCGTCGATGGAAGCATTACTCGAGATTATATTAAAGAGAAAATACAAAGTACTCATCTAATAATAAGTGCAGTTGCAGGTGTCGGATTAGATTTTTATTTGATTAAGCGATTAAGCTTGCGATTTGAGCCTATGATTAGCTATGGCGTTTACAACTCTCAGAAGAATCCCATCGATTATCTCCCCTATGAAATTGGTGGAACCGTCGGCTTACATTTGGGTTTCAAATAACTCCTGTCATTCTATAGAAAGGATGCTAAAGAACCAGACTTCGCCAATTTCCATCACCTGGCTTCCCAACTTAGCTTGCCCTTTATATTTGGTGCCGTTCAATTTGAAAGAAAAATAAACTTGATACGCAGCTTCATTGAACTCAAGGTCCAACAATTTCACTTTGCCTAAATCGGCTTTATCAGAAAATGAAAGGGTTGCTATCTCCGTCCAAGCCTCAGAAGTAATAAGTTTATCCAATTCCTCCTTTACAATTTTTCGCATTACCTCTTCTGTTTGTGAGTCGGCATACATTTGCCACAAGTCGAAAAAGTCTTCCATTTTTTGCTTGGCATACCCCTTAACAAACTGCTCTTCGTAATTCTTTTGATTGGCTAGACCTCCAGAAGGGTATTCCTGGTCTTCTAACTCGACCAAGCCATTCTCCACTTCTAGCTCTTCATTATCTTCTAGCTGTTGTTCCTCTGCCCATTCAAAAGTTTGACCTTTTTGCTCGGCTTGTTCTTCTGCTGGAGCGGCTTCATTTTGACTTGGAGCCGAATCGCTATATT
>JBLHMK010000098.1:0-10037 GCA_047621945.1 Flavobacteriaceae bacterium
AGCACTTTCTGTTAAATTCCAAGTAAGCCCACCGTTCTTTGTTCGCCAAACGCGTCCAGAAAAACCTAAAGCAACCCCTTCGTTTTCGTTTTTAAATGCTACAGCAAACAGAATGTTGTCTGCTTCCAAAACCACCTCCCAAGTTTGCCCACCATCAGTGCTTTTCCCAACAACACCAGCATTCCATAAACTTCCTCCGCAATAGTAAGCGGTGTTTTCGTCTACAAATACAAGGTCGTAAATACCTTCGTTAGTTTGACTGTCCAGTTCAATGAGATCGAGCGCTATACTTTCATTTTGACAAGAGCTTAGGAAAAGAATAAGAAATATTAAACTACCCCACTTCATCTATACTTTTTAAAATGACAGAACAAGCAAATCTTATTTGTTCTTCAGAAATTATAAGTGGAGGTGCAACTCTCAAGCTGTGGCTGTTAAATAAAAACCAATCGCTGATAACGCCAAGTTCAATACATCGATCAATTATGCGCTTGTTGGTTTCATAACTATCGAAAGCAAGAGACATCATAAGCCCTGCGCGTTGTATTTTAAGAATTTTAGGATGAACTAAAAGCGCCTCGAACAAGGCTCCTTTTTGTTCTACTCCTCGCACTAGTGCTTGGTTATCATCACAGAGTATGTTTAAGGAGCTAAGCGCTGCAGCGCAACTAACAGGGTGACCACCAAATGTGGTGATATGGCCGAGGAAGGGTTCATCTTGAAAAACAGTCATTTTTTCTTTAGAACTTATAAAAGCGCCTAAAGGCATTCCTCCACCAAAGGCTTTAGCTAAAAGTAAAATATCTGGCTGAATGTCTTCTTTATCAATTCTAAACATAGTACCGGTTCTTCCCATACCGGTTTGAATCTCATCAATAATCAAAATAACCCCCAGATCATTACATCGTTGTTGTAGTTTTTTCAAATAAGCTTTAGAGGGAATGGTAATACCAGATTCTGCCTGAACGGGTTCTAAGATAACTGCTGCCGTTCTAGAGCTAATTCTGCTTAAATCTGATTCATCATTATAGCTAAGCATGGTGCAATCAGGAATCAACGGACGATAGTTACTTTTAAAGTACTCATCTCCCAGCACGCTAAGCGCACCCATGGTGCTTCCGTGATAACTGTGTTTAAAATAAACAAGTTCAGATCTTCCCGTATATCGTTTGGCTAGTTTTAATGCGCCTTCTGTTGCTTCTGTTCCTGAGTTGGTGAAATAGACACTGTTTAAATTCTCAGGTAATAAGGAACACAATTTTTCTGCTAATAAAACTTGTGGCTGCTCTACAAACTCCCCATATACCATGAGGTGCATGTATTTAGCTGCTTGCTCTTGAACTGCAGCAACAATCTTAGGATGGCTGTGACCTAAGCTGCTAACAGAAATTCCAGAAATCAAATCAACGAGCTTCTTGCCATCACGCGTGTATATATATACGCCTTCTGCGTGGCTAGCCTCGATACCCAATGGGGCGTCGCTGGTTTGAGCAACATGTTGTAAAAAAGATTTCCTAAGTGTCAATGATCAACTATTTGTTCACCACAAATTTACCATTTCCTAGTAAAAAACCTTCTTGAAGGAATTGATAAAAGTAAATACCATTATCAAAATTACTAGCATTGATTGGAAGGCTTGAATGATTCATGTGTTGGAAGGTTTGTTGTTCACACACCTTACCAGTAACATCAATAATTCGTAATTGAGTTTCTCCATTTTCTACACCACTAAGCTCAAAGGAAGAGTTTTCATTCATTGGGTTAGGATAGAATTCAATTGCAGATGAATTAAGCACCTGATCTCTTATACCCACACTAGTAGTATCTTGATTTTCATAAATCTCAATACCCACCGTGTCTAGGGTGAAGAAAATCACGAAAAGCATCATTTCATCATCAGAGGTTAAGCCCCAGTCCAAAGGGATTGGTCCATCATTATTGAAGGTTGCCTCAGCAATGACGCCCTCTTGAAGGTTTACATCTAAGAAGGGTTCGTAGAATCTAAAAGGTAAATGTTTGTAATCATAATCTTCAATGGCACACCCAGGAATTCCATTTGCACATCCAGCATCATAAACTTGAGGACCGCGAGATCCATCCATGTTACGTCTGTAGATATTAAAGTCTTTACCATATTGATGGGTGTGTGCTACCGCCCCCCAGATGTAGAGGTTAAAGTTAGATGGCAAATCATATGGATAAATGAATGTTACATCTTGTCCGTTATTTGGAATAGGAATATCAGTATTAGGAATTAGCTGTGAAAGCATTACCTGGGCTGCCGTACCATTATCCTGAGTATACACATTTAAGTATACTTCACACTTTAATACTTGAGTGCTTGAATAATTGATATAGTGAGAGTTTAAATCTAAAACCGTATTCGGGCCCCACTTAAATGCGGTTCCTTCCGGGGTTTCTAAAGTGTTAGAATACTGCTCTGTCAAAACAAAGCTTTTACCATCAAAACCAATGTTTGTTCTTAAACCATAAGGAACTATACTTGGGTCAATACCCCCACTTGCTTGGTCAGTATAATTGTAAACAATGTAATGATGAGAAAAGGTGCCCATCTCTGTTTGGAACTTAATAATTTCGGTATTCTGATCAAGTAAAGTTTCATATTTAGATAAATACTCTACCTCGGCACCTGGTGCAATAAAGTATGGGCCTAAATGAATTTGAAATCCTTCACCATCTGCGGGCGGAGCAATAGCCGCAGGCACAGACTCAACGCCACCATTGGTATAAAAGTCTGCGATTAAGTTTAGGTCTACATCGTCGCCGCCACTATTAGCCCCATAAACGATCCATTGTCTAATTACTTCTTTTTCGTAGTCGCTTAGTGAACTGGTATTTGCATTATGAGCAGTTCCTTCATTACTGTCTAAAGGGTTGTCATCTGAAAAACCATCACTTATTTTACGAAACAAAAAGCTTCGGTATGGATCACCAGGGTAAACGGTGTAATTGTCTTTGGCTGCTGCAAATGAGTTTGCAGGAGTTGCTTTAAAGACGCCAGCGTGCACATTGTTTTGTTTGTCCGCTAGTGTTGCACCTAAGCCCTCAAGATCCAATGCACCTGCTTGGTCTAGGTTGTTATGGCAGTTTGCTGTCGCACAATTGGTTTGCAAAATAGTATAAACCTCCCCATAAGTTGTTTGCGCATAACTTGCGCTTGACAAAAAGAAGAAACTTAAAAAAGTAAATATTTTTTTCATGGAAACTTGTTTAGACTCCTAAAAGTAAGTCTTTTTTAATGAATTATCCAAGTTGGAGATTTGGATTTAAGCAAAAAATCACGTCTCTTTGCAGTGTAATAGAAATAAATGACGATACTAACCCCCTCTATTTTTTACTTCCATCACCAAACAGTCTTTCAATTAGCGTATTTGAATTGCTTCAAGCATTTTAGTATTCCGAGACTTTTGTTCACCATCCTTTTCATAACCTTACACTTTTTAGGAGTATTTTTCATATCTTTTGGAAGACTGGTAGATGAAATCTTTTTTAGAGGATATAAGAAGGCGGACTTAACAGAACCTGTATTTATTATTAGCAATCCTCGATGTGGAACAACCTTCTTGCATCGACTACTTTGTTTAGACGAAGACAGATACACCTTCTCTTTACTTTATCACACCTTACTACCCTCTGTTTTTTATATCAAGATTATTCAGTTTATTGCTAGCGTTGATAAAAGCTTAGGTGGTTTATTGCATAAGCTAATGGACAAATTGGATGAGTTCTTTTTTGGAGGATGGAAGCACGTTCACCCTATGGGCTTTGATCGATCGGAGGAAGATGAAGGGCTCTTTACGCTTGCCGCATATTCTCCTGCCTTGGTTTTACTTTCTCCTTGGGCGTATAAGTTAGATTACTTAAATGTTTTAGACAAAAGTGACGAAAAAGTAAAGCGAAAAATTAAAGAGTTTTATATTTCTAGCTTAAAGCGGATAGTATATGCAAGTAAGCCAAGTACAACGCTTTTAATGAAGAATGTTTTTTCAACTGGCCGATTAAATTTTATTTTAGAGTGCTTTCCTAATGCAAAAATTATCTATCCTGTTCGCCATCCATATAAGGCAATACCATCGGTGATAAGTATGTTTACGGGGCCATGGAAAGTTCACAGCAAGGACGTAGCAGACAATAGCGAAGAGAGCCGAGCGTTTGGCCAAATAGCGATTAATTATTATGCTTATATCTACGAGCAAAAAGCGATTATCAATCCGAAGAACTTAATGATTGTGTCCTATACCGACGTGGTAAGTAAGCCGATAGAAACCGCACGAAACATCTACAAGTATTTCGACTTTGAAATGAGTGAAAAGTTTGATGAAGCCTTAAGTCATTACCACTTAGAAAGTAAAAAGTACAAGTCAAAACATACTTACTCAATGGCACAGTATGGTGTAACTAAGGAGACTATTAACGAACAACTCGGCGACTTAATGGACGAGTTTGATTTTAGTCGAGATATAGAGGCTTAGTGGCTTCTTCCTATATTATTACCCAATAGCCTCTTTTACGATTTCTAAGGTTTCTTTATTTATCCATTGCATTCTTTCAGTATGTTCAGCAGCCACTAAAAAATCTTCCATAAGAAATATAGGGACGCCTAGCGCTTCTACTTTTTCCACTAACTCAGTTCTTAATACCTCGTTTCCGAAATGTCTGATTTCAAGATCTTCAATCATTAATTTTTCAAACTCGTCAGCATTGATAGTTGCTATCTCCACATCTGCTAAAGCACACATATTAATAATTGACTTCCCCTCTCTATTCCTTGTCGTACTAGGCGAAATTATCGAGCCGGACATAAAAAATGTAATTGTAACATCTTCTCCCTCTGGTGTGTAGAGAAAACTCTTACAGGTTCCCTTAATCATAAAATACTCGAGATTAGTATATCGCCCAATGGTCGTTATCGGCGGCCCTTTTTCTTTCGCTACCATTCTCGCCAAGATTCAGCAATATCTTCGTTTCGTGTATCCTATCCCATCAACTAAGGTTCAAAAATAATACCTCTTTCATGTTTTTTCTTGTACATGTTCTTGGGAACAATCTCTCTGTTCGCTCTTGAACGGTAGTTTTTATTATTTGGATTTAGAATACATTCGAGTTGATACTCAATCATTTTTTCGAAAGGAATAAGAAAATCCTTCGTCGCGCATTGTTCTACGTCACCTTCCTTTAGTAAATTTAAGACAGTATATACGGACTCAATAGTACTAAGACAAAGCGATTCTGGCTGTTGCTTGATAATAAATTTCGATTTAATTGTATTGTCAAAACTCACTCTTTTTAGTTGCTGCAAGTTCTTACTCAGTCTAAGCATCTTACGGGCGCAGGGCCAAGTACCATCGAGAATGAAGATGTGCGACTTAGTGCCTATAAATGAATTTATTTCTGAACTTTTTCTTATTGATAAGTTGAAATTATCTTTTCCGGGATAAAGTAAATATGAATAAGTTTTTTCTTTAGTTAGTATTTCATTTACACGATCATTATTGGTAAAATCGACGCCAACTATAATTTCTGAATTTTCAAGTTGAAGCTTAGTCATATGTCCCGTTCCGTTTTTTTCTTTTTTGTACTCTTTCGGGTGCATAAGAATAATAAAACGAGTATTAGTATTTATAGGATTAGTGTATTTACAAATACATGAGCTTGAAGGCCTCATGCATGTGTAACATTTGATTCTTGGATTTTTTAATTGTACTTGCAAAGTGAAGATCTCTTTTTTTTCTAGCGGTTTGTGTAAACGCTTGCTTTTAATGGTGTTTATGCAATGTTGTATTCTGTGCTTTAATTCCTTTAGTAAGATACCCCATTTCAAGATCTTTGCCTCCAAATATATCTACCTCGTCATTAAAGCGATTGATAACAATATTTTTTTTAGCGGTTGCTTTAACTATCAGGGTGTAATCTTCCAAGCCATCGTTGTTTAAATCTCCAAAGACTTTCACACATCCATCATCTACAAACTCAGCCTGCGTGTTGCTCTGCGCTTTGCACACATAACTCAAGGCAAGAAAAATGATTAATAAGTACAGGTGCTTTTTCATAATAAGATGATCTACGAATGTACAGGCTACATGTTAAAAGTAAGGTTTTCAATGGAGGTTTTCTATTGAAAGTTTAACGGCCCTAACAAGCAATTAGCTTCACAGATTTCTTGCGGCGCAAATAGCGCTGGAGGGTTTTCAAAACGTAGGGGTTGTTCTCGCAATAGATAATATTTTCCTTCAAGGTTTCTATGCGGCCATCATAAAACTCTTTATCTATTTCCGCATAACCGATGTAAGAGAAGTCTTCGATGTAAATAGCATAAATGGTATTGGCGAAACTTACTTCACGAATGATAAAGAATGAACGCATTGGATAAAGCTCTTCAACCATAGCGCTCTCCACATCGTCTCTATATTTATTGATGACTTCTTTATTATTTGGAAAACTAGGCGGCGTTAAACGGCGCTCCTTGTTTAGTTTTTTTAAGAAGTTATGTGCTCGCTTTTCATTGATGAATCTCCAAAGGGCTTTTCCATTTGGGTTTCTTTCAATGTAAAAGGCTGGAGAGTTTTCTTGGGCGTTTTCATAGATTCCTACAGGGTAAGATTTGGCTATGCTCTGCTTATTATATCTAGGTCGTATACTTCGTATTTCTTCTATTTCTTGAAGTTCAGCGACAATTACACTATTAAAAACTTGCGCATCAATAGAGCTTATGTTTTTAAACAGATCTTCATATCGACTATGCTTTATTTCGTTCAATAAAAACTTCGAGACTTCGGCAAAAATATTTTTAGCGGATTGCACAAATAGCACTTCATTTTCGTCATTAAGAAAACGAAAAACTCCAGGATCTTCTGGAAGCGCATCAATCATTTCTTCAGTTAAGGCACCCTCAAATTCTATGTTTTGTGTATTCGCATTAGAATGATCACGAACATAAGACTCTCCCTTTTCTTCTATAATCAGGTGCAATAGAATGGCTGTGGCTTCTGCATCACCAAATGCACGGTGACGATTAGATAAATTAATACCTAGATTTTTAGTTAGGTTTCCTAAACTGTAAGAAGGTTGATTTTTAAATACTCGTTGAGAAAGTTGAACGGTACAAGCATTAGACCTTCTAAAAGGCATGCCTAAGCGTTTAAACTCTCGTTTAATCATAGAATAATCAAAGCCAATATTGTGGGCTATAAAAATACAGCCCTCAGTATAGTCTAAAACCTCTTGAGCTATTTCTCTAAAAGTGGGGGCGGTGCTTACCATTTCATCGGTAATCCCGGTAAGCTTAACCACAAACGGCGTGATCTTTCGCTCTGGGTTTACCAAAGAAGAAAAGCTTTTAATTAGCTTCTTCCCATCAGTTACATATATGGCGACTTCTGTTATCCTGTCGTCGTATAAATGACCTCCGGTAGTTTCAACATCTATTACTGCAAACACAAATGCAAAAATGCAGTATTTATTTCAATATATCTTACTAATTTTACCATCAATTATGACAAGAGTCTATTTTTTACTGTTTTCTTACCTTTTTATGGTCTCGCTAGCGAATGCGCAAGTAGACACCAACAAACTATTCTATGCTAAGAATATTGAGAGCGATGCTTTTGTTGAATTGGCAAGTAGTGTTATTCAGGTGAATGGAAACGCAGGAATGAATATTGACTTTTCCGCTAATTGGTTGGTTCAGCATAAATATTACCTAGGGGCCAGCTATACGCAATTGGCAAACCTAGAACAAATCTACTCTGCTAAAAAGCCTGCAGGTACTGCTGGACTGGCGTACAACAAAGAAACAACTATCAAGTATCAGACTGCTGGAATTCGAGTAGGATATATCTTGTTTGAAGATCAAAAGATTATTTCGTTTTCACCAGACTTGACCGTTGGCTGGGCTGGGGTAAATTTAATAACCGAAGACAACGAAGCAAAAATTAATGGAGCATATATATCTCCCGCCCTTAAAGGGGTGTTTAATGTTAGCGACTATTTTAGAATAGGTGTTGCCTTAAATTATAGAGCCTTTATTTTTAAGGCGTTTGACTCTACCGATAATCCAGGAAATATATACGCTACACAACTAAAAACGAAATCCTTGAATGGCGTTGGTGGTGGTGTGTTTTTGCGAATAGGTCAATTTTAAGCCGTAGTAAATTACTTCAGTTATGTACTCCATCGAGCAACTTGAAAAAGTTATTTTAGGTGATTGGAAAATCGCAAATAGTAAATCTCTAATAGATAAAATTTTGCAGGACAGCCGTAAGCTTAGCAACCCGGGATCTACGCTATTTTTTGCTATTCGTGGGGAGCGATTGGACGGGCACAACTATATTCAACAAATGCTTGAAAATGGCGTGCGAAATTTTGTGGTTTGCTCTGATGAGGGCCTCAAGGATAAGTTGGATGTAAACTATGTCGTGGTTAAAGATAGCCTAGAGGCAATGCAAAGATTAGCGGCTTACCACAGAGAACAATTTATGATACCCGTAGTTGCAATAACAGGGTCGAATGGTAAAACTATCGTCAAGGAGTGGTGTCATCAGTTGTTGCAAGCAGATTTCGATATTTGTAGAAGCCCTAAATCCTATAATTCTCAACTGGGGGTGTCTCTTTCTGTTTGGGGAATGAATAAAAAGAACACCTTGGCACTTTTTGAAGCTGGAATATCTGAACCAGATGAGATGGATAATCTTCAAAAAATTATCAAGCCGAACATTGGAATTTTTACAACCATCGGTGCGCCACACAGTGAAAACTTCATTCATGAAGGGCATAAAATAAAAGAGAAACTTAAGCTGTTTTTAAAGGCAGAGTACTTAATCTATTGTGCTGATATCCCAAGTTTGCATCAAAATGTTAGAGAGGCTTTTGGGAATAACACACAGCTTTCAAGTGTGCCGGAGTTGTTAAGTTGGGGAAAAAACGATGAAGCCAACATCAAAATTTTAAAAGAAAAAAAAGGATTAGATAACACAAAAATTGACCTTCACTATAAAGCGCTTGATTATAGTTTTAGTATTCCTTTTGCGGATAGTTCGTCTATACAAAACGCCATACACGGCATCGTGTTAATGCTTCACTTATCTTACTCAGAAGAACAAATTAATGAGCGCTTGCTTGGACTGCAAAGAGTAGCCATGCGTCTAGAACAAAAGGAAGGAATTAACAACTCTACGATCATCAACGATAGTTACAATTCAGATATTGATTCCTTGAAAATAGCGATGGATTTCATGCAGCAACAGAAGTATAAAACCGATAAAACGGTTATTCTTTCAGATATTTTGCAAAGTGGAATGTCTGGGGTTGACTTATATACAGCGGTAAACGATTTACTGGTAAGCAATGAGGTTAAGCGCTTTATTGCTATTGGCCCAAACTTGATGCAACATCAGTTTGTGTTTAAGTCGGAAGATTTCAGTGTGGGATTGTATTTCTATCCAGATACTAAAAGCTTCATCCAAAGTGTAAATGATGAGGATTTTGGCAATGAAACCATTTTACTGAAGGGTGCGCGTAAGTTTGAATTTGAATTGCTTAGCGTTGCCCTGGAAGAGAAAGCGCATGCTACGGTTTTAGAAATTGATTTAAACGCTGTTGTCCAAAACTTTAAACTATTTCAATCAAAGTTAGAGTCGAAAACCAAGGTGATGGCCATGGTAAAAGCCTTTTCTTATGGGGTGAGTTCTGTGGAGATTGCAAAGTTGTTGGAGTTTCATAGAGTAGACTATTTGGGAGTGGCTTATACGGATGAGGGCATTACTTTACGTAAAGCAGGTATTGAAACGCCTATTATGGTCCTCAATCCTGAGGAACGAAGTTTTGGCGCTATTATCAAGTATAAGTTGGAGCCAGAGATATATAGTTTTGAACTACTAGAAAGTTTTTCCTTGGCAGTGGAAAAGAATGCTCATGTGGGGCCCTATCCTGTTCACATTGATATAGATACAGGTATGAAACGTTTGGGTTTTGAACCAGAACAAATCACTGAATTGATTGCAAAGCTAAAAAGCTCGGAG
>JBLHMK010000099.1:0-10009 GCA_047621945.1 Flavobacteriaceae bacterium
CGTATAAAATTGCTTTATCAAAGGTAGTTATTTTCGAGATCTTAGCATATAATTTAGTAAAATCAATAGCAATAAACCATTATCTTGTCAGCGTTGTTTTAATGATAATCAAACTATAAACCATGAAATACCTCCTCCACTTCTTACTTACTGTACCCATATTCTTTGCGGTAGATATTGTTTGGTTAGGCTTCCTTGGAAAGCCCTTTTACCAAAAGTATTTAGGACACCTTATGGCAGAAAAAGTTAATTGGACCGCAGCAATTATCTTTTACTTCTTGTTTATTGTAGGCATATTAATATTTGCTGTTTACCCTGCTTTGAGAGTAGATAAAGTCAGCTATGCTATCGGATACGGTGCTCTTTTTGGTTTCTTCACTTACATGACTTATGAACTTACTAATTTAGCTGTCTTAAAAGATTGGCCTTGGCAAATAGTCCCTATCGATATCATCTGGGGAGTTGTACTTTGCACCTTAGTTAGCTTAGGTAGCTTTTACATTGGTAAATGGATTTGGTAATAGTCAAGTAAAACAAGCTCTTATGCTTAAATGGATAATTTTTTTCGTTCTCAATTTTGGAGCTTTAGGTCTTGGTGGATTCTTTACCGGCGACGGGGTGATTTCCGCCTGGTATACTAATTTAAATCAAGCACCATGGACACCTCCAGGGTGGGTATTTGGAGCTGCATGGACAATAATCATGCTTTGCTTTACGGCCTACATGGCTTTCCTATGGCCTGCTGTTAAGGATAAGAAAACTTTGATTGGTATTTTCGCTATCCAATGGATTTTGAATGTGGTTTGGAACCCCCTCTTTTTTTATTTCCAAAATATATGGCTAGGCTTAATTGTAATTGTATCTCTGACTCTACTAGTTGGATACTTTCTTTTCAAATTTAAAAGCCAGCTTAAACTGAAGACCTTATTAATTTTTCCATATTTCCTTTGGTTGATTATCGCTACATCCTTAAATTTGTACATATTTGCAATGAATTAATCGTAAACCACCCTATGAAAACTATATTAGTCTTGTGTACCGGAAATAGTTGTCGAAGTCAAATGGCTGAAGGCTACTTGCGCCACTTTGCCAATGGAAAAGCAAAAGTTTTCAGTGCAGGAATTGAAACACATGGAGTGAATAAGATGGCTATTGAAGTAATGAATTTAGATGGCATTGATATCTCCTCTCATACCTCCAATAACATCGATGAATATCGTGATATTCAAATAGATTTTGTAATTACGGTTTGTGATCATGCAAAAGAAAATTGTCCATATTTCCCTAGTCTAGCTGTGCAGTTTCATCGTAATTTTTCGGACCCTTCAAAATTGGACGGCTCTCGAAATGAGAAGCTAAGTGCCTTTATAAAAACGAGAGATGAAATAAAATCATATGCTGAAGATTTTATCCAAGACAAGTTCTAGCTATCTAGTTAACTAGATGTCCGTGATTCCTTTTCCTTAAAATGAATTCCGTAATCTTTCAATTCACTTAAGATGGGTTCGTAGATGTTTGCTTCAAAAGGCAGACACACGCCTTTAGCTTTTATATTTCCCTTTAGAATATGCTTTGCTGCAATTCCAATAGGCAAGCCTACCGTTTTTGCCATCGCGGTATTGTTTTCGTCATCACCAAGAACGACCATTGAACTTTCTATTTTTTTAGATTCTCCATTCTCTACAAAATTCAACAAGTGCCACATTACAATCATATCCTTATCGCCTTCTTCCAAAGACCACTTTTCTTCTAGAATCTGTTGCAAGATTTGAGCTGGAGTTGCTCTTTTTAAACCGACAGGTTTGTCATCAAACAAGCCTAACCATTCCAACAAACGGATTTCTTCTCCATCCACATCTTTACCTAAGTAATATGCCAATTTCATTTCAACGGAATCCTTTTCTCTGTATTTCAGAAAAGTATTGATAAAATCTCGATAGGTCATATTCTCACTATCTTCCATTACGTAGCTGTCATCTGTAGCACCAATTTGAACCAAGACATGCCACGCTTTGCTAAACGGTGGCTTTCTGAATGTTCCTCGATACATAGTTTTGACTCCTTGCAAACCATATAAATCTATATACTTCAATGAATCTCTATTGGCAATCCCCTCAAACTCCCCATAGCCAGGGATATTTACAATTTCGGTTCTATCAAACAACTTATTGTAAGGAATATACTTGTATTTGCCATTATGCAAGAATTTAACCGCAGGTCCTTGACCAGCTAACACTACATTCCTAGGATTCCAAGTAAACTTATAATGCCAAGGGTTGTTGTCGCTTTCCGGAGCTACTAGCCCACCAGTAAACGATTCGAATCCCTCTATTTTAGCTCCTCTCCCTTTCACATAATTTATAAGTTTCATAGCACTCATGTGATCAATACCCGGATCTAAGCCCATTTCATTAAGAAATAATAAGCCTTTAGATTTAGCTTCCTCGTTCATGGCTCTCATTTCCGGAGAGATGTACGACGGCGTAATTAAGTCTTTTGCAAATTTTAAACAAGATTCAGCTATTTGAGGGTGAAACCTTGCCGGCAACATGGATATCACTAAATCACTTTCTTCAATAAGTGAATTTTTCAAAGACTCATTCTTTAAATTAAAGTCAACAAGCTCAACATGTGGAACGTCATATTCTTCCTTCCATACAGATGCATTTAAATCTGCAATGCAAAACACCCATTCATTTTCTTCAGCTTGCTTAGCCATGTAATTAATCAATGTATAAGCAGACTTTCCCGCTCCAAACAATACTATTCTTTTCATGGTCTCGATTTGTCCGTAAATATAGCATTCTGACCAAGAGTAAAGTAAATAGTCATAAAAATTATTTAACTTCGAAATCAATATTAAAGTCTTTGCATGAAGAAAGTGGAATTGAGCACAGAAGTTTTTGTTTACGAAGACTTGAATGAATTACAAGACATTGAAATTAAGTTGTTAGAAAAGGCGCAAGAAGCCCTTTCAAAAGCTTACGCTCCTTATTCAGAGTTTCTGGTAGGATCCGCAGTTTTGCTGGATAATGGAGAAATATTAAATGGGGCGAACCAAGAAAATGCTGCCTATTCTACATGCATTTGTGCGGAAAGAACGGTTTTAAGTGCTGCGGCTAGCTTGTATCCCAACATCAAGCCTATAATGATTTCCGTAGTCATCAAAAACCTAAATAAAGAACAAACCAAACCTGCTGCTCCTTGCGGTGAATGTCGTCAATACCTTTTTGAAATTGAGAATAGATACCAAAGTGAAATTCCAATTCTCATGAAGGCTCAATCAGATAAAGTATACAAAGTGGCTAGTGCATCTCAATTACTGCCTCTAGCCTTTGCAAAAAGCGACTTATTGTAATCTTCATAGGAATCTCAAATGAATGCCTAAACACTTCTTTAATTGCCTAAAGTATTTTATCTTGGGGTATAATCAAACTTGTCATTATTTCTAGATTTCTCATATTCATTTGTGCTCTAATCCTTGGGCATATTACGCAAGCACAATCTGGCTTTATTCAAAATGAAGGTCAATGGGATTCGAATATCTTATATAAAGCCGAGTTTAGTGAAGGTAACTTCTACATAGAGCCCACAGGATTCAATTATAATCTATCTGACTTAGATGCCTTTCATGGATTAGTTGAAGCGCATCATCAATTAACGTACGACTATCATAAAGAAGCCGACTGGACCATTGATGGGCATTGTTTGAAAATGAACTTCTTAGGAGGGCAACTTCAAACTTCAAAAACCACCCCTTCTCTAAAAACTAAGACCTATTACAATTACTATATCGGTAATGATAGAACCAATTGGCAATCGAAAGTTCCGGCCTATCAGGAAATAGCCTTCAAGGACGTTTATCCAGGGACAGACCTCAAAATTCAAAGCTCAAACAATTCCTTTAAGTATGATTTAATTCTATCACCTCAAGCTGACCCTTCTGATATTAGACTTAACTATGAAGGCGCTGAGAACATAATATTAAAGAATGGTCACTTGCACATTAAAACTTCTGTAAATACAGTTATTGAACAACAACCTTATGCTTATCAACTAATCAATAATCAACGAGTGGAAATTCCTTGCCTTTATGCGCTTGCAAACAACACTATTAGTTTTCTATTTCCTGATGGATATAATTCTACAAAAGAATTAATCATCGACCCTTTTATTGTTTTCTCAAGATATTCAAGCTCTTCTGCTAACAACTTTGGATATACCGCAACTTACGACTCTGAAGGAAATGCCTATGGCGCAGGTAGTGTGTTTAGCATTGGTTATATTACCACACCTGGTGCATTTGATATCAGTTTTAATGGAGCAAGTACAGATATTGGAATTACCAAGTATACCCCAGACGGCTTGGAGCGAATTTATGCCACCTATTTAGGAGGAAGTCAAACCGAGTTACCACATAGTATTGTGGTTAATTCCAAAGACGAATTATTTGTTTTTGGAACCACAGCATCTCCAGATTTCCCTACAAGTATGAATAGTTTTGATTCTACTTATGCTGGTGGTACACTAAGTGATCTATCTCAAGGTTTAGGAGTAATCTATACTACGGGTTCTGATTTAATCATCTCCAGGTTTTCTGAAGATGGTAGTATGCTATTGGCGTCTACTTATTTGGGTGGAACAGCAAACGATGGCTTAAACCTTTCTCCCGTTCTCAAGTATAACTATGCCGATGAAGTAAGAGGTGAAGTGTTTATTGATGGGGATGATAACTGTTTAGTGACTTCTTGTACTTACTCTGCCGACTTTCCAACAATGAATGCCTTGCAAGATAGTTTAGGAGGCGGCCTAGATGGTCTTGTTTTAAAAATGGACGAAAATCTAAGTACCCTAATTTGGAGCACCTATATAGGTGGAACATCAGATGATGCTAGCTATGGCTTAAGTATTGATAACGACGAAAACATTCTTCTAGCAGGGGGTACTCAATCCCTAGATTTCCCAGTAATCAATGCACTCCAATCTACATACAATGGAGGGGATGCCGATGGATTTATCACTCGATTACATAGTTCAGGATTAAACGTTTTGAATAGCAGTTATTACGGTACAAGTGCCTATGATCAAATCTATTTTATCGATAATAACGCTGATGGAGAAGTATACATATTTGGTCAAACGATGGGCCCTTCTGGCGATTTGATACAGAATGCCACTTATAACCAAGCCAATGGAGGTCAGCTTCTTGCTAAATTCGACTCAGCAGTTTCCTCTGTAATATGGAGTACCCGTTTTGGAGACCAAAGTGGTATTCCCGATATTTCTCCAACTGCATTCTTAGTTGATATTTGTAATCAAGTTTTCCTAAGTGGTTGGGGCGGACCTAATCTTGGTGGAAATACTAACTTGAGCGGAACTTTTGGTTTAGATGTTACTGCCGATGCCTTAGATGCAGTTACCGATAATGCAGACTTCTATTTTATGGTTATGAGAGATGATGCTTCTGCACTTATTTATGCTTCATTTTTTGGTGGGCAAAGCAGTGCTGAGCATGTTGATGGTGGAACGAGTCGCTTCGACAAAAAAGGAGTCATTTACCAGGCTGTTTGTGCTGGGTGTGGTGGCAATCAAGATTTCCCTACTGTCCCTATTGATTCTGTAGGTTTTTGGAATAACAACAGCTCTTGTAATCTAGGCTTAGTGAAATATGCATTCACTCCTCCATCAGTTATTGTTGACTTTAATCTTCCACCAGTAGATTGTGCACCTCAAGATTTAACTTTCACCAATTTAAGTCAAACCGCTTTTAATGATACCAGTGCAAGCACCTTTATTTGGCAAGTAAACGACTCAATTATTGAATCCTATAATCTGAACTTCCTGTTTACCGAGCCTGGACAATACACCGTAAGCTTGCTAGGAATCGATTCTAGCTCATGCAATTTTGAAGATTCTCTTTCTCTTACTTTTACTATAATTGGCAATTCGAACCAACAACTAGATACGCTTTCAACTTGCGCAGGTATTCCTTTAGATATTGGCATCAATCCAATTATAGGAACAAGCGTAAGCTATAGTTGGTCTCCAACAATAGGGCTAAATGATCCATTCATCGCCAATCCTACAGCAACCGTCAACCAAAGCACAACTTATACCTTAATTGTGAGCAATGGATCTTGTGCGGACACATTTGCACAAAGTATCTTGGTGGAAGAACTTATCCTTAATCTGACGGGACCTGACACCGTATGCTTAGATGATACGTTTACGGTGAATGCAAATGCAATAGGGAATGCGTTCTATCAATGGGAGCCTGCAAATCTAGTTGAAAGCGGACAAGGAAGTAGTCAAGCTGTTTTTATCGCAGAAAATCCAATGAATATAACTTGTGAAGCAACAAGTCCATCTGGCTGTATAGCTTTTAGCTCCTTAAGTCTATTTGTACTAGATCAACTGCCAGACATTTCAGCTAGTGCGTCTCCTGACACTATCGACCAAGGCGAAAGCAGCCAATTAGAAGCATTCTCTACGGCAGTAAACATATATACCTGGGATGCGGACTCGACACTAAGCGCTTTAAATATTGCTGACCCAATAGCAAGCCCTCTAGCAACTACAACTTATACAGTTAAGGTTAATGATATTTTTTGTCCAAATAAAACAGCAGTGACGGTTTATGTGAGACTTCCTGAATGCCTAGAAGGAAAGTTGTTTGTTCCCAATGCATTTACTCCCAACAATGATGGCAATAACGATCAGTTTTATGTTCGCTCTTCTGCTCCTATTGAAGAATTTTATTTCACTGTTTATGATAGATGGGGAGAGCAAGTATTTGAAACACGCGAGCAAAGCCAAGGATGGGATGGGATGTATAAACTAAAACAATTGAGCCCCGCAGCTTTTGCATGGTATTGCAGTGGTTTTTGTGAAAATGGAGAAGACTTTTTGATTAAAGGCAACATAAGTATCTTGAAATAGAATGCATAAGCTAGCTAACATATCATCCATTGCAATTTCTCTCAAATTGATGACTTTAGTCATTATGATGTTTATATGCAATAATACAGAAGCTCAAGACATTCATTATACTCAATTCACCTTACAAGCTCTGCAACAAACTCCTGCCTTTGCTGGAGATTTCGACGGCAATCATCGCTTTGCTGCCCTTTACCGCAATCAATGGGCTACCGTAGCTGTGCCCTATAATACTTTTGGCTTTTCTTACGATACAAAGGCGTACGAAACGAAAAAATACAATAGCTTCCTTGGTCTTGGCGGAAACCTCTTTTATGATCAAGCAGGTGACAGTCGACTAAGATCTTTGTATGCACAAATACCAATAAGTTATACCCTATTCTTTCCTGCGGGGAAAGGCAATACTTTTAAAGTAGGCGCAGGATTATATCTGGGCATGCTGAATAAATCAATTAATACTAGCCAACTTCAATTTGACAATCAATATTCAGGAGATATTTTTGACCCAACTATTCCAATTGCAGAAAATTTTGGAAATTTAGGATTTACCAAAATGGATCTTGGAATCGGTTATCAAATAGGATTTAATATACAAGATAAACATGAAATTGGACTGGGATTTGGCGTTCATCACTTGAACAAGATTGAAGAAAGTTTTTTAGACGCAGGTGTGGGTATTCAACTTCAAAAAAGGTTGGCTATGCCAATATACCTTAAATTTCAGCTTGCCGAAAAATGGGATTTACGCTTGGATTACTTGTATCAAGAACAGAACCGTTTAACGGAGTTTAATTTTGGGGCAATTGCGAGTTACTTCTTGAAGAAAGATGGACCCGCAAAAACAGCCATTGAATTTGGAACTTACTACCGTTGGAAAGATGCGCTGAGTGGAATTGTTCGATATCGAAAAAACAATTTATTGGTAGGTTTTAGCTATGATGTAAATCTAAGCTCATTAAAAGCAGCAACAAATTCTTATGGTGGAGTTGAATGGGGACTTGTGTATACGATTAAGAAAGTAAAAGATCCCCAAATTAAGAACAAACGAAAATGCATAGTTTTTTAACATGAAGAAGTCCATTTTCATATTACTACTTAGTTTGACGTGCACGCTTAAAAGCTATGCTCAAACAGAAAAGCAATTTACCAAAGCCGGTGAAAGCGCTTTTATTGAAGGAGATTATTATGAAGCCATCGCCTATTACAAGGAGGCCTTAAAGTTTAATAAGAACAATCAACAAGCCCTACAAAAAATAGCACTCAGCTACTACGAATTGAAAGATTACGAAAACGCTGAAGGTTTTTTCAACAAAATAGAAGCGAATGAAGACTTCCCTCTACTTGGATATTATACCGCCAATAACTACAAGTTAATAGGCAAATATAAAGAAGCTAAAACAGCTTTTCAAAACTTCAATAATGCTTATCCCAATGCTGATTTTTATAAAGATAAATCTCAGCAAGAAGTTGCATCGTGCTCTTGGGCAATGGATCAAGAAGTAGACCCCGAAGTTATAATCACTCAATTTAAGAAACCCCTAAATACAGGTTTCTCTGATTTTGGAGCAGGCTATCTAGATAGCAATGTCATTCAACTTAGTTCATTGCAAACTTCAAGGAAAAACATGAAGGATGACTTCCAGGCAAAAATGTACGTTTTTGATATAGATGGAAGTAGTGCAAGTAAATCAACTAGCTTCAATATCCCACAAATAGGCACAGACTCTTTTGACTTTGCAAACGGTTTTTATTTAAAAGAAAAACAAAGCTTCTACTTTTCGAAATGTGTAAGCACTGAAAATGGAGAGAACTTATGCGATCTATATGTAATGAAACGCAAGGGGACTGCTTGGACCCAAGCCCAAGCGCTTAGTATCAACACAGCTAATTACACAGAAACTCAAGCGCAGGCCAGTTTAAATGGTCTTGGACGCACTGTTCTATATTTTGTAAGTGATCGTGCAGGTGGTCAAGGGAAACTAGATATCTGGAGAACTACAGAAGGCACTAATGGGGCATTTGGAGAAGCAGAAAATTTAGGACATACCATAAATACTATTGACAATGAGTCGACCCCGTTTTTCGACCCAACATCCAAAACGCTTTATTTCAGTTCTGAATGGCATTATGGTTTTGGCGCTTATGATATTCTTGCAAGTCACGTTAACGGCATTACTTTTGACTCCCCAAAGAACCTAGGCTTACCTATCAACTCATCTGCGAACGATCAGTACTACTACCCTTCTAAGTATAACCAAGCCTTGTTTGCAAGTAATAGAAAAGGCGCTCTTCAATTGAGGGGGTCAGCCTGTTGCTATGATGTTTTTGCTCATGAGATGCCTCCCGAATTAGTTAGAGTTGATACTCCTTTGTTACTTACAAGGATTGATCCAGGAACTAAAGACTTAACACAGTTAGAGACATACATTGAATCCCTAGAAGAGCAATTACCAGCTACGGTCTTTTTTCATAATGATGAACCTAATCCAAAGACCAATTCAACAAAAACAAAGTTGTCTTATGCGGAATGCTATACTGATTACAAAGATCAAAAGGGCGAATACTTTGGGCAGTTCGGGGACAATCAGGCCATTGGGTCTTGGTTCAATACCGTGGATTTAGCTTATGAGGAATTACAAAGTTTTTTAGAAACCCTTTATGTGGTATTAGAATCTCGTCAAGTTGATTTAACCATTGAAGGCTATTGTAGTCCATTAGCTTTAAACGATTACAACATCAACTTAGCGAAGCGAAGAATAATAAGCCTAGAGAATTATATTCTAACTTGGAATGAGGGCCATTTAAAGCCTTATTACGACGCTGGAGAATTGACCTTCTCTGCAGCTCCTTTTGGTGAAGAGAAAGCAGATCAAACGATTTCAGACAGCGTAGAAGAAGTTAAATACTCCATCTATGACCCAAGAGCCGCTCAAGAAAGACGAGTAGAGATTATTGCTATAAGTGTTGAATAGAGAAACATATTGGTGGCAAGACTCATAATCAGACAGTCCACAGTTCGAATCTGTATGGGACTAAATTAGTAATCAAGAACTTACAAGGTTTTTACCAAGCG
>JBLHMK010000100.1:0-9970 GCA_047621945.1 Flavobacteriaceae bacterium
GATGGAAATTGCCTTGATGATCTACCTTTACTTGAATAGAATCAACTCGATAAGTAATTTCTTTGGAAGCTTTAATGAGAATTTCATTTAAACTATTTTCGGCTAGACTTACCACTGCAATAATTGGAAAGGTATCTCTAATAACCGTTGCGGAAATCACACCGTTACTATCCATGTTTGCGGAAATTTGATAATCATAACAAATGCCTTCGTAGGTCCCAACAAAACTATCTCGATAATCGATAATAGGTGTTTTGCATCCCCAGAAAAATGAGCCGGATAGAATTAGTAGAAGGGATAGGGAATAATGCATCTTTGAAGTTAGTGAAAAATTTTATATTAGCAGGGAATGAGCACAGAAGAAAAGTACTGCATTATTGGTGCAGGTCCAGCAGGATTATCAGGAGCAAAAAATTTAAAAGACCTAGAAATACCATTCGACGGCTATGATGCGGGCAAGGATGTCGGAGGCTTGTGGAATATCGAAAATCCATTGAGTACCATGTACGAATCGGCTCACTTGATTTCGTCTAAGCGTATGACAGAGTTCAAGGACTTCCCAATGAAAGACCATGTTGCGGATTACCCGAGTCATCGAGAAATGTGCGCTTACTTTAAAGATTACGCCGAGCATTTTGGATTATATGAGCATTATATATTCAACACTCAAGTCGCCAAAACAGAGCCCAAAGGAGATACTTGGGAAGTAACTCTAGATAATGGCGAAACGAAAATATATAAAGGATTAATTATTGCTAACGGAACATTGGCTCACCCTAACATCCCCGCCTTCAAAGGGGAGTTTACGGGTGAAATGTTTCATTCAAAAGATTATAAGTCATCAGATGTGTTTGCTGGTAAAAAAGTATTAATCATTGGTGCAGGGAATAGTGGATGTGATATAGCTATAGATGCTATTCACCGAGCGAAGAAAGTGAGTATGAGCATGCGTAGAGGATATCATTTTGTTCCTAAGTATGTCTTTGGTAAACCTGCAGATACCCTAGGGGGCATGTTTAAACTTCCTCCTTTTTTAAAACAAAAAGTAGACAAGGTGATGCTGAAATGGTTCACAGGCGATCCACAACGAGTGGGATTTCCAGAACCGGACCACAAGCTTTATGAAGCGCACCCTATTGTTAACTCACTAGTCTTGTATTACGCAGGTCATGGCGATTTAGATGTAAAAAAGGACATTGACTACTTCGAAGGCAAGACCGTTCATTTTATAGACGGCACAAAGGAAGACTATGATTTAATTCTTCTAGCCACAGGCTACAAATTGTACTATCCATTTGTTGAAAATGAAGTGATCAATTGGAAAGGGGCAGCACCTCACTTGTATCTAAACATGTTTCACCCAGAGCGAAACAACTTATTCATTTTGGGTATGATTGAAGCCAGTGGAATTGGCTGGGAAGGTCGTAATGAAATGGCAAAATTGCTTGCCAAGTTTATTAAAGCAGATCATGACAATTCGCCAAAAGCAGAAAAGTTCAAAGCCTTGAAAAAGAAACCTTTTGATCGCTTAACAGGGGGTTTCAACTACATCAAACTAGATAGAATGGCCTTCTACGTACATAAAGACACTTATATAGCCGCGATTTTGAAAGGGATAGATTCTTTGTAGTTGACTAGATAATTCTTATTCCAAAGTCACAACGCACCCCTGACCCCTTCAAGGAGGGGAGTATTACTTAGTAACTTCACTAAAAGTGCATGTCATTTCGACGGCAGGAGAAATCTTCTGTCTTTCCATAGACATTTTGATTCAGGAACTCCAAACCGATTTATTAAGAAAATTCCATTTAGGGTTTGCGCTGTTTATTAGGGCCTACTTTTTCTTCCGCGACCATTTTTTGATTTCTTTCTCTCGATCTATTGCGTGGTAAATTGAGTTAAACCTTTCCCAGTATAACAGTGTTAGCGCCCTGCAAATGATTTTTCATTACCTCTATTTTTGTACTGTTCATTTAGTCTCCTTTCTAGATCATTAGTTACGCCTGTGTACAATAGTTTTTTTGTTGTATTCGTAATGATATAAATAAAGTAATTGCCCATTGCTTGAAAATATACCATTCCGAATTATTAGTTTATAAGAATGATTGAATACCCCAAGTTATTTATCGCTTAGTAAAACAGAAGGTTTCTCCTATCGTCGAAATGACACAAACCGGGAGCCCCCTTCCGAGAGGGGTTAGGGGTGGGTGAAGTTAGATGAGAAGTGGGAAAGAATTTAGGAATAAGGCTTGGGTCTGCATAAGCTCTCAGGTATAGCACACTATTCATTTCAATCAATTTCCTTAACTTGCTCATCCAAACCAATTTACGTGATCGATCAAGTCCAACTTAATTTTAATTCCAGCACGCTGTTCGTGCTGAATATTATACTTGGCTTTATTTTATTTGGAGTGTCTTTAGACTTGAAATGGCAAGATTTTAAGCTGATCTATAAAATGCCCAAAGAAGTATTAGTCGGTTTATCCGGTCAATTAATCTTACTTCCATTACTCACTGCAGTGCTTATTTTCTTAATAAAACCTCAAGCAAGTTTAGCCTTGGGGATGATTTTAGTGGCAAGTTGTCCCGGTGGAAATCTGTCCAATTTCATGACTCATCATGCTAAAGGAAACACAGCACTATCGGTAACCTTAACCACACTAGCAACAAGCTTAGCAGTGCTCTTTACGCCCATCAATTTTTACATCTGGGGAAACCTACTTCCTGAAACAAGTGCCTTAATGACGGAGATTGACATTCCTTTTGCTGGTATGATGCTCAATGTTTTTCTGCTGATTGCCCTGCCTTTGAGTTTAGGGCTTTGGGTAAGCCATAAATTTCCAAACTTTGCCCTTAAAGCAAAGAAGCCGATGAAGTATTTCTCCTTAGGCTTCTTCCTGATTTTTATTGTACTTGCCTTCGCAGCCAATTTTTCATATTTCCTTGAATATATTCATATTGTCTTTTTCATTGTATTAGTGCATAATGCAGTTGCATTTATTGGGGGGTATAGTTTGGGGAGCATCTTCGGTATTAGCGAGTATAACAAAAGAGCAATTACATTGGAAGTAGGCCTACAAAACTCTGGTCTTGGCTTAATCCTCATTTTTAACTTTTTTAATGGACTTGGTGGAATGGCTATTATTACTGCTTTCTGGGGAATATGGCACATCATTTCAGCTTATGCCTTATCGCAATATTGGAGTAAGCGATAATAGAATTTTGTTCCCATGCGTTATTAAAGCGATATGCGGATATTCTTGCTTCTTCTTTTATGTTTTCAATGCTTAACGGCTTCAACCCTGTATGAAGGGGATGGTTTTGTATTGTTGCTAGAAGATGATCAACACTTCAAACTATACCCACAAGAACAAACACTTAAGTTCAACTTTGCAGGGGCTTATGTTGAACATGAGGATAGCCTCATTCTAACCACGCACCAAGATCATGGAGAATCAGTAATCTTAGCCATTTACAAGACCTCTGATTTAGTATTGAGCGAGCTTTATACGCAGAATGTATTTTCTAAAATGCTTCCTTCTTCTTTATATATTTCCAAAATATTTTATGCCAATGGTTCTCCCAAAAGAGAATATTTCTGGAATAATCATTCGACCTTAGATTATCAAGTCTATTCATTTAATCCAGAAAAATGGGTGTTGAGTATGGCAAGTTATGTAGAGGGTAAAAAAGAGGGTAAAGAGTTACTATTCTTTAATAACCCTTTAGGCTTAATTCAAGCCGAATTGAACTATAAAGAAGGTCTTCTCTCAGGGAAATCCTATTATTATAATGAGCAAGCCAGTGATCAATCAAAAGTTAGCCTTGCTCGAATGGATAAATTTAAAGAAGGGAAGTTGATTCGATCTAAAAAGCCTGAAGTGAAACGAGTTTACTATACAAGCCATTTTTAGCCATCAAACCAATATGATTGCCTTTTTCAACAATGACTCCATTTTCCATCACTAGAATTTCATCTGCATATTGAATGGTAGATAGTCGATGAGCAATAACGATGGACGTTCTATTGCGCATGAGTTTGTTTAAGGCTTCTTGAACCAATTTTTCTGACTCGGAATCCAATGCGGATGTCGCCTCATCCAAAATCAAAATTGGTGGATTTTTAAGAATAGCTCTAGCAATAGTTAAACGTTGACGTTGACCACCACTTAAATTCATTCCTCTATCGCCAATTACCGTGTTATATCCTTTAGGCATTTGCATGATAAACTCATGGGCATTGGCTATTTTAGAAGCCTCAATGATATCTGCTTCTGTGGCATCAAAACCAAAAGCGATGTTGTTCTGAATGGTATCGTTAAACAGTATAGCCTCTTGAGTTACTACACCCATTAGACTTCTTAGGTCCTTTTTCGCATAATTTCGAATGTCTTCACCGTCAATTTTAATCTGGCCTTCACCCACGTCATAGAACCTCGGCAATAAATCTGCGAGTGTCGACTTACCAGCACCAGATGGTCCCACTAAGGCAATCATATCTCCTTTCTTCACACTAAGGCTAACCTCTTTTAACACAGATTCATTGTCGTAGTTATTGTACGAAAAAGATACTTTATCAAATTCAATGGCGTGCGTGAACTCTTTCTTCTCAATTGGATTACTAGCCTCTTTAATTTCTTCTTTAGAATCCATTATTTTATCAATACGCTGCATAGCGCCAAGGCCTTTTTGAAGCGTATAAAACGCACCAGAGAAGCTTTTAGCCGGAGCAATCAAGGAAGCAAACATTAAGAGGTATACAATAAAGACCGCGTCTTTAATGTTTCCAGAGATCACCTCATTTCCTCCAAACCAAACGATGCTAGAAAAAACAGCAATAGAAAGAAACTCTGTTAGAGGAGAGGATAAGAATCGCTTGCGCAATACTTTATTCATTAAATGGAAGAAGTTATTACTTTCCTTATCAAATTGAATACTGCGATACCTCTCTGCGGTAAATGCTTTTACTATTCGAATACCACTGATTGTTTCATCGTAAAGAGATGCAATTTGCCCCAATTTTTGCTGTCCTTCGAATGAGGGCTTTTTAAGTGATTTCCCTAAGGCGCCTATCAAAAAAGCGATAATTAGAATCAGTAAGAATACAAAAATGGTCAGTTTATAGCTAATAGCAAACAAGACAGTTAATGATATAATTATGGTTAGCGGTTCTTTAACCAAGACTTCAAGAATGTTTAATACCCCGTGCTCTACCTCAATGACATCAGCGGTAAGTGAACTAATCAAATCTCCTTTTTTACTCTTATTGTAGTAAGACAAGGGTAAATTCAACATTTTATTGTTGAGCTGGATCCGTATATCTCTTACCACACCATTTCGGATAGGAGCTAAAAAGTATTGGGCAAGAAATCGAAACAAGTTTTTTAGAAAGAAAATAGAGGTAATGAAAATGGCTAAAAAGATAAGCCCAGCCTCCTTGCTGTTGTAATGTTCTATTTGTAAGGTGACCACATAATTTAAGTAATCCTTGAGCGTATCTATGTTCAATGCGAATGCCGGTGCTTCATGAACCTCATTGTCTGGATGGAAAATGATATCTAAAAAAGGCATGACCACGGTCAATGAGAAAATCCCAAAGAGAACATAGAATATATTGAAGACGATGTTCAATCCTATGTAAGATTTGTAATTTTTAAGATACTTGCTAAAGGCTTTAATTTCTCTCATTCGTGGTGCAAAGATATTTATATTTCACTTTGTTTGTATTCCAACGTATTTTTGTACTTAAGATTTTATACTTATGGAAAATAGAAGACAGAATAAAATGGCCTCATTGCTACAACAAACGATGGGCGACATTTTCATGAAAGATATTAGAGATCATGTAGGAAGTGGAGTTTTAGTAAGTATTACTAAGGTTAAAACAAGTCCAGACTTATCAGTGGTGAAGTTTTACTTGAGTGTATTCGGTACAGAAGAACCTCAATTAAAAGTTGATATTTTAAATGCTACATCTTATGAATGGAGAAGAAAACTAGGTTCAGAGCTTAAAAATCACTTGAGAAAGATTCCTGAAATAGAGTTTTTCCTAGACGATACTTTGGAATATGCTCAAAAAATGGATGAGCTGTTCAAGAAATTGAATAAAGGAGAGGAAGACTAATGTCTACCGCCTTGACCATAGCATTTCGCTATCTTTTTTCTTCTAAAAGTACAAATGCGATAAACATCATTTCCTATATATCTATGATAGGTATGGGGCTTGGTGCCATGGTCCTGGTTGTACTCTTATCTGTTTTTAATGGTTTTGAAGACTTAGTTATTCAATTGCAAGGAAGTTTCTATGCAGATATTGAAATCAACAAAACAGAAGGTAAAGTCTTCAATGTGGACGAGGGTTTTACTGAAAAGCTTAATCAAATAGACGGCTTGGAAGCCTTTGCCTTGGTCTTAGAGGAAAATGCTTATGTAAGCTATGATGGAAAATCTGCTGTTGCCAAAATTCGCGCTTACGATGAGAATTTCGATGAAGTGAATACCATCGGCGAATACATGATTAAAGGCAGTTCAGAACTAAAAGAAGATGAAAAAAATTTCGCTTTACTTGGTGCAGGCATATATTACAACATAGGTGCAAGTAACAACCAACCAATAAGCATTGCCATTCCTAAAAAAGGAACGACAAATGCGATTACTGCTGCACAACTCTTTAACTCCGCTCAGATATTCCCCGGAGGCGTGTTTGGAATCCAAAATGAATTTGACAATAGTTATATTATCACCTCAATTGATTTTCTGCGAAAGCTTCAAGGCTTTAAAAATGAAGTGTCAAGTGTTGAGCTGAAAATTAAAGAAGGCTTCAATGAAAAGCAGGTTGCGGAAGCTGCCTTGCAGGTATTGGGTCCTGATTTTGAAACTACCACGAGAGTGCAACAAAACAAATCATTGTACAAGGCCATGCAAGCAGAAAAGTATGCCATGATTGCGATTCTCTTTTTAGTATTGCTAATCATTTCGTTTACCATTGTAGGAGCCTTGTCCATGCTGGCTATGGAGAAGAAGTTGGATATTTCTATATTGAAGGCCATGGGTGCAAGTGATGCTTTTGTTTTCAAGGTCTTCTTGTACCAAGGGATTATAGGTTCTTTAATAGGTGCAACTATCGGTGCCGTGTTAGGTATTTTAGTTGTTGCAGCCCAACAAGTATTTGGACTAGTTACTTTAGGAGGTAATGGAGGCTTTGTTATAGAAGCTTACCCAGTAAAACTAGAAGCATTCGACGTGCTTATCGCTTTCGTATTGATTACAATAATAAGTTTTTTGGCTTCTTGGTTGCCTGCGAGTAGAGCGGCAAAAGGAGATATGTTGTTTGTGAAATATTAGCCCAGACAGATTTATAGATTGATCGCAGCGCTTGCAGATTGATAACAAGGTTTGTATGCCAAAATTATAAAAGAAGCTTGCCTAGGTCAAGTTATCTCGATTAGAAGTTGGGACAAGCTGTCATTGTGTTTGTTCTTTTTTCCCAACCGCCTACATAAGTTAATCCTACTTCGAAACCACCTCTAGAGAAGGTTCCACTAGTGAATTGAGAAACATTGATATCATAAGCTATTCCAATATCTAAACCGTGAAAATTAATACCGGTAAGTAAAGCAATAGACTCACTATTTAATCCATCTGTATTCTTAGCAGTCAAACCGCCAACCAATCGGTATAAAGCTCCAAAACGAAATGAGTTTCCACTTGGTGCTCGGTCGTCAAAAATGTATCGAACATCTGTTCCGAATAATATCTCTTTGCTTTGTCCTTGAAACTGAAACAAGAATTTTGGTAATAAGTCAAATTTCTTAGCTACCATGAAGTTTACCCCAGAGTGAACAGAAAATTTGATTGGCAACTTAGCCTCTTCAAGACCCAAAGATTGATTCGGTTGATTCACGTGTTGTGCACTGAATCCACCATAAGCTGTAGTTCTTTTATTCTTTCCTCTCATGTAATACAAAATTCCTGCACTAGCATCAAAAAATGTATAATTCTGATTTAACTGCGCTAAATAAGCTGGATTATCCTGAATTCTAGTAGGATCATAATCAATCCCGTTCCATTGATTTCCGAATCGCAAATTATCCAAACTAAAGCTTCGTTGAATCATATCTGCCTGCAAACCTAGAGCGATATAGTGACGACCGTATTGATCTACATTTTGCATGTAGTTGATAGCCATGCCCACTCGTGTTGTACCAAAATTAGAAGCAGCAGCTTTATCGTTCATCATTTCTAAACCGATGCCTAAAGCGTTTCTTTTTAATGGAATTCTAAGGTCACTTGCCGCAGTCATCGTTCGAAACTGACTGGTAGATTCGTCTCTTAAAACCTCACCCCATTGACTTCTATATAAAAAACCTGCCCTATAATTTCCGTTCATAACCCCTGTTAATGCTGGGTTAAGTTGAAGCGGTGCCGTATAAAATTGCGTCAAGTGTGGATCTTGAGCGTTAGCCCAAGCAACCAAGAAGAGTAAGAAAAATAGAGTAGGGAGTCTTTTCATAGAAAAACGAATTTACAAAAAACGTAGCAATTTAATTACAATTCATAAAAAATTATCCAATTCTATAAACGTAGAGGAATACCCCTTTTATTGCCCTTATTTTGAATAAAGCCTTAAAATGTATAAAATGATAGCTATTTTTAGGGTCAAATTTAAAAATTATCATGTACAGAACACACAATTGCGGGGAATTAAGAGAGGAGCACATTGGACAACAAATAACCTTGGCGGGGTGGCTGCATAAGTCTAGAGATTTAGGAGGAATGACCTTCGTAGATTTAAGAGATCGGTATGGGAAAACTCAATTAGTATTTAACATGGATGCTAATCAGGATATGTGTGAAACTGCAAGAAAAGTAGGGCGTGAAAGTGTTATTCAAATTAAAGGACTCGTTCGTGAAAGGAGTAGTAAGAATGCCAATATGCCTACTGGTAATGTTGAAATTGAAGTACAAGAATTAAATATTCTAAATAGTGCCAAAACACCACCATTCACTATTGAAAATGATACAGATGGCGGAGAAGAGCTTCGTTTAAAATATCGCTACCTAGATATTCGAAGAGATAAGGTGCGTGAAAATTTAATTTTCCGTCACAAAGTGAGTTTGGAGGTAAGAAAATATTTAAGTGAGTTGGAGTTTGTTGAAGTTGAAACACCTTACTTAATCAAATCTACCCCTGAGGGTGCTCGAGATTTTATCGTCCCTTCAAGAATGAATCAAGGTATGTTTTATGCCTTGCCTCAATCACCACAAACTTTCAAGCAACTTTTGATGGTAGGTGGAATGGACAAGTACTTCCAAATTGTTAAGTGCTTTAGAGATGAAGACCTACGGGCAGATAGACAACCGGAGTTTACTCAAATTGACTGTGAAATGTCTTTTATTGAACAAGAGGACATTTTAAATGTTTTTGAAGGTTTAACTCGTCATTTATTGAAAGAAGTAAAGAATGTTGAGGTCAAAGATTTTCCTCGAATGACCTATGATGAGGCGATGAAAAAATATGGTAATGACAAACCTGATATTCGTTTCGGAATGGAATTCGGTGAGCTAAACGACATTGCACAACACAAAGAATTTAATGTTTTCAATTCAGCGGAGTTAGTTGTTGGAATTGCCATCCCAGGTGGAAATGAATACTCAAGAAAAGATATTGACAAGCTAATTGATTGGGTAAGACGCCCGCAAGTTGGTGCCTTAGGTATGGTTTACGCTAGGTGCAATGATGATGGTAGTTTCAAGTCATCTGTAGATAAGTTTTACGAGCAAGAAGATTTAGCTAAATGGGCGGAGCGCACAGGTGCAAAAGCTGGAGATTTGCTTTGTGTGTTATCAGGTCCTACTAATAAAGTACGAGCACAGTTAAGTGCTTTACGTATGGAAATGGCTGAACGTTTAGGCTTGCGTAATCCGGAGGAATTTGCTCCGTTATGGGTACTTGATTTTCCATTATTAG
>JBLHMK010000101.1:0-9950 GCA_047621945.1 Flavobacteriaceae bacterium
TACAAAATCATTGTGTGTGGGTTTTTGCGTGGGTCCCCACCCCTAAATGGGTCCGCAACCCTCTCAAACAGCTAAACGAAAGACACAAAAAGGCCATCGTCATTCTTAGTAACCTTGGCCATTCCGCCTTTAGTTAAAGCTTTGATAGAAAGATCCCATTTCTTATTACTTAATCCAGCTTTCACCTTCAAGTCATTCAAGGAAATTTCTTGAGCTTCTTCTAACAATTTGAATACTGCTTTTGCCTCATCAGTCAAGGCTTCGAAATCGTTATTTACCTGCTTGACTTTTTCAGGACGCATTTGAGGGAAGAAAAGCACCTCTTGAATAGCCGGGTTGTTCGTTAGATACATGATTAAACGATCCATTCCAATACCCAAACCAGAAGTTGGAGGCATCCCATATTCTAAGGCACGTAAAAAGTCATTGTCGATAAGTCCTGTTGCTTCATCATCTCCTTTGTCTGCAAGTTTAACTTGCTCCTCGAAACGCTCTCTTTGATCTATTGGGTCGTTCAACTCACTATAGGCATTGGCTATTTCTTTACCGCAAACCATTAACTCAAATCGCTCGGTTAATGCTGGATTTTCTCTATGCTCTTTACATAAAGGACTCATCTCTTTCGGATAGTCGGTAATGAAGGTTGGTTGAATATAATTTCCTTCACATTTCTCTCCAAAAATCTCATCAATCAGCTTGCCTTTACCCATGGTGTCATCTACTTCGATGCCCATTTCTTTCGCAGCTGCTCTTAACTCTTCTTCCGATTTTCCGCTAATATCAAAACCCGTAAATTCCTTAATTGAATCTGTCATGGTCACTCTTGTGTAAGGAGCTTTCCAGTTAATTTCATACTCACCAAATGTAGAGTTTGTTGAACCGTTTACTTCATTCGCAACATGCTCCAACAAGCTCTCGGTGTAATCCATCATCCAATTATAGTCCTTATAAGCCACGTATATTTCAACAGCCGTAAACTCAGGATTATGTGTTCTATCCATTCCTTCATTTCTGAAGTTTTTTGAAAACTCATAAACCCCATCAAATCCACCAACAATTAATCTTTTTAGATACAATTCATTAGCAATACGCAGGTATAAAGGAATATCCAAAGCATTGTGATGTGAGATGAACGGACGTGCCGCAGCACCACCAGGAATAGCCTGAAGAATTGGCGTTTCCACCTCCATGTATCCACTTTTATTAAAGAAGTTTCGCATAGCAGTAAACATCTTCGTTCTCTTCACAAACACTTCTTTGACCTGTGGGTTTACCACTAAATCTGCATATCGCTGGCGATAACGCAATTCAGGATCTGTGAATGCATCATGCACCACTCCTTCCTTATCTGTTTTAGGTAATGGTAGAGGTCTAAGCGCTTTACTCAAGAGTTTAAAGTCTTTAACTTTAACTGTTTTCTCTCCTACTTGGGTAGTAAATAATTCACCCTCGATTCCTACAAAATCACCTAGGTCGATCAGTTTCTTAAAAAGGTCGTTGTATTTCGCTTTGTCCTCTCCTGGACAAATTTCATCTCTATTAAAGTATACTTGAATTCTACCTTCTGAATCTTGCAATTCCCCAAAAGAAGCTTTTCCTTGGATTTTGATAGACATCATTCTTCCAGCAATAATTACTTGCTTTCCTTCTTCATAGCTTTCCTTAATTTCCTTTGAGCTGCTGTTTACTGGAAATAAATCTGCAGGATAAGGATTAATCCCCATCTCTCTTAGGCTATTCAATTTTTCTCTACGGATGATTTCTTGTTCAGATAAGTGCTGGCTCACGTCTATAAATTTTGGACAAAGATAATGAAGCTAAATATAATTGAATGAATATTCTCATTTAAATGGGTGAATAGAAGAAGGTAAATTTATTTGACAAGTTCCTAACTTTTGCGGTCAATTACTCTTGAGATAAATTACTCGTCAATCTCCCCAGCTAATACTTCCCAGCGTTTCATGTGGACTTCAAGTTCAGATTTAAACCCTTCGTATTGTTTAAAAAATTCCTGGTCATTGACATACTTGTCGAACTGTTCTGGGTCTTGCAATTTTGCATCGGCTTCGACAATTTTGCCTTCCAAAGAACCAATCTTGCCTTCTACACTGCGTAATTCTTTTTTCAATTCACGCAATTGCTTGTTTTCTTTTTTACTCAATGATTTTTTAACAACTTCAACTTCCTTCGGCGCTTTATCTAGCTCAAATTGTCTGAAATTCTCTGCCGCTCTTAAGCGTAAAAACTCATTGATGTCTCCTACATGTTCTTTAACGCCATGGTCAATAAACTCAAAAACCTTATCTGTTAACCCTTGTAAGAAATCTCTATCGTGAGATACCACAATAACGGTTCCTTCGAATTGTTTGATGGCTGCTTTCAGCTTATCTTTTGATGGCATGTCCAAGTGATTGGTTGGCTCATCCAGAATCAATAAGTTGGCAGGGTCCAATAGCAATTTACACATGGCTAATCGCCCTTTCTCTCCACCACTTAAAACCTTCACTTTTTTCTCAACATCCTCACCACTAAATAAAAATGAACCTAGCAAGCTTCTAACTCGAGTTCTCAATTCATAAGGTGCTGCTTCGTCTATAGTTTGTAGAACTGTTTTATTGCCATCTAAACTTTCGGCTTGATGCTGTGCATAAAATGCCAACTCTACATTATGTCCTAGTGCAAGCGTTCCATCATAAGGTACTTGACCCACGATCATTTTAGCAAGAGTGGTTTTACCCATTCCATTTTTACCTACAAAGGCAACTTTCTCTCCTCTATTGATTTCAAAATTAACTCCTTTGAATACATTCTTATCTCCATAGCTCTTGCTCACATCATCAACCTTTACCACAACCTTTCCTGATCTTGGGGGGGCTTGAAATTGGAAATTAATGTTGCTTTTGTCGCTTGAATCTACTTCAAGGATGTCCATTTTATCTAGCTTTTTTATCAAAGACTGAGCGAATTTAGCTTTACTGGCTTTCGCTCTAAATTTCTCAATATTCTTTTCTGTTTGCTTGATAAACTCTTCTTGATTTTTCTTTGCTTGTCGTTGTTTCTCGATACGGTCCTTTCGCTGAATCAAGTAATTCGAATAATTACACTTGTAATCTTCAATTTTACCCATTACTATTTCCACCGTACGAGTAGTTACGTTATCTAAAAAGGTTTTATCGTGAGAAATTAAGATAGTAGCACCACTATAGGTGGTCAAAAATTCCTCTAACCAAATAATAGATTCAATATCCAAGTGATTCGTAGGCTCATCCAGTAAGATTAAACTAGGCTGTTGCAAAAGGATTTTAGCCAAGACTATACGCATTTGCCACCCTCCACTGAAGGTTTTTACTGGCTTATCCATTTCGTGGCTTTCGAAACCTAGACCTTTTAGCACTCGCTCTATAGCTTCTTCATGCTTTTCAGCACCCATGTGATGAAGCAACTGCTCTTTTTCCGTCAGTTCATTGATGTACTCCATGTATTCATCACTTTCATAGTCCGTTCTAGTAACTAATTCGTTGTGAATAAATTCAATGCGCACTTCAATCTTTTCAACTTCGCTAAACGCCTTTTTGGTTTCCTCTAATACGCTTAGATCACTCTGAATATCTATATCCTGAGGCAGATAGCCGATCGTATAGCCGCCAGAGGTCTCCACTGTACCTGAATCTGAACCTTGATATCCTGAAATAATTTTCAGCAAGGTTGATTTTCCTGCACCGTTTTTGCCGGTTAAACCTATT
Organism: Flavobacteriaceae bacterium; assembly: GCA_047621945.1. Taxonomy (GTDB): domain Bacteria; phylum Bacteroidota; class Bacteroidia; order Chitinophagales; family UBA8649; genus JAFMKE01. The sequence goes on from JBLHMK010000101.1 coordinate 3,744, forward strand.
CTTTCTTTATCACCTACCTGAAAGGTTACGTCCTCAAAAAGGAATTTACCACCAAACTCAACAGATATGTTATTTACTCTTAACATGCCGCAAAATTAAGAACTTTAATGTTTTATCTTTACATCCACTATTATAGTTTTCAATTAAAGTAACTAAATGAAAAATCTGGGAAGTCTTTTATTGCTTGCAACGCTGTTCCTAACGAGTTGTAGCTCTTTTTTTAAGGTGGATGTTTTTATAGATAATCCGAGCACCTCACCGATGAGTATTAGCTTCGACAGTGAAAATTTCGAGTTAGCCGGTAAGGAATACCAAAGACTCAAACTAGTCAAAGGGGAACATTACATCAAAGCAGAGCAAGATGGTGAAGTGATTTTTGACGGAACCATTAGTATTACGCAACCCGGTGTGGTTAACTTAACTCAAAACCGCTATGTTTTGCATCGGGAGTTGTACCTCAAAGATCAAGAGAACTATGAATTATACGCTCAAGAAGAGTTGGAACTTCAAGATGTTGAAATAGATGATAAAACCTATCAAAACGTTGATTTCAAAATATATGAAAAGGAAGCATTTATTACCGAACAATGGGATTATAGCTTCTTTGAAGATCTACCTGCTGAAGTAAAAACAACTGGAAGTGATTACAAAATCATTACCAAGCTGTACCGTCAAGAAGATTTAGAAGACGCGTGGGGTTTCAATGGCAATTTTGATTTTACCGGAAACTCTGACGCAGATTTACAACATTTTCTAGATAGTTTATCTAACTATTTAACTCCTGAAGAAATAGAGTAAGTTCTTAGTCTATGAAGAAATACAAATACATTCCAGGACTGTCTTCATAGCCTAGGTTTTCAATGGCAACAATGTAATCGTGTAATCGGTTAGAGCCTTTAAACTCTAAGTAACCATCTTCAGCAATAACTCCTGCACCCTATTTTCCAGTATAAAAGCTTTTAATTTTCTGGTATAATTGTTCTGTCGCTCCCGCATCGGTAGCATAAGTTTCAACTTAATATGATAAAGTCCTTCTTCATCAAACTTATAAGTTACATCTGCAAAGTTTAAAATATCCGAACCCATATCCCTTGTAATTACGAATTCATTCGGATCATCTTGGCATACAGAAGTTGTTGAGCGCTCTGTCTCATAACCATAAACAGCATCTTTAGTCATGTCAAAGCTTGCTCCTCTGAAAACACCACCACTTTCAATTTCCATTAAATCAGTGTATTGATCCTCAATATTAATGTTTCCATTTCGATCAAATCCCTCTCTTTGGGCAAAGGTAGTCGCTATTAGAAGGCCTGTCGCGAATAATAGGCTTAAATTTTTCTTATCTGTGAATTTTAATCTAGGCTAAACATTTGAATCCGAATTTAAAAAACCGTAAACAAGTTTTTGAACAATAAATAAGACAACTCTGCAAATCGCTTTGTGTAAATCTTAATAAAAGAATTTCTATAGCCCTTTTAATTGTTGCAGTTTTGGATACTAATAAAAATATGTATAAATGAAGCAAGTTATAACAATCTTATTCTTAGCAGTACTTGGTATATCCAATGCGCAAACAGACTTATCAAGAATTGAAGGTTTTAGAGATTTTAAATGGGGAAGCCATGTGGATTCACTAGAAAGAGATGGAGAAGCGGTCGTTTTTTCACCTGCAACTAAAGTAGACCTGCTTAATGGAGGTAAATTTTACACTTTAGCAAATGACCATTTTATGCTTGGAAGCCTTTCATTAACCAACATTTACTATGTGTTTTCTGAAAGCACCAATAAATTGTATAAAGTTATCCTAGAAGGCAAGAAATCAGATGTAGAACAAATGGACTTTATTGTTGATTATAAATATGGTCAGCATGTAAATGAAGCCATTGACGATGATAAAATTTCTAAGCAATGGATTGTTGCGGATGTTACTTTATCCTTATTCAATTTCAACTACAACAAGTTTGAATTTGAACTACTTAGTGACTGGGAAGCTGCTGAAGCTTACAAAAAGAACACTAGCGTAACAGATTTCTAAAAGAAAATTACTTAATTTAAAGGCTCCTAGCATAGGAGCCTTTTTTTATACTAAAAAACCCCATACAATGTCAACTCGTGTTACTCGTCAAGGATATGGTTCTAAAATTGGAGATTCCCTTAAAGGGGTTGTTTTCGGATTTTTTGCCATCATCGCTTCCATAGGATTGCTTTGGTTCAACGAAAGTAATTCAGTTAAAGAAATTAGAAAGATTGCCGAAGGCAAGAAAAACACCCTTACAGTAGATTCTAAAGCTTTCACTCCAGAAAATGAAGGAGTTTTAGTTCACATGAGTGGCACGGCAGAAACGGATGATTTACTGATGGATGACGAATTCAGATTTGAGCTTAATGCCATCAAATTTGAAAAGGTGGTAGAAATGTACCAATACAAGGAAAACAAAAAAACGGAAACAAAAGATAACGTAGGGGGAAGCACAACCACAACAGAAACCTTTACCTACGAGAAGGTTTGGAGCGAGACTTTGATTAGTTCTGATGGCTTCGATGAAAGCTGGCGATCAAACCCTAAGGACTTTGACTATAAAGCAGCTTCTTATCAAGCCAAGAACGTAGACTTGGGCGTTTATAAACTTTCAAGTGGCTTAATTGCTCAAATAGGCGGTGCGGAAGACTTTAATGTCACTGAGGAAATCTATCCGACCGACGATAATTATGGGCTGATTTCAGGAGGCAAAATCTATTTTGGTGCAGGGAGCAAAAATCCTGAAATTGGAGATGAGCGTATTTCATTTCAAGTAATTTACCCTCATGAGATTTCTATTGTCTCTCAACAACAAGGCGAAAGTTTTGTTCCTTACGTAGCGAAAAATGGACGAACTATAGAGTTGGTTTATGACGGCATAAAGACTTCAGAGGAAATGTTTGCTTCTGAAGCATCCAAGAATAGCATCATGACATGGGTGCTAAGACTTGTTGGTTTCCTTCTAATGTTTGCTGGATTTGCCGCCATATTGAAACCTATCTCTACCGTAGGTAGTGTTATTCCTTTATTGGGTAATGTTCTTCAAGCGGGTACAGGAATTATAGCTGGTTTGATTGCCTTCATTATTTCGTTTGTAGTTATTGCTGTGGCTTGGATTGTCTTCCGACCAATATTAGGGATTTGCTTGCTATTGATAGCGGGAGCGGCTTTCTATTTCGGAAAGAAACACTTTGGTTCTGACGAAGAAGTTAAACCTGAAACTCCTGAACAAGTAAAAAAGGAAGATGGAGAAAAAAACTGAAACTAAAGTAGAGGTAAAAGCAAATGGCCCTTTAATTATAAGTGGTCATTTCACGGTGACTCTCTCTAATGGAGAATCCAAAACCATGGAGCGATTAGTTATTTGCCGTTGTGGAGAATCGGGGAATATGCCTTTTTGCGATGCCAGTCATAACAGGGTGGGGTTTCAAGCAGATTAGCAGCTTCAATAAAACTATTTTTTTACTATATTAGAGTAATGAAGCACGTTGGATTTTTCTTTTTAGTAATTGCCTTATCTACTTGCAGCAAAACCGAAGAAGATATCAATTTTTTAAGCACATATAGTGGTGAAACAGATTATAAACAATGGGAAGAATACACCACAAACTACTATGATTACTACTCTGTACTCATTCAAGACACCAGCTATGCAGACACTCTTGAAGTAATTAGAGAAAATGACAGTTTAACCTTTTTTCCGGGTCTTTATGCCAACACCTACTATTATCCCTTTTCTGCCCATGGTACGGAACTTACAGTAAACGAAGGGTTTTCACAAATTAATATTCGATTATTCAAAGACAGCTTAGCCTATTTTTCGGTAGGTGCTAGTGGTTTTAATGCTACAACATTTTCCTTTAAAGGCGTTATTAAGCAATAGCAGTTATTACCTCTTTAATAACTTCCAATTTGAGTAACCAAAGATCTGATCACCGTTTAAAAAGGCGTTTTCAAGCTTAGTCAAGAGCCTGTTCTTCGGCTTTTCGTGCTTGTGCAAGGGCCTATTCAACACGTGCTTTGTGCTATAGTTCAACTGGTCGGCCCAGTCAAAATCAGCAATCCGCTTTTTTAAGATCTCAGGATGAGTCTCTTTATATTTTTGAAGATTTCCCAATGCCCCATAGTCAAATACGTCCTCAGTATTTTCGAACATCTTAGCGACTTTCTTTTTGCCCTTAAATACAGTGTGCAGGTTCTTGCGCTTGTTCTGCATGTACTTCGGTGGGCGTGTCCAACCATAGTGAAACATGTAAGCATCCACTTTAGCCACTTTAAGTTTAAAGGTGCCTTCCTTCTGTCGGTAGTCTAGCTTGTCGAAGTTCGGGATACGTCGGAAAGATTGCGCATCTCCCCATGAGTGGATATCCGGCTTGTTTCGGATTAAACGGATCTCTTTCGGGTATATGCCATGACTTTGTAGGTAGTGGTTGTAATCGCCGTAAAAGTGTCTATAACGAAACAATAGGCCCTCTACTTCCTCATCATCTAACAACTCTTCGCATCGCTTTTTTATAATGGGTAGATATTTCTCATGAAAGACCTCATCAGATTGGATATAAAACAACCAATCTCCTGTACAATGTTCTTTGGCAATGTTTGTTTGCTGAGCTAGAATTGTGCCATCTCCATACTTTTCCGTATCCCAGGTGGTATCAATTATTTTTATTTTGTTAGAATTTAGCGAGAGTAACTTCTTCCTAACTTCTCCTTGTTTATCATCTAAGGCAACCACAAATTCATCTACAATAGGTAAGATGGATTGGATAGATTCTAGAAAGGGGTAGTAGAGAGAGTCGACTTTATCATTGGCTAAAGTGAAGCCACTTATTGTCATCTTATTTTTTACTGTCATTGATCTTATCGTAATTGCTGGCATTTACTGGGTCAGCTCTTTTGATTAAATTCAAAAAGGTCGCTTTTTCTTCTTCCGGCGCTTCTGAAAACACCCCAATAATTTCGTCTTGCTTACTTTCGGACCAAGTCTGGATTAGCGGCAAGTTTGGATTGTCTTGTGCTACTTTTGCAATTTCAGATAAACCAAGTAGTACGTTTTCTCTAGCCAAAATAGGGTCATCATAGAAATTATCTAATCCTTCTCTATGATAGATAAACATTCCCTTTCTATATGGCTCATATCGCCCATTCAATAAGTGCGTAATAAACCAGTATCGGTTTCGCTGATTCTTGTCATACGATTTCCAGCCTTTATAAACGGTAGCTTCAGACGTACCCACTACAGCAACCATGTCTTGTGCTTTTTGCAAATACTTTTGTCCGCCAAGATCAGCATAAGTGTCATAATCTACTCCAATAGCTAAGTAGGCATAATAGCCTAAAATATGACTCAAATTCGTAGAGAATTGAAATTCATTAAACTCAATAGGGTCAAACTCCTTGTATACAAAACTGAAATCATTGTCAATGACATTTAATACGGTGGAATTGTAGGTGCTATTAAATACTGGGCGCTTGGTAATTACCGTAATAGAACCTGTATAGGCACTTTCGCCTGGCTGATCGGTAATCCCAATAAAAATACTCATTTGTATTTTCTCGTGCTCTTTGAAGTTTTCCCCTGTCCACTTTCTGTTATTCATAAACTCTGTAATCGTGTTTTCCAAAGTTTGGAAAACCCTAGGGTCTGTTTTAACTTTAGATGCATCGGGAGCCGAAACTGTTATTTCGCAGATAAGTTCTTGGGCATGTAAGTTTGGTAAGGTGGCTAAAACACCTAGGAAAATGATAATAAGTCTTTTCATTAATTGTTCTTCATTTTTTGCACAAACTCCTGTAAATACGCAAGGATATCTTGAGCAACTAAACTCTTGTCCTTTAACTCAAATTTAGTGATTTTATTGTACTTATCAAGAATGGTAATCTTATTCGTTTGATGTTTAAATCCAGCGCCTTTGTCTTGAAGAGAATTCAGGACAATGAAGTCGAGGTTCTTTTTTTCCAACTTCCCCTTGGCATTTTCCAATTCATTATTGGTTTCTAATGCAAAACCTACTAAAATTTGCTTATCACTCTTTATCTGACCAAGACTTTTTAAAATGTCTTTGGTTTTAACCAAGTCTATGCTTAGTTGATCAGTTTTCTTCTTAATTTTTATATCCGAAGGATTCGCTATAGTATAATCAGCAACTGCCGCTGCAAGGATAGCTAAATGGCAGGAGTCAAAGTGT
>JBLHMK010000102.1:0-9705 GCA_047621945.1 Flavobacteriaceae bacterium
GTTATGCGAAGAACAGCTTTTCCTATACTTGAACCACCCGTTTTAGCACTAATTCCTCCAAGTATAGCTAAGAAAACAATTGCTGTTAAATATTGAAGTAAGACCATTTGTTCTAATGGGAGAAAAATAGCGACCAAGAATGGAAGTATTCCTCCCGCTACAAAAGAAGCTCCCGATGCTAATGCAGCCTCTAAAGGTCTTGCCGTGGTAATCTCATTAATGCCTAATTCATCTCGAGCATGCGCTTCTAATGCATTATGCGCAGTTAGTTGTTTGGCAGTTTCTAATGCCGTTTCTTTTGTCAAGCCACGTTGCTCATAAATTTTAGCTAACTCTATCAACTCAATTTCAGGGATAGTTTCTAATTCATTCTTTTCTCGTTCTAGATCAGCTTCTTCAATATCAGCTTGAGAGCTTACTGAAACATATTCGCCAGCAGCCATAGATAATGCACCGGCAACCAAACCTGCCAATGCTGCAAGAATTATCGGGTTTCGAAGATCGCTTGCCGCGGCAACACCAATTGCAATACTGGCTGTTGATAGGATACCATCATTGGCACCTAAAACTGCAGCTCTTATCCAGCTACTTCGATTGATATAATGATCTTCTAATTTCATAATTTGTATTCTTTTCTAAAGTACAGAAAATTAAGGTGTAAAAGCAAACGCTTACGCTGCTTTGGCTTTGCTTAAAAAGTCAACTAACTTGAGATGGCGAACCAAAAACATAGCAGCCAATGGGATTATGGAGTAATGATATTGCTGAGGACTTAAAAACCAAGCTAGAAAAATGAATGTGCAAAGACCTGCCGCAAACTTAAAATACAGTTGCCATTTGCTTTTCTTGAGAAAGAACAAGGCAATCAAATTTAGGGGAAATGCCCAAAACATATTCAAGTTTATATGTGTAGGTAAGTGGTCAGTACCCAACCACATAAAAAGGAAAAGGCAACCAATGAGACCACTTAGAAAAAGTAAAACTCTATCTACGGCAAACCAATGTTTTCCTTTCTTCCAATTGAAATAACTAAGTCCACTTACTAAAATGAATAATATGCTGAAGAGGACAACTGGCGAAGTCCATGAAAAAGTAGAAATGCCAATTGGTCTGTCAGCAACATCTACTATCATTTTTTCACTCTTCACAAGATTCTCTGCCAAGCTAATTTGATCTCTCAAATGATAAGGAAGAAACATAAATTCATAATGACTCGCTTTACGACTTGAATGCAAGCCCAACATTACGTCCATACCAAGGTCAAGCCAAGGCTTTCCAACAATATATGGATGGATAAGATCAATGTAGCTTTCCTCACTAGGCTCATGAATGGGGGAGCCTTCATCTCCAAACACTGGACCTATAGCGTCTACTAGCATATCTCGAACCCGAGAAGAACAGTTGTCAAAAAAGAAGTCGTATTGATAAGCCCTGTTTTCAGGTTCGAAGTTTATCATGAGGGCATTAAACAAGCCTTGTTTTTGGCTTTGATCTAAATCCAGCACTTGTTCATATACCCATCGCTTTTGATTTTGGTAGCTAGAAAGAAAATTAGTAAAATTCTGTACGCCTAGCCAATATTCTAGTTTACCACGAACAAACTTAACTCCAAACTTCATTTGGTCGTTAAATGAACTTCCTCCAAATGAAAACATTCCATAATTGAATACAATATCTATATTTTGGTTTTCATCTCTAACGCGAATCCCCGTATGTCCAAAAGTGTTATATAAATCGTCACCTTTGGAACAGGTAAGAATACTAATTTCAGCTTGTTCGGATAGAGTCACTTGAGCTTGTCCGATTTGGATGCTCAAAAGAACTGTAAAGAATAGAGTAAGGAAACTATAGTTTTTTATAGTCGAAAACATCTCTGATAGAAACATAACTATTTTTTAAATGAGCTTTAACAATTTTCTTAGAACACCATTCAACTTTTTCGATTCCCTCTTTAGTCTCAGGGATAAGTTCACATGAACCATCGCCTTCCATTAAGAACCAATGTGTTTCTTTCAAAACCCAATTATCCTTTAGCTTATAGGTGTGATATGTTTTTCCTAATTTACGATTAATACTAAGAACCTTGACGCCTGTTTCTTCTTCAATTTCTCGAATTGCTCCGTCCCTAATACTTTCCTCTTTCTCAATTTTCCCTTTAGGTAAGTCCCATTTTTTCTTTCTGAACATCATGAGGACTTTGCCTTCTTCATTGGTAACTATACCCCCGCCAGCTACAATAATCTTAAATTTCTTTAGGAAATTCTCATGTAACCAATCTACGTCATCCGAAAGAATGATTAAGTTTTCAGCAATACTACCAATTTCTATGGCAGTAATCAGCTTTTCTAAATAGGATGCCTTATTTATCGTATAAATAGTGATGTTATCTATACGCTTCGGTAGTTTGAATCCTAGCTTGTGTTGAGCTAAGATTACAACTATATTGTTTATGAAAATTTTATAGCTTTGCTTCATGATTTACAGGAAAGATATTGCCCTCAAAGTTGCCAATTATTTATTAGAAATAAAAGCCATAAAGCTTAATCCTCAAGATTTGTTTACATGGGCTAGTGGCATTAAGTCACCAATATACTGTGATAATAGAATTAGCTTGGCATATCCGGAAGCGAGAAGCTTCATAAAAGAAAGTTTTGCTGCACTTTTAAAAGAGGAGTTTAAGGAGGTTAATCTGATAGCTGGCGTGGCTACAGCAGGTATTGCTCATGGCGCATTGTTAGCCGACTTTTTAGAGTTACCCTTTTGTTATGTGCGCTCAAAGGCAAAAGCTCATGGAACGAAAAGTTTGATAGAAGGAAAGCTTAGCAAAGGAGATAAAGTATTAGTAGTAGAAGATTTGTTTTCAACTGGAGGTAGTGCGGTTAAAGCCATACATGCCTTAAAAGAAGAAGGTGCAGATATTCAAGGAGCTGTGGCCATTTTTAATTACGGCTTTTCAAAAGTAGACCAAGCATTCCAAGAAGTGCAAACACCATTTTATACTTTATCTAATTTTGAAAGTTTATTATCCCTCTTAGAAGAGGATAGTCAATATCAACGAGAAGATTTAGAAGCTATGAAAAGCTGGTACCTAAGTATGTAGTCACCAGTTGACTAGAGTCAACGAATCTCTAAGCTAAAATAAATCTTTATAGCGTTTTTTACCTTGAAGAAAGTATTGTATCAAGATACTACGAGAATGTATAGTTTTTAATTTCCTTTTCGGTTCACGATTACCCCAATAGTTGAATTGCAGACGATAAAAAGCAAAATGGGCTTTTAAGATTGCCAAGCAATGACTATACTGCCCTTTAAATAGGAACTGTATTCCAGCTGCGCCGTCTAAAATTAACCTTGCGAAGATGATTAAATAGGCATGGGATAAAGGCCGGTTTTTTAAAATCATTAATAGGTTGTTCCTGAAATTTAAAAAGGTCTTTCTTGGGTTGTCAGCCTGTAAAGTTCCTCCACCTACATGGTACACTTTAGATTGAGGCTCTACCCAAACATGGTATCCGGCGTTTTGCATTCTCCAGCATAAATCAATTTCTTCCATGTGAGCAAAAAAGAATTCATCTAAGCCCCCCATGTTTTTATACACTTCGGTTCTTACAAACAAGCAAGCGCCGGTGGCCCAAAATACTCTTCTTGCGTCATCATATTGACCATTGTCTTTTTCAAAAGTGTCGAAAATTCTGCCTCTACAAAAAGGGTATCCTAAAAAATCAATCATACCGCCAGCCGCACCAGCATACTCAAAATTTTCTGGTGAATTATAGCTCAATATCTTAGGTTGACAAGCGGCTATCTTTTGATCTCCATCCATTAGTCGAATAATGGGCTCTATCCAATTTGGGCTAACTTCAATGTCACTATTAAGCAAGACAATATATTCATTTTCTAACTGAGCTATAGACCTATTGTAACCTCCTGTGAAGCCAAAATTAGAATCAAGGACTATTTGCTTTATTTCTGGATAATTCTCATTTAAAAAGGCTAAAGAATCATCTGTTGAGGCATTATCTGCCACAATAATATCAGCAAGTTCCTTGTTGCTATTATTTACTACACTAGGAAGGAATTTTTCCAGCCATTTCTTACCATTCCAATTCAATATGACTACAGCTACTCTTTTCATGCTACAGCGGTTTTAAAGTCTTCAAATTGATGTTTCCATCGGTTGTGGCTCCAAAGATAACTACCAGGGTTTTGACCTATTTGTTTTTCCAATCGAGAAGCAAATCGCTGAACTATCTCATTGACAGTAATTGAATTAGGCTCCATGGCAAGAGGTTCTATGGTAATTTCATAATTACCAGGAGATACTCTTTGAATATCGATAAAAACCATTGGATGGTTTTGCTTTTGAGCATGTACTGCAGCTCCCACCAAGAATAATGTCTTACGTCCAAAAAAATCAACCCATTCACCACTACCTTTTTTTGAAGGACTTTGATCTGCAATGAAGGTATTGCTTATACACAACTTGTTGCTTTCGTAAAATGACTTAGTCTCCTTAGTAGACATCATGATCACTCCCGTGCGACTTCTATTATTCATAATCCAGTCGTTTACGGCAACATTCTTTAAGGGTTGATAAATGGCTGCTATCTGATGCTTAATCTGCGACGGACAAGAAAGAGGGGTCCACTCCCAATTATTAAAATGCCCAAACAACATAATAGCGCTTTGATTTTTTTCGGCATAAGCGTCCAGTACTTCAGGGTTAAGGACTTTCATTCTTCGAGCCGCCTCTTTTTCCGAAATAGTAAAAGATTTCACACTCTCAGAAATGAGATAGTACAGGTTGTCATAAAACTCACCCAATATTTTATAATAGAACTTGTTGTCTTTTTCAGGGAATGCAATGTGCAGGTTTTTAAGAATCATTTCCTTTCTATATTTAAGCAAATGCTTCAAGCTAAATTTTACAGGATAGAGTACAAGCCTTAGTAGTCCTAAGGGTAACAGGCTCAATGGGTAAATTAAAATTTTAAGCAGTAAAATCAAGCTTTAGAAATTGTTGGATTTTAAAATCTGAGACCACTCTCTACTAAATATTTCATTGTTTAGATTAGAATGTAATAACTGAAATTCATCATCGAAGATATTATTTTCAATAAATAAAAACTCAATATTCCCTTGTCCGTCTATCATGTCATATCTCCATATCTCGATATACCCATAACTCGCAGTATTTCGCTCTATACGTTCTAGGGGCTTGCCATATTGCAGATAGACTCTTCCTCTTGAAGTTTCATGTCCTTCTATTAAAGAGTTTCCAAATTCTTGATCGACGAACTGTAGTTTTTCGGCATACTCTATCCATCGTTCTTTGGGACTCTTATAATCTCGTTTGCTCCAAAAACTATAGAAGTAATTATGGATTAAATCTAATTCCTGACTCTTTATGACTCCATCAATAGCCGCTTTTTCAAATTCATCAGCAATCGGCTTCAATGCCTTCATGTGATGTGAGATATTACGCAAGTCGTACTTCTTGGCAAAGTTGTTTTTAATGACGTTCAATTCATAGTAGTCCACATTATCTAACTCACTTTCATCGAGTTGATTCATGCGTTGAAAGTACATCCGTTTTCTATCTAATAGGGTATTCGTTTCATCTTTTAACTCTGCATATATATAGTAGTTGCCTGAGGGAAGGGCACTGATATCAAATTCGGTATACAAGGCGTCAAAACTCTCTTCATTCAGCTTTTTATAATTGGAATACTTTTCAATAACTACATTATTCTCATCACTAATGAAATACTTTATTAAACATTTTTTTATCTCTTCTCGTTGATAAGCTTCCACATAAAAACCAAGTCTGGTAACTTCAGTAGGGAAGTAGTTAATGAATTTTGGAATAAATAGGTGTCCGCCTTTGAAAAACAAATCACCGGCTTGGCCTTCTTTCTTCGAAGAGATTAATGAAACATCTGAAAGTAATTCACTCTTTTGAGGAAGTAGGTTTAGGGCAATTCTATCGGTAAAATAAGCAGTTGAATCATGCAAATCTAAAACTTGAATTTGAATATCTAAACTGTCGGAAGGTAATTGAATATTTAGTACATCACTCAGATTGGATAAGCTCTCAGGATTATCCATATATATCGGAGACTCAATGATGTAAGAGTGATTGAATACCGTTTCTTGAGCTGAGTTTACTAAATCTACTACCAATAAAACTCTTGCTTGAAATTGATTAGGAGTCTGTTCCTTATAAAAGGGGATATTGCCAGGAATTAGATAGGCTAATTCAACATAGTCTTGTTGCGTATTAGGTTCTAAATACCGCTTAACGGTAAAGTAGAAATCTAAAGATTTTGCATTTAAACCCATGAGAGGAAGCAAAATCAAAAAAAATAAAACCAGCCTTTTTCTATTCTGCGCCATTATTCTTGAATTCTATGAATATCTTTACGAAGATATGGCAAAAAAACTCTTAATTGAACTCCCTTACTTAGGCAATTTAGCTTTTTACCAGCTTTTGACACAGTTTAACGAAGTACTTATTGAAAAGCACGAGTTTTTTGAAAAATCTAGTTTTCGAAATCGATGTGAAGTTACTGGCCCAAATGGTAAATTAGTACTATCAGTTCCAGTAGCAGGAGGCAAGGATGGTAAAAAGTTTTATAAAGGAACTAAAATTAGCTATGACCATACTTGGTTAAAGGATCATTGGAATAGTCTGACATCAGCTTATAGACGTTCACCATATTTTGAGTACTATGAAGATAAATTCGACGTAATATTTAGTGAGAAGTATGAGAATTTGTTCGATTTTAATTGGGCACTCTTTCAATTGATTGCAGAACTCTTAAAAATGGATATTCAATTTAATTTTACCGAAAAATTCGAAAAAGTTTATGAGGATTCAATTCTGGATTACCGCTCACATTTTTTACCCCGAAAGCCAGTAGAAGTAGCTATTAAATACGTACAAGTATTTGAAGACCGAACGGGTTTTTTACCCAACTTAAGCATCGTCGATTTGCTGTTTAATGAGGGCCCCAATTCACTTAACATCTTAAAAAGCGCAAATAATGTCTAAAAAAGGACCATACAAAAAGAAGCCAAACAATCAGGAAGAGCAAAAAGAGATTCCTACAGAGATGCGTTTAAATAAGTTTCTAGCCCACTCAGGTGTGGCCTCTCGTCGGAAAGCCGACGAGTATATCAGTCAAGGTTTAATTAAAGTAAACGGAAAACTGGTTACTGAAGTTGGTATGAAAGTGAAGCCATCAGATAAGGTGGAGTATGAGGGGCGTCCAGTTAAACCTGAACGAAAAGTGTACATATTACTCAATAAGCCAAAAGGGTATATTACAACAACCGATGATGAAAAGGATCGGAAAACGGTAATGGACCTAGTGAAAAATGTTTCTGTAAAATTGAGTCTTCCATATGAAGTGAGGTTGTATCCCGTTGGACGTTTAGATAGAAATACCAGTGGTGTATTATTGCTTACAAACGATGGTGACTTGTCGCTTAAATTAACACACCCTTCTCATAGCATGGCAAAAATTTATAAGGCCGTTTTGAATAAGCCTTTGAGCCAAGATCATTTTGAAGCTCTGCAAGAAGGAACGGAATTAGAAGATGGAATGGCTAGGATAGATGAGCTAGCTTATGTTGACACTAAGGATGGAACAACCTTGGGTATTGAGATTCACATGGGTAAGAATAGAATAGTGCGTCGACTTTTTGAACATTATGGATATGTAGTTGAAAAATTAGATCGAATGGTGTTTGCCGGCTTAACCAAGAAGGATCTTCCTCGAGGAAGATGGAGGTCATTAAAAGATAGAGAAGTCTTGAATCTAAAACACTTTAAAAAGTAATTCCACCTTATTTAACAAGTTTTGTATCTCGTAATATGTGTTTGAAAAAGGGGATGCCTTATTTTTGATTCATCAATGAATAAACTATTTTTCGTTTTACTATTTATGTTAATTGTTTCTATTGGTTTTGGACAAGAATCAAGTATTGATTTGTCCGGGAAAGTAGTTAATGGATCTACACCTGTTTATAATGTAAGTGTAGCAGATATGTCTACCTATAAAGGAACCGTAACGGATGTTTATGGAAGCTTTAATTTAAAAGTAAATCAAGGCGATACCATTAAGTTTTCAAGTATAGGATACAAAACAGTGACTTATACTATACCAGACACATTAAGCGGAGAAAATTTCAGGATACTGGTCAATATGGTTCCCGATACTTTCTTATTGAAAGAAGCGATGGTTGTTCCTTGGCCACTTAATAGAACAATGCTGAAGAAGGCTATGCTTAATCAGAAAGCAGAGAAACAAAAGATTTCTCCTTACGCAGGCTTTAGAGAAATTGAAGGTGACCCTGTTGAGCCAGAACCCAAGCCATTTGCTAACCCAATCTCATTTATCTTCTCTAAACTAAACAAGAAGGCACGTCAAGCCAAGAAGATGGAAAAGTATAAAGAGATTCTTCAAGAGGATGAAATCTATACTCCAGAGAATATTTATTAAGCTATTCGATATCAAGTTTGTACTTCACCAATAGATTAGCTAAGCCATTAATAGAAAATTTAGCCCCCTTCATTTTATTATTAGCAGGGTCGATTTGAAAGTTTACTGCAGTTCTGAAATCTGCTCGTTCAAGATGAGTATTGTCAAAAATAGCTCCGCCTAAATTGCAGTTATTGAATGTACTATCAATTAGAATGGCTTCTGTAAAGTCAACTTCTGTTAAATTACAATCATGAAATTCATGCCTGGCTAAATTCACTTGATAAAAAGAAGAATCTTGAAGCGTACAATTCTTGAATTCTAGTTTCAATAAAAAGTTACTACAACTATCAAACCTTAGTTGTTTTAGCTTACAATCCTCGAAGAAAACATTCTTGAAGGCGCTGTTATGTGTATTAACCAAAGCAAAATCACAATTTTTAAATGTGCAGTCTTCAAAGACTATTTGGCCAAGATCTAGATTGGAAAAATTGCAGTTTACGAACTCACAGGTTTCAAATAGCTTAGCTAGCTCTCCTTTGGTAGTGAAGTCTGTATCGTAAAATTCACTTTGAAAATATTCAGTTTGGTCCATAGTATTCAATATTTAATTATTTAACACAATTCTATTTGTTGCTTTGCTATGGCATGAATAGCACCTGCTGGAATATCTTGTTCAGGATCTATAAACACTTTCTTTACTCTCTTTTCTTTGCCTTGAGTCAGAAGAGGATGATTAAGTAGATGACCTTTCATAAAGGCTACATAAAGTAAATGAGTTTTTTATCCTTCCACAAGTAGCAAAACATCTTGCCTTTTTAATAAAAGAAAGGTAATTTAAATTTCCACTCTGGAGTAATCTCTTCATCTATCGCTAGAATAGTGTCTCTTAAGGCAAGATAGCAGGACTTGTCTGGTTCGTTGCGTGCTGCATAGAATTGATCAAGCGCTTTCACGAACTAAAGTTTAAACTAATTTACTTTCAATAGGCGAGGGATAAGCTATTACAAATCCCACTTACCTTTAGGTCGTAAAGCTTTATGCCAAGTAAACCCTTTGAGGTATAAATCGCCATCAGACATCATACTCATGGGCGTGAAAATGGCCTCAGGTTCTTTTATGAATGTAATTCTGTCTACTTCCTTATCAAGCATGTAAACTTTAATCTGTTCTGATTGAGCTAAATTACCTCCTATGTATTCATCGTCATCATTCTTAC
>JBLHMK010000103.1:0-9602 GCA_047621945.1 Flavobacteriaceae bacterium
TTTTCCTCTTGCCACTTATAATTATTCATGGAGTAATGGATTCCAAACTTTTAATGCTACTTCAAGTACTTTAAATAATGTAGCAGCAGGTGTATATACTGTAACAGCTACAATGGTTGGAACTACTTGTCCAGGGATAACTCAAGGAGTATCTATTACGCAACCTTTATTAAGCGTATTAGCAACGGTATCTGGAACACCTCAAACCATATTAAATGTGGCGAACGGAACAGCTTCTGTAATACCTTCTGGGGGAGTACCACCTTATGTAGTAAGCTGGTCAGGACCTAGTGGTTTTACATCTTCGTCCTTACTTAATACTGGACTTACTCCAGGTAATTATTGTGCAACTGTAACAGATGCTAATGGATGTGCGGCATCAAATTGCTATAACATAACTTCAATTGCTTGTATAAATTCAGCTCCTCAGATAACCGTTACTAGTACTGATGTCACATGTAATCTTGCGGCTAATGGAACTGCAACAGTAGTTGTCAATAATGCAGCAAACGTGATCCCTCCAATATCTTATTCTTGGAGTCCAAGTGGAGGAACAGGAATTACGGCTGCAAACTTAGCACCTGGAAACTATATGGTTACAGTAACTGGAGGTGATGGTTGTTTCGTAACTTCTAATCCTGAAATTATAGGTCAGCCAACAGCATTAAATGCTAGTATTACAGTAGCTAATGTGACTTGTAATGGTGGAAGTGATGGCGCAATGAGTACGAGTATAAATGGAGGTACTTCACCTTATACTTTTGCATGGAGCAATGGTTCTATAGCAGCTAATATAACGAATCAAATGGCTGGAAGCGATACGGTAGTTATTACCGACTTTAATGGATGTACAATTACCAGATTCGCAACAGTAACTCAAACACCATTAGAAACAATGGATGCTATTGTGAATGTGATTGATCCAGGATGTGGTCAAAGCAATGGTAGTTTCACTTTAGAAACAGTTGCCGCAAATACCACATGGAATTTAAGTTATAGTAGAAATGGAGCAGCACAATCAGCAACTTTAAGTTCTAATTCCGCAGGTCAACTTGTCTTAATTAATTTAAGTGAGGGAAGCTATACGAACTTCCAATTGCAAAATGTGTTAAGTACTTGCTTATCTGATGTATTCCCTGGGCCAGTAGTGCTTAGTGCCACACCGGCACCAATATATACAAATGCTAATGTAAGTTTAACAAATGCTAGTTCTTGTGCCATTTGCAATGGATCTTTGACGATTTCTGGCTTACCATCTTCTACTAGTATGTCAGTTTCATACTATAAAGATGCTGTCTTTAATTCGCCAGGATACACGGCTACCACAAGTGCCGCTGGAATCTTCATAATTCCTAATTTATGCGTTGGACAATACACGAACTTGGCAGTAACTAATAACGTCACCTCTTGTCTAAGTGCACCTATTCCAGGGCCATTCACGATAGCTCCAATAATACCATTAGGTAATATTGATGGCCAAACAGATACGGTTTGTTTAGGAAGCTCCATATTGGTTGCTGCTAATGTAAACGTGCCAGGAGTGAGTGTGTACTGGAGAGTAAATAGTCCAGCTGGACCATTATTAAATGGGGGAACTCCTTCTCCAACCATTGCAGTATCTCCGATTAATACAATAATGTATGTTGCAGAGTTTATTTCTACTTCTGGTTGTACCCTAATCGATACGATAACCGTTTATGTAGATAATGCACCAATCGCTGTTGATGACGGTTGTGTCGCTGCCACTGAGGATGTTTCGTATAATGGAAGCTTAAGTGGTGATTTTACCGCTAATGATAATTTAAGCAATGTCTTAAACGGGCAAGTGGTTTATAATGTAGTAAGTGTTCAACATGGTACGATGTCCATAAATAATGGAGCGAATAGTTATGTGTACACACCTAACTTGAATTTCTCAGGTAACGATACCGCAACTGTTAGAACATGTAATGCTGCATGTCCAACTTTATGCAACACATTTAAAGTATGCTACTTGGTTCAACCAGTTAAAGATACGCTTATTGTAACTACACCAGAAGATGTACCAGTAACGGTATGTGTTCCCATGATATCGAGTATGGGACCAGGAGCTACTTATACTACTTGTAATGGAAGTTTATTCACAGCTAATGGATCGGTAAGTTTCCCGACTCCTGGTTGCTTAATGTATACACCAAATCTAAATTATGTTGGACTAGATACTACTTGTTTAGTAGTATGTAACAATGGAATTTGTGATACAACCTTTATTCCAATAGTAGTAACACCTACAACAGATACTTTAACGATAACAACTCTAGAAGATGTACCAGTAACGGTATGTGTTCCGATGATTACTGACATGGGAATTGGTGCTACTTACCAAACGTGTGATGGTACATCATTTACGGCTAATGGAACTATTGGTATTGATTCTGTAACGAGATGTTTCACTTATACACCTTACACGAATTTCAATGGAAATGACATGACTTGTATTGTGGTATGTAACAATGGTATTTGCGATACGACTACGATTAATATTGTAGTAACACCGGTGAATGATTCTCCAGTGACTATTGATGACATCAATAACACCCTACAAAATATACCTGTAATTGGAAGTGTAGCAGTGAATGATTACGATGTAGATGCAGGAGATATCTTGACCTTTACTGTGTTAAGCTCAGCACCAACTTCACAAGCCACACTAAGCATGTTGGGTAATGGAACTTACACGTTCGTTCCAGCTCTAGGATTTTTGGGTACAGTTACTTATACCTATTATGTTTGTGACAATGGAGTTCCAAGTTTATGTGATACGGCTAAATTAGTAGTTAATGTATTGCCGAATAATCCATATACAAATAACAATCCACCTGTGGCGAACAATGATAATGCAGTAGTAACTTCATTGAGCCCTGTAACGATTTGTGTGATATGCAATGACTATTCAGATGGCAATCCAATAACAGTGACTTCAGTGTTGCCAAACGGATTTTCAGTTGTGAACAATGGTAATGGAACAGTAACAGTGACTCCACCAGCTGGGGCAACAGATACGCTTATTACTTTCCAATACGTGATTTGTGATAATGTTAATGCGGCACTATGTGATACTGCATCAGTAATGATAGATGTCCTTGAAGGGCCTAATACAGGAGTTAACCCGCCATTTGCTATTGACGATGCTGTGATGAGCAATGGAGATCCAGTGAGTGGAAATGTCTTGGCGAATGACTTGAACCCAGATGGTGGTCAATTAACGCTTGTGCAAATTACGAGTCCTACAAACGGAACGGTAGTGTTAGACCCTGTTACAGGAGCCTTCACGTACACTCTAAATCCAGGATATGAAGGACCAGATCAATTTGTCTATCAAATTTGTGATGCCTTTGGAAATTGTTTTCAAGCAACGGTCTACATCATTGTAATTGATGATAATAATCCACCAATTGCCATCAATGATGTGAATCATACCTTTAATGGAATTCCAGTTAGTGGAAATGTTGGAACGAATGACATAGAGTTGGATTTTGACCCCGTGACATTCAATATAGTTACTGATGTGAATCTAAATTCTGGCACCTTAGTATTAAATGCTAATGGTACTTATACTTTTATTCCTGAAGCTGGTTTTACAGGAACGGCTGTATTCACCTATTCAATATGTGATAATGGTGGTTTATGCGATACTGCAGAAGTGGCAATTGATGTTGATTTATTTAATCCACCAATCAATAATGCGCCAATAGCTATTAATGATAACGTGTTAACTTATGTAGACCCTGTTAATCCTGCAACAATGTCGATTTGTGTAATTTGCAATGATGATGACCCAGATGGCGATGCAATGACTACTGCGCTTGTTCCAAACTCTGGACCATTAAATGGAACATTGCTTGCTTCAGGGAACGGCACCTATGTATATACGGTAAATTCTGGATTCTCAGGACAAGATCAGTTTACTTATGTCTTATGTGATGATGAAGGATTGTGTGATGCCGCAGTGGTGACTATCATTGTGCTTCACAATAATAATCCAAATGATAATCATCGTCCTTTTGCGGCTGATGATTACAATTCTGCAGATCAGGATGATTTGTTTAGCGGTAATGTATTGCTGAATGATTTTGACATTGACGGAGATGACTTAACGGTAACACTTGTAAATGGACCAAGTAATGGAACAGTAGTATTAAATGCTGATGGAACATTTACCTGCACACCTAATGCAGGATATTCGGGAGTTGATCAGTTTACTTATCAAATTTGTGATAATGGCATACCGATATTATGCGATATGGCTACAGTATATATTACAGTAGTTCCTGATCCTATTGAAGCTTTGGACGATAACGAGTTGATTATTGACCCAGATCGTATTCAGATAGATGTGCTAGCGAATGATAGCTATGGTGAAGCTGTTCCTTCTGTAAGTATTAATGCAGAACCAGTATATGGTAGCGTGCAAGTAAATGCCGACGGAAGTATAACATACTATCCTGCTTTTGGTCAAACGGTGTCTATCGATAGTTTCCAATATATACTTAATGTAGGAACGATTTATGACACGGCTTGGGTTATCTTAGATTTCCAGTTGGATGTAGTTATTCCAGATGGAATATCGCCAAATGATGATGGTATGAATGATGTGTTTTATATTGAGAATCTCTTAGATTTATATCCTGGAGCAACTATTGCCTTCTTCAATAGATGGGGATCTGAAATTTGGAATAGTTATGGACCTTACCAAAACAATTGGGGAGGAACGAACTTACAAGGAGTAGCAATTCCAGATGGAACATATTTCTACATTCTTGATTATCATGCACAAGGTTTAGCACCAAGACAAAGTTTTCTGTCTGTGTATAGACAAAAATAAATTAAAAAATTAATGGTTGAGCATTATCTCGGTAATGCTCAACCATTAACTAATATTAATCAATAAACTAAGACATATGAAAAAACTAATACTCTTCGCCCTTATTAGTGTTCTTCTAGGGGAGGTAAAAGCGCAGCAAGATCCGCAGTTTACGATGTATATGTTCAATGGGCAATACATTAATCCTGCTTATGTTGGAAGTAAAGGGTCTTTGGACTTAACGGGGTTATATAGATATCAGTGGGCGGGTCAAAATTTTGACGGATCCCCTCAGTCTGCAAGTATTGGTATTAATACGCCTTTTAAGAAGGATCAATATTCATTAGGGGTGTATACAGGTTTCGATCACATTGGACATGTAGACATGTTTAATCTAGTTGGACAATTTGCCTACAGTATTCCCGTAAAAAAATCTAAAATATCTATTGGTGTTCAAGGGGGGTTTTATCATTTCAACAATAACGGTCTTAAGCATACTCTTGTAGATGGCAATGACGAAACTTTTCAGAATGAACAAGTATTCTTTTCTCCAAACATTGGAACTGGAATCTATGTGTATTCTAAAAGATATTTTATTGGTGCCTCGATGCCCCATTTGTTAAACATGAAACTGGGAAGTGAATGGTTTAATGGAGGAAGCAGTTCGGATGTATCTCGTCAATATAGACACCTGTTTGTTACTGGTGGCGTGGTGATTGGTAAGGAAAATTCAGTGGTAAAATTCAAACCAACTTTTTTACTTAGGTATGTTCAGGGACTTGATAGTAACGTTCCTAATTTTGATTTAAACGCGAACTTGCTATTTATCGATAGAATTTGGTTAGGCGCGGGTGTAAGAACGGGAGGAAATAAAATAGGGTCGTATTTATCAGATGTTGTTGGAATATTTGAATGCCTTATCACGCAACAATTGAGAGTTGGATATGCATATGATTATGTTATTTCAAGTTTGTCTAGTTCTACAACTGGTTCCCATGAAATAATGTTAGGTTATTCATTTGGTTCCCAAAAGAAGAAATTTGTAAATGTGAGATATGGTACGTATTTCTAATTATTAACTAACTAACTAACTAAACCTAGCTACAATACTACTAAACTAATCTTATGAGAAGAATTTATCTCGGAATAATAATACTAGCGGCCTTACTTAGCCTTTCTACGGAAGTTTTTGCACAAAAAAACGGTAATGGATTTGCCATAAGAAGAGCAGATGCATTTTATAATCAATTCGATTTTACTAGTGCGCTTGATATGTATCAGATTGCTTCAGCTAAAAATGAGGAGAACTTATATGTCAAGGGAAGAATTGGAAATTGCTATAAGCTTTTAAACCAAATCCAAAAAGCAGAAAAGTGGTATGAGGCTGTTGCGATGTCTGATGATACAGACCCAATTTATAAGTTCTATTTTGGCCAAAGTTTATTGGCAAATGGGAAATATGAAAAAGCACGTGAAGTATGGAATAGTTACTTTATTATTATGGGAAATGAAGGAAGGCTTTTAGATGCGGTACCCGAAAACTTGCTTATTGAAAACAAACAATACACTACAAAGATCGAGGACTTTAACTCTCCTCACGCAGACTTTTCACCATTTTTCCTAGACGACAAATTGTACTTTGTATCAAATAGAAAAGATGACGCATTTCTATCAATAGATGACGTTTGGTCAGGACGTCCTTTTACACAATTGTACAGGATTCCGAAAGCTAAAAAAGACATCACTGAGAATCAAGACTCAGTTAAAGCTGAGAAAGGCAAACCACAAGTGTTTAATAAGGCTTCAGTTAGTAAGGGATATCATGAAGGACCAATTACTTGGGACCCCAATTTGAATGACTTGTATATTACGAGAAGTAATTATGAAGGCAAAGAGCCAGTTAAAGGCGATAATGAGGAAGTTAACTTGAAAATCGTGAAGGTTGCTTTTGTAAATGGTACGGAAGACGATAATGGAGATTTCGGAGGAATGATGGTTGACAATACTACTTTCTCAAGCAATGAGTATTCAGTAGCATACCCTTCAATAACTTTGGATGGAAACTATATGATTTTTGCAAGTGATATGCCTGGTGGTTTTGGAGGTTTAGATTTGTACTTGTCAGAAAACGTAAGTGGTACATGGATTAACCCTGTTAATTTGGGAAAAGGGATTAATACTCCGGGAAATGACGCATTTCCGCACATCATGGCTAATGGTACTTTGTACTTTGCTTCTGATGGTCATTTTGGCCTAGGAGGGTATGACCTTTATGAAGCTAAATTAGGAGGAGATGGTTTCTCTGGTTCTCCAGTTAATTTGGGAAGTCCAATTAATTCAACCCATGATGACTTTGGAATGTGGATGGATGAGAAGTATACGAATGGTTACTTTACCTCAAACAGACCTAGTTCATACGGGAATGATGATATCTATTCATTTGTAAAAGGAACCTTCATTTTCGAGGCTGTTGTTTCTGATAGTAAAACTAAAGATAAGTTGCCAGATGCAGAGCTTAGATTGGTTAATCTTATAAATGGTAAAGAGGTAGTGTTGATTAGTGATGCTAATGGCTACGTAAGCGCTGATATCCTTCCAAATAGTAAATATGGATTAGCAGTTAACAAAGGAGCGTATTTAACCGAATCTGCAGAATTTTCAACTTTAGTGGATAATGTATATGCAGAAATTCCCTTGGTGAAAGATTTCGGAATTGTATTGGATATTACTATAATCGATGAGGATACTCAAGAAGAGCTTCCAAATTCTACAATTACAGTGATTAACCTAGATACAGAAGAAGAGGAAACCGTAATTACGAATAAATATGGTAAGACTTCTTTTGTTGTTGACGCTAATGTGAATTATAGAATTAGAGCCTCTAAAGACTTAGTCTCAGCTGACTTTGTATATTTAGCAGTGTCAAATGACTTCAATACATACGGTACTAAAGCACCAGCGCGACTATACACAACAATTGCATTGAAGAAACAATGTTTAGGTTGTGAGATTGTAATTGAAGATATTCTATATGATCTAGATAAGTACTATATCCGTAACGATGCCGCTTTAATCTTGAGTAATTTGATTAAAGTATTGGAGGACAATCCAACCATAGAAATTGAGTTAGCTTCACACACGGATTGTAGAGCCAATCAAAAATATAACATGTGGTTAAGTGCGAAGCGTGCTGAAGCAGCTGTTAATTATATCATTGAAAAAGGTATAGATTATAGAAGATTGACGGCAGCTGGTTATGGGGAGACTCAACCATTAGAAGTTAATGGTGCTCCAGGCTTGTATTGTACTTGTGAAGCTCAATCAGGTCCAGGTAAAACAGATTCTAGATGTGCGGAATACGTTCATCAGTTAAATAGAAGAACGGCCTTCTCTATCTTGAAGAAATAGAAGAGCACATTTTTAAAAGAACTGTAAAGCATTCCATTATCTTTGGGATGCTTTATAATTTATGCAGGTTTTCTATTCAAATAAAATATCCAATCAAACTATCTTAATTGATGGGCAAGAGCACATTCATTTAAGTAAGGTGTTGCGCAAGAAAGAGGGCGACCTTGTTAGTGTCTGTAATGGAAATGGATTGATGGTGCAAGGGGAGATTATCTCTATCTCAAATAAGGAAACGGTACTCAAGCAAACTGAAATTCTCGCTCAAGAATCTGTCAAACAAAACAATTTGGTATTGGCAGTAGCACCAACAAAAAGTATGGATCGCTACGAATGGATGATTGAAAAATGCACAGAAATTGGAGTGAGTAGAATTGTTCCTTTTTATAGTCAGCATTCGGAAAGGAGAAGGTTAAAGGTTGATCGCTTAAGGTTGATTGCTATTTCGGCCATGAAACAAAGTAAAACCCTGTTCTTGCCGGATATCAGCGAAGCACTATCTTATAAAGAATTTTTGAAAAGCGAAAACTTAAGTGAAAAATATATTGCTTATATGGATGAACACACCCGCTCAATTACCGAGGTAATTTCTAAGATAGATCGAAAGAAAGAAGTGCTGATTGCAATTGGTCCTGAAGGTGGTTTTTCAGAAAAAGAAATACAAGACGCTAAGGATAATAATTATTCTTCAATAACTTTAGGAACGAAACGTTTAAGAACGGAAACTGCGGCGGTTTTTTGTTCAGCTGCATATCAATTATTATGAAAAGATACTTAGTTACATTAATAGTGTTGTTTAGTTTGAGTTCTACCTTCGGACAGGCAAATTTACAATTAGCATTACTCAAATATAATGGAGGAGGAGATTGGTATGCAAACCCAACTTCACTTCCAAATTTGATAGGCTTTTGTAATCAGCAGTTAAACATGAACTTAGATCCCGAACCGGCTACTGTGGAAGTGGGTAGTCCGGAACTATTTAACTATCCATTTATTCACATGACAGGACACGGTAACGTGGTACTCTCTGAGCAAGAAAGAGCGAACTTAAGTACTTATCTAAGTGCTGGTGGATTCCTACATATTGATGATAATTACGGCATGGACCAATATGTGCGACCTATCTTAAATGGATTGGTAGATGGCAGCTCCTTAATTGAAATTCCCTTTACCCATGAAATCTATTCAACATTTTATAGTTTTAAAAATGGATTGCCAAAAATTCATGAGCATGACGACAATCCGCCTAAAGCATACGGACTCTTCAAGGATGGCCGTTTAGTCTTGCTGTATACCTTCGAATGTGATTTAGGGGATGGTTGGGAAGACCCCAACGTTCATGGCGACCCAGAGA
>JBLHMK010000104.1:0-9248 GCA_047621945.1 Flavobacteriaceae bacterium
CGAAAAGCACGCGAGGCTGTTCAGCGTAAGAACGTATTGTCTGGTGCTGGTTTACCAGGAAAGTTAGCTGATTGCTCAAATAAAGATCCTGAAGTAGGCGAAATTTACTTGGTAGAGGGAGATTCTGCAGGTGGAACAGCTAAGCAAGGAAGAGATCGTTCTTTTCAAGCGATTATGCCTTTAAGAGGTAAGATCTTGAATGTAGAGAAAGCTTTAGAATATAAGATCTATGAGAACGAAGAAATCAAGAACATGTTTATGGCGCTTGGTGTGCGTATTGGAACGCCAGAAGATGATAAAGCATTAGATATATCAAAATTGAGATATCACAAGATCATCATCATGTGTGATGCGGATGTAGATGGTAGCCACATTGTTACTTTAATTTTGACATTCTTCTTCCGTTATCTAAGACCTCTTGTAGAGCAAGGGTACGTTTATATTGCGGCACCTCCATTGTATCTAGTTAAGAAAGGTAAAGAGTTCCAATATTGTTGGAATGATGAAGAGCGTGATCAAGCTGTTGCTCGTATCGGTAAAGGAAAAGATAATACCGTAGGCATCCAACGTTATAAAGGTTTGGGAGAGATGAATGCAGAGCAGTTGTGGGAAACTACAATGGATCCTGATACTCGTACGCTTCGTCAAATTCATATCGATAGTCCTACGGAAGCGGATAACGTATTCTCTACCTTAATGGGTGATGAAGTTCCTCCTCGTAGAGAGTTTATTGAATCTCATGCAAAGTTTGCTAAGATTGATGTTTAGTATTTAGTACTAATTATATATCACATGGAAATGCCATTCGTCTTTGATGAATGGCATTTTTTATTGTTCATTTTTTCTTATTTTTCGCTCAGGCAACAATCTTCAAATCCATGAAATATTTTAGATAGCTAATTGCATTTCTAATCTTTAGTCTAACTGCTTGTAATTCAACAGTAAAGAAAGAGGAAGCTCAAGAAATAGAATTTGTAAGAGAGGAAGTTCCAGGCTATAGATTATTAGATTGGGAATATGGAGATATGAACAAAAATGATCGAGTGGAGTTTGTGCTTGTTGTAGAAAGTGAAGAGCCCGATCCTGATTTTACAGGCTTGAATGATGGCAATCACCGCAAAGCGGTAATCGCTGAGATAGAAGAATTTCCCAAGTTTAAAGTGCTAGCCATAAACGAATATATTGTGGATTGTTCTAGCTGCGGTGGGGCAGGTGTGGGTGACCCTTTCCAAGGTATTATGATTAAAGGAGTCTACTTTTCATTTGAACAATTCTATGGGGCATGTGATAAAACTTCTGTGGTCACAAGCCTTAAATTGTAAGATGTCGATTATTATCTGCACAAAACTGGACGAGAAGATTACTCTTGCAGAATTGATGTAACTCAATATGAAGCAGAAGTGCAAACAGAAACTCTAAGTCAAAGTGACTTTGGTTTAGTCTCTTTTGTGACGTACGCTTGAAATGCCTTGTGAAGCACGCTTTTTTAAAACGTATAGAAGGGTTCCGAACCCTTCTGAATGATAAATCCGGATTTATTGTGAATGTTTTTTACACCGATTTCTTTCGTTTGACTCGCCTATTGGACGCTTGTACTTTCCGAATGACAACAAACCCAAGAAGAAATATAATGGGAATGCTAAACAAATAATACCTCTTGTTGAAAGGTTTTTCTACATAATAATCTACTTGCTCCATACTCGTGGTGAATGAAATTGGAAGAGCGCTTCTAAATACAGTATGGTGGTTTTCTTGGTCATTATGTATATTAAACATCAATGAATTACTTACTATGAATACTCTTCCCTTTTCAAATTCAAAAATATAATTGCTTAGCAGGGAATCCCCTTCATCAAAATCTTTAAATACAGCTATAAGTTTAATTGAATCTTGATTGTTATCTAAGAATGTAATCGTAGACCGAACATAATCAAAAAAAGCATCATCAAAAGCTGTCTGATCTTGAGAAAACTCTAATTCGGGTTTATATTGGTATAATGCATTCCGAATTGTCCATGGAAGTTCCGCACGCACAAGAATGTTTGATTCATTCTCTTGAATAGCAAAAAAGGCTTCGTTGGAATCATTAGCAAATGCGCTTAGGCAAGCAATGCTCAGCATATATAAAAATAGTATTCTATTCACACTTCGATTGATTCTGCATTTCAGGAAGTAACTCTCCACAATTATCGAATTCATTATACTTTTCCCAATCACCAGCAATAGGGGCATAGCGCATATGTTCAGGGATACCAAAGGCGTCAATCAATTGGATAGCATGTGGACCAAGTTCCTTGCACAGATCTCTGGCATATTCGGGAATTCTCTTACCCATATTTGGCGACAGAACACCATTGGATACAAACCATCCCAAATCTTTCTCAATCCAATCAATTGCCGATAGTGAAAGTAGTTTAGATAACATGGGTTTTAATTGTTCATCGCAATCATTCAATTTAGCCATACCTGATTCAAAAATTACTCGTTCCGCGTAGGCTTGAGCTAAGCCTTGAATCAAATCTGATTCCTCATACATCCAAGTTTCATAAAGGCTTTCGCCTTTTTTCTTGCCACTATTTAACTTTAAAGCTAATTCGGTAAGTAAGATAGTTTCTCTTACTTCAAGCAATCGATAAACATACTTGTGATTAGTCAATTTTCTAGCGATAAGACCTTTTACTAAATGCTGAATTATAGTAGGTAGGTGACTGGTTAACATTTCTTTGGCAATTGCTTTTTTATCTGCTTTGCCTAATAGTTCTTTCGCTATTTTCTGCATTAACACCCGATTGTCGCCTTCCGCGGTAATACCTGCATGGCCACCAACAATTCCTTCACCTAAGCGATTAGCTGCTAGAAAGCCTTGTCCACCACATCGCTCTCTACAGGTAGTGGCGGTGTTTTCTGAATGCCAAGAGATCTGCGTTTTCATAGCACAACAAAGCAATAGGACTTCTAATTCTTCTTCTTTCGTTTTGACCTCAGTTGAGTACTTGTCTTTGGCCAAATTCAAAGCAATATTATGTATGTAGGTTTGAGCTAACAGGGGGAGAAGCGCACGCTGTTGTAATTGATAATTCATGATAGGGGTATCACTTTTACCTCCTGGTCCGACAGCCAGACGAGAACTGGCATAACGAATAGAGGTGTCTAAGCATATCTTAGCGCTACCTAAAGTCATAGAAGCAATACATAAACGACCACTTAACAACTGATCAGCTAAGCTTAAGAAACGACCTCGTTTGCTTTTAACAGCACTTTTAAAGTCACCTTCAGGGGTAATGCTTGAAGAAGCATCTAACATATATTCTCTTGGAATACGCACTTGATCAAAACCGATGCTGGCATTATCTACGCCGTTAACGCCAATTTTGTAGCCCATGTCCCAAACGGTGACACCAGGTAAAACTTTTCTATTTTTATCTCTAATAGGAACTAGGAATCCATGAATTCCTTCATTCACATTCTTGTTCATTAATTGGGCAAATACAACTACATAATGTGCGTGAATAGCACCATTTGTAATCCAGTATTTACGTGCACTAACTTCTGGAGTATGTACGATAAACTCTTTGCTATCTGCGTCATAGGTAGCAGTTGTTTTCATTTCAACGGCATTGTTGCCATAAGCTAATTCAGTTAGGCCGAAACAACCAACTGATTCTAAACTATCAATATCCTTTAAAAGTAAGTCATGATGGGGTTGGGTACCCAGTTTAAGAATGGTTCCTCCAAACAGATTGAATTGTACCGTCATCTTTGTAGCCACAGAGCCATCCATCATTCCAACGGCTTCATGAACGGAGAAAATACGACGAGGGTTATTCTTGAAGTCAAGAACAGAAATCATTTGATGATCACAAATCTTTTGAAGTCGATTAAGAGCCAATTCCCTTTCTTCTGCTAAAGGGATATTATAACGAGGAATAAATAAGGGATCTTTAAACAAGTCTCTGAGCTGCGCTCTTGTTTCATGGTTGTCATGCTCCAACAAATTTTGCATTTTAGCATGATCAAACTCCAATTCCTTTCTTAAACTGCCCATAGCTTATTTCTTTATTTTATAAATGTAAATAAATACTACATTAAATTTTAATAAGATGCCGTTGATTTTAAGGAATTAATTAAGTTTAATTAAATTGTCTAAACCAATCGATGGCAAGAGGCCATAAGTCTTTTCGTTTTTTACTAAAAAACTTCATGTGACCGATATCTTTAAACGCATACTGGGAAGGGTCAAGACTTTTTATTTCCGCGTGGAGCTGAGGGAAGACACGAATCATATCTTTTACATTGGTCAATGTAGCAATGTCGTCATCTGTAGCATGCAGCCACATAGAAGGACAATTAAGTTCCTGAAAACTGTTAACCGGTTTAGTTGTATTCAAGAAGTCTTGAATATATCCCGTGCTATTGCACCATTCTCGCCATTGTTGGGCTACCTTCCTAGGCAAGGGTTGTCCCATTCCCATAATTGGAGAGTTTGTATATCCCAAAAGCAAATTACTTATAGGAATGAATCCATTCATAAATAGATGTGCTTGCACTTTAAAAGGATAGTTCATAGTTCTTATGCTGCCAGAAGAGCAGGCAAAGTTGAATATTGAACTGAGTTCTAAAGCACCTTCCATTAAGCCCACTATTTGGCCTCCAGCACTATGACCAACTAAGTGATAAGTTGTGTTCGGGAAAGTGTGTTTAAGCTGCTGATAGACTGCAGACATATCTTTGGCTCCCCAGCTATCAATTGAAGCTTTGGAGTGTTTTAACTGACCATTTAAAGATCCACCAATCCCTTCATTATCAAAGGTAATTACGCCGTAGTCGTTCTCCGCTAGAAAACTAGCAAATGAATTATAGAATTGTCTTTTGATTCCTGTTGCAGGAGCAATGAAAATTGCAGCCTTGTAAGCGTGAGGTTTGTATATTGTAGTTTGCAGAGAAACCTTGTCTATCCTGGAAATAATTTGGTCTGTTACTTCAGTCATTATTATTGCTTATTCTTCAATACTTACAGCGAAAATTGGAACTGAAAAAATGGAGAAATAATTCGTTCGGTTCTTGAATTAACAACTGACAAATCATAGGGGATAAGGTTGATTTCTAAACCAATGTTGATATATATCTTATCAGCTACTTGATATTGATAGCCCACACCACCAAAAACATTTCCCTGACGTAAAGGGGCTAATTGTACCGTGTTAAGATTGATGTAGGTCTTCTGATAGACTCCTCTGAATTGGGCAAATAGACCTTCCCAAACATATAATCGAACATAGTTATTACTTCCCACCGTATTCTCGGTGTACTTAATAGCTGGTTCTTTGTAGCGATAATAATCATATAGAATACCTGTCCCAATTTCAATTCTATCTTCTACTACTTGATAAGCTATTGTAGGAGAAAAGTTGAATCCAAGTTGTCTATTTCCTAATCCAAATCCAGCGCTTCCACCAATTCGAATTCGACTTAAATCTTTTTTCTCTTTTCCTTTTTTATTGAAGCCTACAAATTCTTCTTCAGATTCTTCTGGAACTTCTTGGTCATATTCTCCTTGCGTGAATACAAATTGCACCATAAGTACAAGCAAGAGAATTGAAATCATTTTTTTCATCACACAAAAATAACGCTTAATTTGAATTAATATTTTCTTTAACTAAAAACTTGGACAATGCGTTTTATACGCATAATTCTTCTTCTTTTTAAATACCCCAATTTGAACTAATGAAAGCTCAAAACCACCATTGCCTTTGCTTGCTTTCGAAAGTTGAGAAAGATTAATGTCATAATTTAACAGAATCCTTGTACGATGGTATTGATATCCAAATACGGGTGAAAGAGCATCTTTTAATCGATAAAATACGCCTAGGTTTATTTTGGAGGTTTGACTGCCAGGGAATTTTTTTAATTGTATACCCGCAAGGCTTCCGAAAAGCATTTCAAATGCCTGCTTTTGAGTAGAGTAAAATAGACTGGTGTTTAAATCGAAGCGATCTGTAATTTGATATTCCATTCCTGCTTGCGCTATAGTTCTTATTCCAAGCCGGTTAGTCTGCTTGTAAAAACTTTCAGTAGGTTTATTCAGATGAAGTAAACTTACCCCATAACTTAATCCTATTTTGTCGCTGATTTGATTTTTTCCCTGCATTCCAAAACCTAGATCAAAATAAGCAGTTTGTTCTTTCGCTAGCCCTTCATTCGCCGCTAAGTCAAAGTCAAACCCGATACGATCTACCCATTGATTGTTAAAGTACAAAGCATCGAAATCGATGGTCCTATGCACATATGCTACCTGAAATCCAATGGAGAGAAAATGCTTATGTTGTTGGTCAAGGCCTTTATGATAAGCCATGGAGAGGTAGGCTTTGTTGGCACTTAAATTTCCATCTCCAGCTTGGTCATTGATAAAATTCACTCCAATTCCAGCCCAATCTAAATTGTTGATTTTTTTGTCAAGGAAGGAGAAGTCTGCATAAGCAGATGAAGAATTGTAATTCAACAGTTTACCGTCAATTGCCCAAGGCCACTGCTGCTTATGATTTACTCCTAAGCGATAGCTGCCATCAAAAAAGCCTGTGTTTGCTGGATTGTATGAAAGGGGATTAGCAAAGTATTGAGAAAAATGCAAATCTTGAGCATGGATATTAAACGTTAACATCCCTACGCAAAGAAAGAGGATAGAACGAAGGATATTATCTTGAGAGTCAATATGGTACCGACCAGTTATCATCTGAGTAAGGTAATATTCCCTTTAAGCGTTTGAGAACTGTTATCTAAAAATCTAGCCTTCACTACATAAGTGTAAACCTCCATTTCCTGTAAGACGCCTTTGTAAGTACCCTCCCAGCCGATACTTTGATCAAAGCTTTCAAAAACTAATTCGCCCCATCGATTATAAATTTGGAAGCTCAAATTAATTATTCCTACGCCCTCAACATAAATAATATCGTTGGTGTTATCTCCATTAGGGGAAAAGGCATTAGGTACTCCTATTAAAGGGATGAAATCAATAAACAAATCCAGGCATATGGAATCCATACAGCCGGCATTACTAACTTTTAAACAAGGGGTGAATTCTGCAGCAGATTGATAAAAATGTATAGGATCTATATTTGTACTATCACTTTCACCATCTCCGAATGTCCATTCATATGAATCAAAATTAACACTCAAATTAGTGAAGTTGACCAAGTCAGGATAGAGGTAATAAGAACTGTCTGTTCTGAAGTTTGCATTAGGTGGCGGAATGATACTAACTATTCCTGTGTCGGTAGAAATATGAATACAGGTAGCTGAGTCAATTACCGTTAAAATTACGGTAAAATCACCGCCATTTGCATAGCTTATGGTAGGCTCGAATTCGTTTGAAGTTTGCCCGTTTCCAAAGTCCCAAATAAAAGTTTCTGCATCAGGATTACTAAAGTTCTCGAAGGGGAGAAGAGTGTTCACACAACCAGAACTTGTACCAATTTCTGCATCTATCTGTGGTGCAAAACTCAAGGATATGGTGTCCCAGGCTTCTGTTTCGCACTTTGAAGTATCCGTTACATGCAAGATGATGGTGTATTCACCGCTTGCGCCATAAGTATGAGGAATAGCGTTGCCTCCATCTAAATAGCTTGTTCCATCACCCATTGTCCAATCATAAGTGCTTGTTGGAACGAATTCAGCTCCAACGAAAATAGCTAAACTATCGCAGTCTGTATATAAGGTATCTATGGTGCTAGCAATTAATGTGTCATTACGAACTGTCACGGTTAAGAAAGCGGAATCGACTTCGTTGCAAGAATTAATATCAGTACCTATTAGTTTCACTATGAAAACACCAGTATCGGTATAGGTATGTGTTGGATTAGGTAAACTGGATGAATCTCCATCACCGAAATACCACTCAAAAGCAGTAACATCTTCCAATATGCTCTGAAAATTTACGCTTAGTGGGGCACAGCCTATTGCTGTTGGTGAAGCATTTACTTCTACATTGGTAATTGCTAAACCCATATCAAGTTTAACTAAACCTTCATTACAATTAGGAGAACCTGAAGAGGAGCTAAACCCACCAGAAGAGGGGAAACTTCCTGCCCCACATGCCGCACAAATGGCTTGATAAACGATTCCTCTTTCATCGAATCGACTGGTGCCTCCATCTACGTGTTCAGCGGCTGTTCCACCAAAATAGGAACCAAACAATTGTCCAGTGGCATTCTTTTCAAGCACAAAAAAGTAAAAATCACCTCCACCTGAAGTCGAGTTCTGAAAAGCATCAGCTGTAATAGGCAAGCCAGCGATATTTGCACTACTTAGACTCACATTTCGATTTTGATTCGTATTTCCTCCCCAGCCAGAAACATATACTCGCTCGCAGTTATCTACTAGCAAGGCTGTAGGGGAAATGTCTACCAATGCGCCTCCTGTTCCAAAAATAGTACTATAGATGGTTGTACTTAAATTGTTATCAAGCTTGTGTATGAATTGTTTTCCTGAAAGCGTACTAAAAGCAGCATTTTCAACAGGGTAGTTGCCCAAGGTTTGTCCTAAAATATACACGTCATTATTTTCGTCTAGATCAACAAAGTAAACTTGGTCGTAAGCATTTGTTCCGATGAAAGTAGAAGCAATTAGATTCCCGTTTGTTGAATTTATTTTAGCAATATATCCGTCGCATTCTCCTCCTCGATAGTTGGGGTTAAGAGGAATGCCAAGGGTCGGGAAATTGGGACTTTTGGTTCCGCCATCTACAAACAAATTATTGTTGTTGTCTATTTTCATTGAATATCCTGCATCATCATTTGCCCCACCAAGGAATCTTGAAAACATTAAAGTCGTTAAATTAGAATCTAATTTGAAAACAACTGCATCTTGGTTTCCTTGCAAACTTGAAGGGGCTCCTAAAGTAGGAAAGTTTGGAGAGTTGCTTGAAGAAGCCACATACACATTGTCATCTTCATCTACAATTACTTCTCCTCTAAATGCATCTCCATAATTGAAGTGGAGATCGGTGCCGTCATAAGTTAGTTGAATGACTTCATCGTCGTTTAAACCATCATTATCTGATCCTCCAATATACGTTCCACCGGTTATTGCAGAACCGTTTGCATTCAGTTTAAATAAAACGATATCGCTTCCATTGTTGAAGAAGATTCCATTGTTTTGAAGGTTTACCAATTGACCACCTGCAAAGCTATTGTCATAGGCGTTTAATCCTATGGGGAAATCATCTGAGCCTGTAGTAGCTAAGACAATCAGTT
>JBLHMK010000105.1:0-8948 GCA_047621945.1 Flavobacteriaceae bacterium
TTTTCTTATTTTTAATGCTTTATGAATGTACTCATCTTTGCAAACGATAAAAAAGTAGCCAAACCACTAGAAGGCTGGATAAAGCAATTAAGTGTCCAACCAGAAAAGATAAGGTATGTCTATTCCATTAAAGAGATGTTGAGCTATCTGAAAGAAAATGAAGAGCCCGATCTTATTTTTAATGTTTGCGAAGACCAGGTAAAACCTTACTTCGAATTCTTTTCTAAGAATCAAGTTTCCTCAGGTTTAGTATTTATTGCTGATAATGATAAATACATGGAAAGCTCATTCTTATTTAACACCCTCCACTTTCTATATGGAGAGCTGTCCGTTGCTGATATTAAGTTTTGCTTCGACAAGTACAGAACGTACTTTAAAGACAAGAGTGAAGTGAGTTACGTTAAAGACCTCCAAAAGTTGACCAACTTACTTTCTGAGAAAGAAAAAGAATATAAGAAGCGCTTCATGGTCAAAATTGGCAATATGATTCGTTCGGTGAATGTTCAAGACATCGCCTACTTCTTTTCCCAAGACAGAATAAATTACCTCGTTAAGTTTAACGGAAAAAAATTTCCTATTGACAATAGCTTAGATGAGGCCGAAGAGATGCTTGATCCAGCGATATTTTTTAGGGCCAACAGACAGTTTATTATCAATATTAATTCTATAGCAGAGATACACCCTTATTTCAAGGGACGAGTGAAGTTAAATCTTGAACCAGAACAAGAGGGAGAATTAGTTATCAGTGCTGAAAAATCAAGATCTTTCAAAGATTGGTTAGATGAATAAGGCCAATTAATCTATCGACTTACTCTACTATGAACCAAGGGTTCAATAAATCTTCTCTATTGTATTGCATGGGTTCACGAGATTCATAAACCAATACATTTTTACCCGCTTCTAAACAAATAGCATGAGCGGCGCCAGTATCCCACTCCATAGTTGGAGCTAAACGAGGATAAACATGAGCCTTTCCTTCAGCTACGATACAAAATTTGAGAGAACTTCCTGAAGAAATAAACTCTACTTTTTTGCCTTTTGCTCTTAAATCATCGACAAAGTCAACTACTTCCTGACTCAAATGTGAACGACTAGCCACAACCACAATTTCATCTAATTCTGAATAGTGCTTTCTATTTTCAATTTGAACAGGTGCACCATTGTTTTCAATTAAGAAAGCCCCTTGCCCTTGCTCAGCATAATACGTTTTGTTTTGAACAGGCACATGTACCACGCCTAAAACAGGAACCCCTTTGTGAATTAAAGCGATATTGACTGTAAACTCACCGTTTTTCTTGACAAACTCTTTCGTCCCATCAAGAGGGTCAATAAGCCAGCAATAATCCCAATCCTTTC
Organism: Flavobacteriaceae bacterium; assembly: GCA_047621945.1. GTDB lineage: Bacteria > Bacteroidota > Bacteroidia > Chitinophagales > UBA8649 > JAFMKE01. The sequence goes on from JBLHMK010000105.1 coordinate 1,357, forward strand.
TTTCACTATAGTCTTGTTGTTTCACTTCTTCCGAAATGTAAGGGATGTCCGGATAGCTTTCTAATAGTTTTTCTAAAATTATAGTATTAGCTGCTTGGTCGGCTTCCGTTAATGGGGACTCATCTTCTTTAGTATATACTTCAAAGTCCTTTGCGTATATCTTAAGGATAGCATCTCCAGCTTCTCTTGCAATATTTACAATCTTTTTAATTTCTACTTTCATCTTCTTTTATTCTTTGTATGCAAGCTTTTACGCTTTCTCTCCAATAGGGTATCTTAATTTCGAATTGATTTTTAATTTTGGTTTTATCCAACACGCTATACTTTGGTCGCTTAGCTGGAGTAGGATATGCTGAATCAGGAATAGGGAGCACTATACAGTCCACTTCGCCATATTCCATAATGGATTGGGCAAAATCGAACCAAGAAGCAAGCCCTTCATTACTAAAATGATAAACGCCTGTTTTCTCTTTCACTTTTTCATCTTCACATATAGTAAGTATAGCTTGGGCAAGATCAAAAGCATAGGTTGGTGTACCTACTTGATTATCCACCACATGTAAGGTCTCTCTTTCAGTACCCAAATGAAGCATAGTTTTCGCAAAGTTATTTCCAAAAGGAGAATAGAGCCATGACGTGCGAATCACAATACCATTATCTACCCACTTTTCACCTGCTAACTTTGCTCTTCCATACTCTTGTATTGGATTCGTTGAATCTTCTTCCTTCATAGGAAGATAGTTTGTCCCGTCAAAAACGAAATCAGTTGAAATATGAATAAGAACTGCGTCTTGAGCGTTACAGGCTTTAGCTAGAGATTTGACTGCTAAATTATTAACAGAATTGTTAATTTCCTTTTCTTTTTCTGCCAAGTCTACTGCTGTATAAGCGGCACAGTTAATGACAAAATCAAATTGATTTTGAGAAAAAAACTGATCAACCCCTAAAGTATTCAAAATATCTAAATCGTTTATCGTAAGCGGAGTAAATTCGAATCTCCCCAAACCATTTAGGGCAAGGGTGATTTCTGTACCGAGTTGACCATCAGCTCCTATTAAACAAATTTTTTTCATACCTCCACAAATGTAAATAAATTATGTGCAATTAAAGATTATCAAAAGCAAGTACTAATCACAATACTTATTAATTGCTTTTATAGCTTCAACATAACCTCTTTCCGATGAACTTAAGAAGTCCATACAAGCTCCATAGATTTCCGATTTATACATTTTGGCCATACCACGATGATAATATATGCTTGGATCATTAGTGTCATATTCTAGAAGCTCGTTAAAATCTCGAATAGCATCATCATAGCTTCCAAGATTCAAATTAGCAAGACCTCTCCCCTTTAAGGCAGGGTAAAAATACTTGTTGAACGAGAGAATCGTATTGTAATCATAAAGTGCGGAACGATATTTATTCATTTCAATAAAAAGTGCCGATCGCCCAGAGTATGCCAAGATGTAGCTTGAATCTATTGAAATTGCCTTACCCATCTCAACTATGGCCATTTCAGTTTCACCTAAATATATCAAACAATTACCCATGTTATAATGTAACTGAGGAATACGATTATCTATCATATTGGCTTTTTGATAAGAATTATAAGCTTTGTCATAATAAGCAAAACTTGCCATTACATCCCCTTTGAGCATATAGGCCTCTGTATAATTTGGGTTTAAAACAATACTTTTATTGGCATATTCAATTGCTTTTTTATAATTGTTCTTATCGATTTCAAACATGGCTCTACTCAAATAGAATCGACTTTTTTCCATGCGAACGACGTCTACATCATCCCCCATTTTCAACTTCTTGCTTTTCTTAGAAGATTGAATCAAGACTTCATCCACTTTAACCGTTCTCATCTCACCTTCCTCCTGACTCTCTATCTCATCTAACTCCTTAGCCAGCGCCAACTGCTGTTTTTTATATTTCTTAGAAGAGGTATCCTTTTCCGCTTCAAACTGCACATCAAAAACAAGAACATCATCTTCATTATCTTCTTTAATATTTTTAACCGCTTTTGATTTCTCCTTCTCTTCTTGCTTTTCAGCCTGCTTGTTCTTTTCCTCTTCTTCTTTCTTTGCTTTCTTTTCCATTGCAGCTTTTTTTGCTGCAGCCATTGCTGCCAATTCTTTCTCCATTGGGGTCATATCTTTTTTCAGCTCATTTTCCTTTTCAACTTCTTCTTCCTCAAGCTTCTTTTGCTCTTCCTTTTTTTGTTTTTCAAGCTTGTCTTGTTCTAACTTTTGAATTTCGAGTTCATTTTTAAGTTTTTCTAGAGTCGCTGCTTTCTTAACTTCGAGTTCTGCACTTTTCGCTTTATCCTTTTCAGCTGCTAGTTTAAGGAACTTCTCTTCTTCTTTGTTCGCTTCTTCTAGTTGTTTTTTTATAGCTAACTCATTTGCCTTTTGTAAATCGGCCAAAGCTTTTGCTTCTTTCTCTAATTGTTTTTTAGCTTTTTCCACAGCTTGGTCTTCTTCTTGTTTTTTCTTCTTAGCAGCTTCTGTTGCTGCTTTTAGCTTAGCATCCAAAACCATCGACTCTTTTAAATCTGCTTCTTTTTGCTTGGCATATGCTACTTCAGCAAGTCTTTCATTTTCCTTAACAACATCTATTAACTCATCCTGGGCATTGTCGGGGAACTCTTGTAGAATTAACTCTCCCTCTGAATTATATTTCTTCTTGTATTTTTTGAGAACCAATGTTTTTGCCAAAAGCCGTTCTTGCTCTAACCGTTCAATGTCTTCCTCTGCTTTAGTTTCAGCTAGTGAAATCGAATCCACGTAAAGCTTCTTCTTTTTAGCTAAATCGAAGAAAGACTGCATAGCAAAAGGACTAGATTGATCTACATTACCCCTTTCAGCTTGAAGGCTGTCTATCTTATCATTATAAAACTCGACTTGCTCGATGCTCTTAGTTTCCCTCACCACGATAGCATAAGTTAACTTATTGAGCGCTAATTCTTCTTTCTGCAAATCATAGTAATCTAGCACCCGGATAACTTGACCTTCACTTATTAGGTCTGAGGGTAAATCATTCCATTTCACTAATGAATCGACCTCCGTACTATATAGAATAGAGATTTTGTAAAGCGTTTCTTTCTTTACTACTTTGTAGTCTATAATTTTAGATTGAGCAATAACTGAAGTAATGCTCATGCCTAGTAAGACAACTAGACTGGCAAGTTTTAAACTTTGCTTAGAGTATAACCAACTTAACAATTGCATCTTCGCCAACTTCTTTATTAATTTTTTCAATTATCTGCTCTTGCAAATACATCAATTCATTTTTTAATGCGCCTTGTTGAACTTTAACAAATAACACCCGATTTTTCACAAACACTTTCTCCGTGTATTTGTGAATCAATTCTCCCATCAAAGGCTTCCACAAACTTACAACTCTTGCCTCAAGTATCGGTTTTTTTAACTTTTTTTGTTGGCTAAAGTCACCTAACAAATCGCCAATAGATTTCATATTCTTACTCATTCTTCAACAGGTATTATGTGAACAGGAACCTCTATAATGTTTTGAAATATATGATTATCAGTATTACTTATAAAGACTTGTCCTTGTTGTTTAACTAAGAATTTTATCAAGTTTTGACTACGTTGCGTATCTAACTTATCAAAAATATCATCAATTATAAATAAAGGTACTTTTTTTAGTTGAGCTTTTAAGAAATTAAACTGAGTCAACTTAAGCGCAAGTAGAAAGGTTTTCTGTTGTCCCTGAGAGCCGAAATCCTTTAAAAGCTTGCCATTCATCTCCAAACGAATATCATCTTTGTGGATTCCTTTTGTTGTCCTTTTCAATATAAGGTCCTTTTGCAAACTAGCTTCTAGCATTTCAATTAGAGGCTTATCCGCCAGGTGACTCTCATAGTCTAAAGTGAAGCCTTCATCTTTTGCAGATAAGGAAGTAAAGCTTTCTCTGAAAAAGGCTTGGATATCTTTAAAGAAATCATTCCTAGCCCTATAAATAAATGTAGCTTTTTCACTCAAGGCATTATCATAAATGCCTAATAGCTCTTTATCTAACCCTTTTTCCTCTGCACTCTTTAACAAGGCATTGCGCTGCTTCAAGGTGGAATTATAATGTATCAAATTGTTTAAATATTCTCGACTTAACTGGGACAAGGTTTGGTCAATAAACTTTCGCCGTTCTTCGGAACTTCCCGTTATTAGGGTTTGGTCATTGGGTGAGACTACCACGGCTGGAAATAATCCAACATGCTCAGCTGACTTTTGGTGAGGTATTCCATCTACCAATATTCGCTTCCTCTTTCCCCGTTCATAAGTAATTACGACCTCCTGATACTCACTTTTATCCAATTCCATTTTTAGTCGAAAAAAATCTTCTTCGTGCTTTACACAATTCTTATCGGACGAACTAAAATAGCTTTTACCTATACACAGCATGTATATAGCGTCTAGTATATTAGTTTTACCTAGCCCATTAAGACCCACGAAAGTAGTTGTATCTTCAGTGAATGAAAACACTTTTTTTTCATGATTCTTAAAATTAGTAAGATGAAGTTGCCGAATAAACATTAATTTTAGTGTTTAAACCAAAGTAATAAAGATGTCGAAGGCAAAAATAACAAAAGAAACTTACCTTAAATGGTATGAATTGATGTTACGCATGAGAAAGTTTGAAGAACGTGCAGGTATGCTGTATGGTCAACAAAAAATTCGCGGGTTTTGTCATCTTTATATAGGGCAAGAAGCAATTGGTGCAGGAATTGCAAGTGCTACTAGACAAGATGACCCCGTAATCACCGCATATAGAGATCATGCCTTAGCTATAGGGAAAGGAATGAGTTCTAGAGAGTGTATGGCTGAATTGATGGGAAAAGTAACCGGTTGTAGCAAAGGGAAAGGTGGGTCAATGCATTTTTTCAGTAAAGAAAAATCTTTTTTTGGTGGTCATGGTATCGTTGGTGCTCAGATCGGAATGGGTGCGGGTCTCGCTTTTGCAGAAAAATATAAAGGAACAGATAACGTGGTATTAGCCATTTTTGGAGATGGGGCCGTTTGGCAAGGTATTTTACATGAGACTATGAACATGAGTAAATTATGGAATTTACCTGTAATTTTTATTTGTGAGAACAATGGCTATGCTATGGGAACTTCGGTAAAGCGAAGTGCTGCTTCTAAAGATATTTATAAGTTAGGTGAGGCTTTTGAAATTCCTAGTATGCCAGTCGATGGTATGGATCCTGAGGCCGTTCACCACGCTATTAGCGATGCCGCTGAAATGTGTAGAGGTGGAAATGGACCGGTATTTTTAGAAATTAGAACTTATAGATACAAGGGACACTCCATGAGTGACCCCCAAAAATACAGAACGAAAGAAGAGGTTAAATCGCACAAAGATAAAGACCCCATTCAAGTTGTTTTATCTAAGATCATGGACAATAAATGGGCAAGTGAGGATCAAATTCAAGAAATAAGTAAAAAAGTGAAAGAAGAAATTGATGATTGTGTTACCTTTGCGGAAAATTCACCGTACCCAGATGATAGTGCTGTGTATGAAGATATTTATGTACAGGAGGATTATCCTTTTTTAACTGATTAAAAAATAGACCAAAAATGGCCGCAGAAAAGAACCCAAAAGCAGCAAGTGAATTATCACAATTAGACAGATTGCAAAATTGGTATGAAGCCAATGGAAAGATGGTAAACATTGCCGTACTTTCGATTTTAGCTATCATTCTTTTGCTAATCGCATACACCAACATTTATAAACCAAAAAGAGAAACTGCAGCGCAAGATGCAATCTTTAAGGCTCAACATTGGTTTGAACAAGATTCAATAGCTAAGGCTTTAAATGACCCAAGTAATGGTTTTTTAGAAGTAGCTAGTTCTTACGGTAGTACTAAAGCTGGGAATTTAGCTAAGTATTATGCTGGTTTGTCTTATTACCAATTAGCCGACTACCCAAATGCTGAAAAGTATTTAACCAACTTTTGTCCAAAACATGATGAAGTATTGGGTGGATTAGCAATTGCTACTTTAGCTGATGCTCAAATGGAAAACGGCAAACAAGATGCTGCTCTTAAAAATTATAAGAAGGCTGCAAGCTTTTCTGATAATGAAGCATCTGCTCCTTTCCTATTGTTGAAAGCTGGATTAGCTTATGATTATGCAGGAAAAGGAAAGGAAGCTGTTGAATTGTTTAAACAACTTGAAGCAAACTACCCTAATTCAACTGAAGCAAGCGATGCTATTAAATATTTAGCAAAAGTAGAAGCTTCAATGTAAACTTCTAAATCTTAACTAGATGCCATCCTTGTTCTCAAGGATGGCATTTTATTTTATAGCCATTTATCAGAATTGAAAATTTATATTTCCTAAGTTCCGACTCAATTAAACTTTAAACCAACATGCTTATACTAATTGCACGAATAATGCTAATAGTCTTGATGGTTATCGCACAATTCGTTAAGATTGGTTTAAACTGGTCAATATTTAATAAGCTAAATCCTAAAAATCACCTTGATTTCGACATCAATCATCCTGGACAGTTCCTTGAGACTGATGGATTAGCTGGTAGTAATGAGAGGACCTTACTCTTTGGGATTTGTGTTTTCATCCCTTTTTGGACTACCTTTCCTCAGGATGAAATTGGACGTAGAATGGCAAAATGGGTATTAGCAATAACTATTATGCAAATAGTGCTAATTGCATTAATAATTCCAAAAGAGCATTGGCATGAGGTACCGACTCTATTCAATGAATTCATCAAAGAGAATAGGTAATAATAGTATGATATAACTATATTTGAAAGCTAAATCAATCTCCTGTGTACCAAAACAAAAAAGTCATTGTCGTAATGCCCGCCTACAACGCGGCCCTCACTCTTGAAAAGACTGTAAAGGAAATTCCAGAATGGGTAGATGAGCTTATTCTCACAGATGACGCAAGTACCGACAATACTGTTGAGGTAGCCAAACAACTTGGAATTCAACATGTCATGCTTCATGATAGAAACAAAGGTTATGGCGGAAATCAAAAAACATGCTATAATAAAGCACTCGACCTAGATGGAGATATTATAATTATGCTTCATCCTGATTACCAATATACGCCCAAACTTATTCCAAGTATGGTTAATCTGATTGCTCAAGATTTGTATCCAGTTGTACTAGGAAGCCGAATTTTGGGAAAGGGAGCGCTGAAAGGAGGCATGCCTTGGTATAAATACTTAGCCAATCGAATACTCACTTTGATACAAAACATCATGATTGGTCAAAAGCTAAGTGAATATCATACGGGATATCGTGCGTTTAGTAAAGAAGCCTTAAAAGCAATAAACTTTAACCAGAATTCGGACGATTTTATCTTTGATAATCAAATGCTAGCGCAACTTGTTTATAAAGGATATGAAATTGCTGAAGTTACCTGTCCTACTAAATACTTTGAGGAAGCCAGTTCAATCAATTTTAAACGCAGCGCCATTTATGGAATCGGATGCATGTGGGTTTCCCTTCAATTTCGATTAAATAAAATGGGCTTACTCAAGCTTAAAATGTTCGTCTAGATAAACTACCCCGTTTCAATTTCTTTATGCTTAATATATCG
>JBLHMK010000106.1:0-8922 GCA_047621945.1 Flavobacteriaceae bacterium
CATTCCTGTTTCTCTAGGTATGCTGCTCAAGAGTGCTAAACCAGCATTTGCTGAAAAAATGAACAAGCCCGTTAGGATTGCCTCGGCATTGGTGTTGTTTCTAGTCATTATCGCCTTAGTCTTAAAGAAAAAAGAGGACCTCATCCCCTACTTACAACAAGCAGGATTGATCACTCTAGCCTTGAATATTGTTACTATGTTGGTGGGATTGGCAACGGCCAAAATTGCAAAATTAAGCTTAGCTCAATCTCTTACGATCTCCATAGAATCGGGAATCCAAAATGGTACGATGGCTATTGCTATTGCATCTGGAATATTAATGAACGACAACTATGCTATTGCACCAGCCGTATATAGCTTGATTATGTTCTTTACAGGTGGTGTTATCATTGCTTATGGAATGAAGAAACTAGGGAAATAGAGCGCAAGGAGTTGTTAGGGCGCATCGCTTTTAGGTCGATTGCGATGCAATCTTTAGGATGTCCGAAATCAGGAATGTAGTGCTCTATTAAACAGACTATAAAAACCCAAAAGCCCTTGTTTAATAGAATTAAACAAGGGCCATTAGATAATTATTTAAACAGAAAAATACTTTATTCAGTAGCCTCTTTAATTGCAAGGACTTCAATATCAAAAATAAGATCTTGACCTGCTAAGGGATGATTACCATCTATGACAATTGTTTCCTCTCTCAATTCAACCACACGTAAATTTAATTCTTCGCCATTAGGAGTTGTAGAAACAAGTCCCATTCCAACTTCTGGAGTAATATCTTGTGGAAGTTCTGTTCTTTTTACTTCTTGTTTTAAATCATCATTCACATCTCCATATGCTTCTTCTTTAGCAATGGTTATGGTTTTCTTTTCATTTAACTTCATATCAATTAACCCTTTCTCAAACCCCGGTATTAACTGTCCTTTGCCTAAAGTAAACTCCAACGGTTCTTGTCCTTCAGAGCTATCAAAAACTTCTCCGTCCATTAACTTTCCAGTGTAATTAACTGTTACCGTGTGATTCTCTTTAACTTGATTCATAATCTATATTTTAATTTCTAAAATTATTTTTTGCATAATTCTTACACAGCAAACATTTTAGTTAAACTAATTACTTTGCAAGCCGCGAAAACCAAGCCAAAGGACAAATAAAATACTGAAACACAATAAATTGAGATTATTAATGGCAAACTTAGAGCTACAGTCCATTGGTGCTCCCAAAGCTTACCTTTTTAAGTTTTTAAAAGATAATTTAAAAGCCTAATTTTAATATCGGCTCATCTGTCAATTAAGTGGAACCGGAGATCAATTTTGCGCCAAATTTGACAAGAATAAAGTTTCGTCCGTTTTGTTCATCCTATTCATTTGCCTCAGTACTTATAACTCCATTTAAAAACCGTAATGGAAATTTTATATTGCTAAACCCTTGGAAAACTCAATAATTACAGTAGATTACGGAAAAACAGATAGATGACGAATACCAATACCAAAATATTTGACGCAGTAAATAAGCCAACCAATATAGAAAAGATGGAGGTTATTAATTTTTTACATAAGCATTTACAAGAGTATGGAGATCCAAAAGCAGATATTCAAAAAGCAATAGACTTTTCAATAAAGGAATTTGTCTCCTTTGGAGGGTTTACAATGCTACTTATAGAAAATAATGAAATAGTAGGCGCTACCGTAATTAACCAAACAGGAATGGGAGGATACATCCCTGAAAACATTCTGGTATACATTGCCATTGATCAACATCACAGAGGAAAAGGATTTGGAAAAACGCTGATGGAGAAGGCAGTTAGCTTTTGTAAGGGAGACATTGCCTTGCACGTAGAAGCAACTAATCCAGCCATAAAACTATATGAGAAACTGGGATTCACCAATCCCTATTTAGAAATGCGTTTAAAAAAATAGATCTGGAATGCTAGATGACAAAACTATTAATCAATTAACTGTTTTTCGAAAATCGCTTCATGCACATCCTGAACTATCTGGAGAAGAACACCATACGCAAAAGGAAATTATTCACTTTTTAGAAGAAAAAACCGTTGCAAAAATTCAAAAAGTTTCTGGCACTGGCGTAATGGCTACATTCAATGGCACAACTGATGGAGACTGCATCTTAATACGAGGAGATATTGATGCTTTACCAATTATTGAAATAAATGATTTTGATCACCGCTCCACCGTTGATGGAGTTTCTCACAAATGTGGCCACGATGGGCATACCTGCATATTATTAGGTTTAGCTATTCTATTAAGTAAGCAACCTATATCAAAAGGAAAAGTAATAGTGCTATTCCAACCAGCCGAAGAAACAGGAATGGGAGCACAAGCGGTATTGAGTGACCCTATATTTAAAAATATAACTCCAGACTATGCCTTTGCTCTTCACAACTTACCTGGCTATCCCAGGCACGAGATTGTAGTAAAGGAAAATGAGTTTACCGGTAACGTTAAAAGTATCGCCATTCTATTTAATGGAAAAACAGCGCACGCAGCAGAACCAGAAAAAGGGTATAACCCGAGTTTGGCAATTGCGGAATTACTGCAATACGCCAATCAGATTACAATCAATAATCCCGAATCAAAGGAGTTCTTCTTAGCAACAGCAGTGCATGTTAATATGGGCGAATTAGCATATGGTATTTCAGCGGGTTCTGGGGAGGTTCACTTTACTATTCGAAGCTGGTCAACGGAGATCATGGAAGAAAAAAGTGAAGCACTGGTTAATTACATTCAGAAATTATGTACCGTTCACCAGCTTACATCAGATATTAACTGGACACAAGAGTTTGCTGCAAACATTAATGATTTAGCTGCAGTCAATAACATTAGAAGTGCTGCCAATATCAACGGACACCATATCACAGAACGTATGTTTCCCTTCAAGTGGGGAGAAGACTTTGGCTTATTTACACAACGATTCAAAGGAGCTATGTTTGGAATAGGTGCTGGAGAAGAGACACCTGCACTGCACAATCCAGATTACGATTTTCCCGATGAAATTTTAGCAACAGGTATTAATATGTTTTACCAAATAATTAAAAATCTACAATAATTTGATCAACACATCATATATAGAATTATCCGAAGGTGCTGTAAAAAACAACATCGAGTTTATACAAAATCAATTAGGTGAAGGGGTAACTTTTTCATCTGTTGTCAAAGGAAATGCATACGGTCATAGTATCAACTATTATTGTCCGTTAGCACATAAATATGGCGTCAGACATTTTAGTGTTTTTAGCGCTGAAGAAGCTTTTAATGTAACAAAGGCTTTACCAAACCATACTTACACCTTATTAATTATGGGTTATCTTGAAAATGAGGAGTTGGCTTGGGCAATTGAGTCTGGAATTCATTTTTACGTTTTTGAAATGGACAAACTAAATGAAGCCATTCGCTCGTCTAAAAAGCTAGGGATAAAAGCAAACATCCATTTAGAACTTGAAACGGGAATGAATCGTACTGGATTTAACCCTAAAATGGTTGATTTGGTACTAGAAAAAGTAAAACAGAACCTTCAATTTATTAATGTACAAGGTGTCTGCACTCATTTAGCTGGTGCCGAAGACATCGCCAATTTAGAGCGTATCACTGAGCAGCACAAACGTTTTGATGCATTTCAAAACAAAATTAAGCCATTGGACTGGATCAATCCAAAATGGCACATGGCCAGTTCAGCCGCAAGTATCCGCTACCCTCATATGCATTTAGATATGGTCAGAATTGGGATTCTACAATATGGCTTTTTTCCTACCCAAGAAACTTTGGTTGACTATCTACAACAAGATAAAAAGAATGTAAACTCTTTACAACGAGTTATTTCCTGGAAAACACGAATAATGGACATAAAAACCATTCCAGCCAATGAATACGTGGGATATGGAACTTCTTTCTTTACCAATAGAGTGACCAGAGTCGCCATGCTACCGATCGGTTATTCTTCCGGTTACAGTAGATCCTTAAGTAATAAAGGTAAGGTCCTTATTAAAGGAAAGCGCCTCGATGTTATTGGCAATATAAATATGAGCATGCTGGCCGTGGACATTACCAATATCGAAGGAGTTGAAAAAGGAGATGAAGTTGTTTTAATAGGCAAACAGGCAGATAATGAAATTGCAGTTTCATCTTTCAGTGACTTTAGTCAGCAAATAAATTATGAATTATTAACCCGTCTACCTCAAGATATCCCCAGACACATAACGCAATAATTATGGCAGAACTTATCATTCAAACAAAAAAGATTCAAAATAATATCAAATACTTAAGTGAGTACTTCAAAAAGTATGACATTTATTGGAGTCTTGTGACGAAAGTATTCTCAGGAGACAAAGAGTTTTTAAAAAATGTATTGACCGAAGATGTAATTAAAAACATCGATTCTGTTGGTGACTCCAGACTGAGTAGCTTAAAAAATCTGAGAGAGGTAAATCCACAGATGCGAACTATCTACATCAAACCTCCAGCAAAAATCTATGCGGATGACATTATTAAATATGCCGATGTTTCTCTAAACAGCTCTCTAACCACCATTAAATTATTAAATGTGGCGGCTAAGAAAGCCAATAAGAAACATGAAATTATAATAATGGTAGAGCTGGGAGAATTAAGGGAAGGTATCATTAGAACGGAATTAATGAGCTTTTACGCTGATGTTTTTCAACTTTCTAACATTGATATTATAGGTATTGGTTCTAATCTAGGATGTATGTATGGTATTGAACCCTCTTATGATAAGCTATTGCAGCTGTCTCTTTATAAAGAGCTTATTTCTGCAAAGTTTAATAAAGAATTGAAATATATTTCAGGAGGAACTTCGATCACACTTCCGTTGATTGAAACGGGACAGGTACCAAAAGATGTCAATCACTTTCGGATAGGAGAAGCTGCATTCTTTGGATTAAGCCCATTAGAAAACAAACAGTTTAAAGACTTGTATACCGATGCTTTTGAATTTACAGCAAATATTATTGAGTTGGAAGAAAAGAAAAATGTTCCAGACGGAGTTATTGGAGGGGCAAACATCGGACATTCTGCCAGTTTTGAGGGATTAGATGTTTCAGAAACATCTACTAAGGCAATTCTTGACTTTGGTCTCCTAGACGTGGACCAAAAGGATTTGGAGTTTTTTGACACGGAATTAGAATATGTAGGAATTAGCTCGGATATGATTGTTCTTGATATCGGGAATAACAAGACTAAAGAGGGTAAAAAGAAATATAAAATTGGAGATAAAATTCATTTCAAACCAAATTATATGGCCGTTGCGCGACTTTTAAACTCGAAGTTTATTGCTAAACAATATGAGTAAATAATCAATTACAAACCCAAAAACCAACACTGATATGAGCATAATGATAGGATCTATACTACTGAGTTTAATCTTCTTTTTTCTGGGAGCAGTCCACTTCAACTGGGCAACAGGAGGAACCCTTGGCTACAAGCAGTCTTTACCCACTAAAGAAAGTGGAGAACTTGTAATGACTCCAAAGAAATTTGACAGTGCGCTAATTGGTGTTGGGCTATCCGCTTTTGGACTTTTCTATATAATGGAGTCAGAACTGATCTCTCATCAACTCCCTGCTTGGATATTCACCTATGGAGGTTGGGTTATTCCTGCTGTCTTTTTACTAAGAGCTATTGGAGACTTCAAATATGTTGGATTTTTTAAACGTGTAAAATCAACAAAATTTAGCAAATTTGACAAGAAGTTTTTCACCCCTTTATGCTTAGGTATTGCGATATGGGGAATATTAATTCAATTGGCGAATTACTAAATTTTAATATCAGTAAGCTTTTCAAAATCAGAATATCAAATTACTAGATGCTCAAAGAAGTTTCTTCATTCTATTTTGACATTATAAAAACAAAGCTTATGTTAGTACCTAAATAAACACAGCTTACTACAAAGTACAACCTATGGATTTTAATCACATTGAACATAAGAAACCCGTTTACAAGATTAAGGCTGGTCTTAAAGAACACTTAAAGAAGTATTCTCGACTTGGTGAATTACCCATTACTTATGAAACACTGGCTCAATACAAAGAACTTTATCCGCTGGAGGATGATAATGGGAAGAGGACCTTGTGGCATATGGCTATGTATGACCAAGAAAATTTAGCAAACCTGAGTATAGATTTAGTGAAAGTATACCAGATGTTATTTTCTGAAGGTGACAATAATCCATATCTGAGAATTGATCGTATTGATTTTTGTTCATTTGGTAACTCACAACCATTCCGTATTCGTGTAGTAAATGAAATCAATGAAAACCACGATTACTTCTATGTAAAACGTGCAGATTCATCACGAATATATGGTTTAGAAATGGAAGAAATATTCTCTCCAGATAGAGTGAACTACCTAGTAGATGATCAAACTTTAGTAGAAGAACATGTAGTAGGAATACCTGCTGATGATTTTATTAAAAAGAATGAGGGCGTAGCAATTGAAAATAGATTGAGACTCGCAAAGGAGTTTATCAAGTTCAATGAACGTACATTTATAAGACTGCTTGGAGATATGCGTGCCTACAATTTTGTGATTGAAATAACACAAGATTTTGATAACATCCAATATAGATTGAGAGCAATGGATTTTGATCAACAGAGTTTTGAAGGACGAAAAAACATATACAAACCCCAGTTTTACAAAGACAATATTGAATTGGTGAAACTAGTACAGGAAACTATGTCTCTGGAGGTTGCTGGACAATATCAGCGAATAGAGAGAGTAGCTATGAAGAAACGATTTATCTCTTCTCGTAATAGAACTCGGAGTCTACTTAGAGTGATGCGAAAAGATCGAATTTCTACCATTGAAAACGTAAATGTATTACGTACGGAACTTGCTGCGCATCACAATGATGATCAATTTCTCAACTTTAACAACATGGGAGACATTCTTAATAGGCACTTGGAGAAAAGTCTGAATATTGAAATTCTTTCCAAGACAGAACTCTAGAGGAATCCTTGGCTTCTATCCTTTTTTTTTATGGTAAGTCGTTCGCTAAGGCTTTCCTTTAAGGCGATCATTTCGTTACCATTTTGTCTTTACTAGGGTTGGCATTTTAATATTAAGCTATCTTTGTTACATAGAAATTAACTAACCTATGAAGTCAAAATTTAAATCGATCTCTGAATCTCAATTAACGATTTCAGAATTAATGCTTCCCTCCCACTCCAATTTTAGTGGAAAAATTCACGGAGGACACATTCTCAATTTAATGGATCAAATAGCTTTTGCTTGTGCGTCAAAACATTCGGGAAATTATTGTGTAACGGCTTCCGTCAACAAAGTGGACTTCTTAAACCCTATTGAAGTTGGTGAATTGGTTACTATGAGAGCTTCTATTAACTATACCGGAACTACATCAATGGTAGTAGGTCTGCGTGTAGAGTCAGAAAATATCAGAACAGGAGAAATGAAACACTGTAATTCTTCTTACTTCACGATGGTTGCCAAAGATGAAAATGGTAATAGTACTCCTGTGCCTGGGATTATTCTAAAAGACAAAGATGAAGTGAGACGTTTTGTAAGAAATATGGTCCGGAAGTCAGAAGCGAAACAGCGACAATCTCGCTTTAGTATAGAGGCTTTTAACGTAGCCGAATATCAGCACCTACTGGATGAAAGTAATGCGAAAGTAGAATTGGGGTAAGGTTAACCTTGAACAATAGGACGCTCCGCTTTTAGGACGGTCACTTTGTTCTCTTTTTAGGACAGTCGCTCTGCTCCTTGTTAGGACGAAAGCCTTGCTTTCTTTTAGTATTATACACTTCGGTTCCGTTCAGGCAGTCACTTAGTAGTCATTACAAAAATACTTATTAAACCAAAAAAGCCCCAGCTAATTCAATAACTGAGGCTTTCATACACTCTTTAAAAATTTACTGATCTTTATAATTCACCAAATAATCATCTAGTAGCATTTGTGCTTTTTCGGCAAGATTGACAAACTCCGAACGGTAACCGTTTAAATCTGTTCCTTTACTATTTCTAGCTCTATCAATCAAGTTATCCATATTGGCATCTGCTTTGAATTCGGAATCACGAATGATTAAACCAAACTCCGCAACCGAACTGGCAAACTTAAAATTGTAACTGTTGAATGGCATCATTCTATTGATTACTACTTTGGTGATCAGTTTACTTTTGGTGCCGTTTGGCTCTTTATACCTAAACTTAATCGTTACCAGGTCATTGGCCATAGCAGCATTGGTTACGATTGACTTATATTGATATTTTAAACCATCCGTTGCACTCGCTTCTTTAGAATCATCAGCTGGAATTATTTCGTACAAAGCGATTACACAATGCCCGGCTCCTAGTTCTCCGGCATCTTTCAAGTCATCATTAAAGTCTTCTGGAGCTAACATTCTGTTTTCGTATCCTAGCAGGCGGTAACTCTTTACTGCACTAGGGTTGAATTCTAATTGTAACTTCACATCTTTAGCAATCGTAAATAACGTTCCGCCCATTTCTGTCACAAATACTTTCTTAGCTTCCATTACGTTGTCGATGTAAGAGTAGTTACCGTTTCCATTATCAGCAACTTTCTCCATCATTGAGTTATTTAAGTTGCCCGTACCGAACCCCATTACAGATAAAGAAATACCTGTTTTTCGTTTTTCTTCAATCAACTTCACCAATTCATCATCTCCAGACATTCCTACATTAAAGTCTCCATCGGTAGCTAAGATGATTCTATTGTTTCCGTCTTTGTCTAGATTCTTTTCAGCCAGCTTATACGCCATTTCTATTCCTTGCCCTCCAGCGGTAGAACCACCAGCATTAAGATTATTCAAAGCATTCAGAATAATGTCTTTCTTAGTTCCGCTTGTAGGAGGTAAAACTACTCCTGCTGCACCTGCATAAACTACAATTGAAACTTTGTCTTCTGGTCGCATTTCATTCACCA
>JBLHMK010000107.1:0-8884 GCA_047621945.1 Flavobacteriaceae bacterium
ACAAGAAGAGCTGGACAAAAAACAAGAAGAGTTAGATCAGCAAAAGAAAGAGAATCAACAGAAAAAAGAAGATGCTCAAAAGCAACAAGAACAAGCTCAACAGGATCAAAAAGAGCAAGACCTAAAGCAGCAAAAGGAAGATTTACAGAAGCAGCAAGAGGAGATTAATGAAGATACGGAGCAACAGCAGCAGGATAAGAAAGACGGAAAAGGATCAAAAGAAGAACAGCAACAAAGAGAAGACATTAATAAGCAACGTCAAGATGTTCAGGACAAGCAAGAGCAAGTTCAAGAAGAACAAGAAAAGTCTCTAGAAGAAGGAGATAAAGGTAAGCAAGAAGAGCTAGCGGATAAGCAAGAAGGGCTTAAGGACATGCAAAAAGAGCTGGAAAAAATGAACGATGAACTATCAGACGAAAGTAAAGAAAAGCCTTCTGATGAGAAGAAAGACGAGAAGAAAGACGGTGAAGACGGTGAACCTAACGATGAAAATGAAGAGCCCCAGAAAGAAGATGGTGAACCTAAAGATAGTGAAGGAAACACAGAAGAAAATAAAGATGATGAAGGAGAAACTAAAGCCGGAGAAAAGGAAATAGAAGGACAAATCTCTATCAAACAAGCAGAGAAGGAACTCGATGCTTTAAATAATGAAGAAGAAAAAGTACTTTTGCGCGTATTAAAAGCAAAAGGAGATCAGAAAAATAAAAATACAAGCTCAGACAAAGATTGGTAGTATGACTCATTTATCAAAATATCTATTCTCTATTCTATTGGTAACAGTAGGCCTCAGTTCGCTTGCTCAAAAAGTAACCGTAGATGCTAAGTGTAACAATGAGTTTCCAGCGTTAGGCGAAAACGTACAAATTACCTATTCGTTTTCTTCATCCCAACAAATACCAAATGACTTAAGTCTAGAAGCTCCCAACTTTGGGAGTTTAAAAGTTCTACAACAAGGGAATGCAGGAACCAGTAATAGCATAAAAATTATTAATGGTGTTCGAGAACAAACCTCTACTTTGAAGTTTGCCTTCATATTGCAGCCTACCAAAAAGGAAAAAGTTACGATTGGCGAACTCTCATTTGTAAGCGGAGGAAAAAAGTACAAATCCAAAACTTTTGAAATCAATGTAGGTGCAAAAGATCCCAAAGCTAAAATAGTTCCTAAAAATGTTAATCTCTTAGGTAGAATAAGCGTTTCAAAATCCAATTTAATTCTTGGAGAGCATGCGTTAGTAACACACAAGTTGTATTCTAAGGTAAGAGGTATTTCCGGTGGTGAGCAAGAATTCCCAACAACAAAAGGACTATGGACTGAAGCCTTGCCAGCGAATAACGACAGTGCTACTCAAGAAACCATTGCTGGTGTCGTTTATGACGTACATATAATCAAGAGAGAAATTGTCTTTCCGCAGACTACCGGAGAAATAAAAATTTCACCATTTTCTATTGAGATATCATATGGAGGAGGTTACAGTATGCGTACTCGTAGATTTGAACCATACAAAAAAGAGACAATAAAGAGTAATTCCCCTACAATAAATGTCTCAGCGCTGCCAAAAGGGGCTCCAAATAGCTTCCAAAATTTAGTAGGTAAAAATGTGAAAATGGACTATAGCTATTCCGTTAATTCATTGGAAGCAGGTCAGCCTTTAGAAATAAAAATAAAAATTTCTGGACAAGGAAACATGCGCCAATTAGAGCAGCCTAATTTACTATTACCATCAGATTTTGATGCATTTGACCCAGAAGAAAAAGAAAGCATTAAATTGACGACTTCTGGACTTTCAGGATACAAGGAATTTAGCTTTTTAGTTATTCCCCAATATCACGGAGTATATGAAATCGCTCCTTTTGAATATTCTTATTACGACTTAGAAAGCAAGTCCTACCAGACAATTTCTAGACCTGCTCAAACTATCAACGTGTCCAAAAGTGCTAATAGTATAGCCAAATCAGAAAATGGAGGAGTCATCGAAAAAAAGAATGTTAAAGTTTTAAACACTGAGATAAGACACATTACACTGCAAACAACATTAGTTAAAAAAGGAACGGCCTTCTTTGGATCTACTTGGTTTTGGACCGGCTTAACTGCTCCATTCGGTTTGCTTTTGGCATTGCTTTTATTTACTAAAAAAGCTCCGAAAGAAAAGAACGAAACGGAAATCAACAGAAAGAAAGCTGGCAAGAAAAGTTTTAAAGCTTTGGCTTCCGCTCAGAACAAATTGAGTCAAAATGACTCAGTAGGCTTTTACTCTGAACTATACAATGGCGTGCTTACCTATCTTTCAGATAAATTTCAAGTACCTACTGCATCGCTAAGTAAAGAAAGTATATCTACAACGTTACAGACTAATGGAGTTGATACAGACACTCAAAACAGTATAGTTGAAATTATTGAATCTTGTGAAATGGCTCGATTTGCTCCTGTTTCACAATCAGGTGCTGAACAGACTATGTTATTAGCAAAAAATACTATCCAAAAAATTGAAAGAGATGCTAAATAATTTGAAAACCATATTTTTAGTGTGCTTCAGTTTAGCAAGCCTATTTACCTCTGTTTTGGGGCAAGATTTAGGACCAAAAATAAATGCAGAATTAACGCCTACGGAGTGGTTTTACAAAGGAAATGAAGCGTATGAAAATGGCGACTATTCCCTAGCAGCTCAATACTACTTAGCCATCGACAGCTCCAGTGAATATTCTGCAGAAGTGTATCAAAACCTGGGTAATGTAAACTACAAAACCAATAACATTCCAGGTGCGATTTACTATTTTGAAAAAGCGCTTAAACACAAACCTGGAAATGATGACCTCATCTACAATCTAGAATTAGCGAACAAGCGAACTATTGACAAGAACAACAACAAAAGCACGTATGGCTTAATGAGCTGGATATCCTCTACTATAGGTAAATCTCCTGATTATTGGGCTCAAATCACCTTAGCTTTAATTTGTATTGGTGCGTTAGCTATAGCTTTAACATTATTGTTCCAACGAATTAAATTTAAAATACTTTGGAGAAGTGTTGGCTTAACTTGTTTAGGACTTGGGCTTGTGTTTCTGACTTTTGCCTTCATACAGTCTAGTGAAATGAATACACACGATTTCGGTATTAATTTTTCTCCATCCACAGAGGTTAAGAATGAACCATCAGAATCAGCAAGTACTGGTTTTGTGTTGCACGAAGGAAGTAAATTAGAAATATTAGGAGCTTCGAAAAAGTGGTATAAAATTCAATTCAACGATCAAGTTGGTTGGGTTTCTAAATACGTTATTAAGTTAATATAGTTTCATTCTCTTGTTGCGATTCCGCTAACATCTTCTTAACTCCTTTTCTAAGGTAATACCAACAAACGAGTCCAGATAAGACATCAGCAATAGGGAAGGACCACCAAATTCCTTCCAGACCTAAAAGAGGAGGAAGAATAAGGACAAAGGGTGTGAGAAAAAACAATTGCTTAGTTAAAGTCAATAGTAATGCAGGCTTACCTCTACCTAAAGCTTGGTAAAAGCTTGCGCCTATCAATTGAAAGATAACAACTGGAGTCATTAAGAATATAATAAATATAGCTTTAGGCGCGTATTCAATTAAGACAGAAGAGCTGTCCTTAGCAAAAAGAAGCGGTATAGATTCACTGAAAATTAATAGAAGACCACAAAGTCCAATTCCAAAATACAAACCAATTTTTACGGATATTTTAACAGCTTCCTGCACGCGATCAAACTTCTTAGCGCCATAATTATATCCAGCAATAGGGACAAATCCTTGAGCAATACCGATCAAAGGGAAAAATGCAAACATACTAATTCGAGTTATGATGGCATATACTCCAATAGCAGCTTCCCCGCCAAGACCTTCTATTTCCTTTCCGTAAGAAAATAACATAGCATGCAATACAATCGTCAAAATACTAATGGCTACTTGCCGAATCAAACTGACGGAACCTACACTAAAGATTTGCCCTACAATTTTCCAGTCCAACTTAAAAAGTTTGGGAATAATTTTCAATTCCGTTTTGCCTCGCAGAAAATAGAACACCATAAAAGCTCCTGTTGCCAAGTAGGATATGGTTGTTGCCCAAGCAGCTCCTTCCATTCCCCAGCCGTATTGACTTATAAATAGCCAGTCTAAAACCATATTAAGTAAGGAAGGTATTAGCAGTGCTAACATCGCGACTTTGGGCTTCCCTTCAGCCCTCAGGTTGTTATTAGCCATCATAGATAATGTCAAGAAAGGAATTCCCAGCATTACTATTTCATAATAGGCGTTTGTAAGATCCAGCATTCCTGCTTTTGCACCATATAAAGTGATAATTTGACTTTGGAAAGCAAAACCTAGGACCAGAAATAAGGCCATAAAAAATGCAGTAAGCGTAATTTGATTGTTAAAAGATAATTGAGCTCGATCCTTATTATTTTCACCTAGTGCACGAGAAATAATAGAAGCTCCACCCATTCCAATCGACATACCAAACGAAGACATAAAAAAGGAAATTGGTACCACAATCGAGATGGCCGAGATGGCCAAATCTCCAATATATTTACCAACAAATATGGTGTCTACAACCATATTCATAGACATAACAGCAAATCCGATAGAAGCAGGAATGGCTTGTTGAGCCAGCAGTTTTCCTATGGGTTGTGTTCCTAATACTTCGGACTTCGTCATTTAACTACCGCTTAAATCGTTATTACAAATTCTTCGGCAGTTTTACGCACTTTTGGAAGGTGTTGATTCACATCATCCATTGCTCTGTAACCAATTGGCAAAACTACCACTGGAACTAATCCTTTTTCTTTTAATTTAAGTTTGTCTGTATATTGCTCAGCATTGAAGCCTTCCATAGGACAGCTATCTATCTTTTCGATAGCGCAAGTGGTTAATAAAGTACCTAAAACAATATATGCTTGCTTTGCCAGCCAATGCTGCATATTAGTAACATCACTCAAACCACCTAGCCAACCTTGAATCATTTTCTTAAACCCTTCTAGATTCTCTACCTCCATATTTCTGATGGTCGAAATTCTGCTTAAGTAGGTATTCAGGTATTCTTCCGAAATATTTTCTTCTATACAAATTACCAAAAGATTAGAAGCATCTGCAACCTGAGATTGATTGTAAGAAGATGCAACCAAATCTTTTCTTATTGCTTTATCTTCTACATTAATAATGGTCACCGCTTGCAATCCTAGTGAAGTTGCTGTTAAATTTCCAGACTCCAAAATACGTTCCAAAGCATCTTCCTCTATTATTCTATCCCCGTGAAATTTTTTAGTGGCATATCGCCAGTTTAGTGCATCAATATAATTCATATTATAACTCTTCTCCTGTTCTTAATTTATCAATAATTCCAGACAGCTTTTTAGCCTCTTTTTTTGAAATATTTTTGGCAATAGAATCTTGCGCTGTCATTGCTTTTTCGGTGTCAATATCCTTCAAAAGCTTAAGACCTTTGTCTGTGATCTTAACATATACAACTCTCCTATCCGCACTACTTCTCTTTCGTTCCAATAATTTTGAATCCAGTAATTTATCTGCTAGGCGAGTTGTGTTGGGCGACTTTTCTATCATTCTATCTTTCACATCCGTCATTGCCATCCAATCAGCACCACCCCTTAATATTCTTAATATATTATATTGTTGAGCGCTAATGTTAAAAGGTTTTAAAGCATCCATGTGAATGTTTTTAATCCAATTTGCTGTATATAAGATGTTTACAACTGCACGCTGATGATCATTTTCAAATTTACTCTTGATTTCTTTGTCTATACTTGCCATAGCTTGATTACTTAAAGCAAAGCTACTTAATATATTTTACGTGTAAATTAATATTTTTGAAATTATTAATCAGGTGAAAATCACACTAGATTATTCTCAACTAAATGTTCAACAATTTGTATCGCATTAGTAGCTGCACCTTTTCTTAGGTTATCTGAAACAACCCACATATCTAATGACTTAGGTCTAGAAATATCTTTGCGAATTCTTCCTACAAATACATCATCTTTTCCGTGAGCTTCGATAGGCATAGGGTAAATGTTGTTAGAAGGATCATCTTGAATGGTTATACCCGGTGTGTCTGATAGTTTTTGTATTAATTCAGAAAGAACAAAATCTTTTTTCATCTCGACATTAATCGCTTCAGAGTGTCCCCCTACGACAGGAACTCTCACCACAGTCGCAGTAATGTTTATTGAATCATCTCCTAGAATTTTTCGCGTTTCATGCACTAATTTCATTTCCTCAGAAGTATAGCCATTATCGTCAAAATCTCCTCCGTGTGGCAAGCAGTTTTTATCAATTTGATGCGGGTATACTCTTTCTACTGGGTTACCCTCTCTTTCGTCATCCATCTGTTTGACAGCAGCAACTCCTGTGCCGGTAACACTTTGGTACGTGGAGATAACTAATCTTTCAATTCCATAATTTCTATGAATTGGTAGTAACGCTAAGACCATTTGAATAGTACTACAATTAGGGTTGGCTATAATCTTATCTTCTTTAGTTAAAAGATTTGCATTGATTTCAGGTACTACTAATTTTTTGGTAGTATCCATTCTCCAAGCAGAAGAATTGTCAACAACAGTAGTTCCAGCAGAAGCAAACTTTGGTGCCCATTCCATAGAAGTAGTTCCTCCAGCAGAAAAAATAGCAACATTCGGTTTTAAATCTAAAGCCTCTTGTAAACTGAGTAATGTATACTCTTTACCTTGCCACATCATTTTCTTTCCCTTGCTTCTTTCTGATGCAACCAATAACAGTTCATCAAATTGAACATTGCGTTCAGCTAATACTTCTAGCATAACGCTTCCTACCATTCCAGTAGCACCTACTAAGGCTAATTTCATATCGACTTATTTAATTCAAAGCAAATATATTACTCTCTTGTTAAATGAATTTAAATTTCTGAAAAATAATCGCAAGTTGTCTAATAATCAAATTTTCCTGAAAACACATTAAAGAAGCTTACACCTAATTTAAATGTGTAAGTGGCTGAACCAATAGTATTGTCTGAAGTTACGAAGTAACCTCCAAAACGAACGAGTTCTTTTCTAATTTTAAACACTCTTTCAATTCCAGCAAAAACCTCCATATGTCTAAAATTATCATCTTCAATCAATAGAATACCTCCTCCTCCAGCCAGCTGAAGTTTCAACCGATTAATTAACGGAATCTTATTCATAATGCTTCCTTCAAAATGATGCATATAGTTTGCCTGAAGAAAATTATTAGCGGTAGATAACGTTGGACCTAATAATTGAAACGACTTCACAGGATCCATAAAGAAAAATGGATCTGAACCTCTAAAGTATTTATGCTCTAATACACGCAAGTTACCTTTGTTTAAATAGGTTCCTGCTGTTGCTTTCCAGTATGAAGACCCCAATCTTTTTAGCTGTATTTCGTGATTCGCACTCATTTCTATGTAATCATAGTTTACTTCTGAATTAAACAGTCCTGGTATTCCTTTTCTATACTTTAGGTTTAACTCAGGATGTTTGGCTTCAATAATCAACTTTCTATTATCTTTATACATATACTTCTGCTTGATTCGATATTTCAAGTCAATTGTAATTTCACTTTTTACATATCTTTCAAAGTCTATTGGAGTATTTAACTCTCCAAATGTTTCCTCCCTCCAGGTACTTAATTCAATATTATCGATAGGAATTTGATCTGAATAATTAAACCCGATCTCACCATAAAAACCATTGAAAAGTTCCATTCTATGTGCTAGACCATATTCTTTTTTTCGAATGTAGTTACTTCCGCTAAACACTTGCGTCAACGATGCAAAATTGTTAATCTGATCATAATAATCGGCTATCAATATTTTGGTTCTTACAAACTTCTTAGGCACATAGGTGAAGCCCATAGAGAGTTTTCCCTTAAAGTCTTTGTTGTTAAACCCATAATCTATAAAACCCTCGTTTTCCAATTTAAAACCATTGTCCCATTCCTTATTAATATAGCCTGGAAGCTTGTGCCGATATCCACCAATGCCTAGTGGATTAATTTGTTCCAAAACACCGCCAACTCGCCATTCCATTCCTCTGTATGTATTTCTTCTTCCTACTCCCGCAAAAATACTTTTCCAACTAAAGTCATTGAACACTGAGTCTTGTTTAGCATAAAATTCTGGGCTGTCAAAGTATTCTGATAAACTGTCGCAAACGTGAATAAAACTAGACTCTTTTTCGGTAAGAGCAAATGCTCTATTTTCTTGCCAGTATGTGGAATCTCTATCTAAGGCGTAAACATCAAATGTTTTAACTTCACTGTTCCATTTCGTATCAAAATCAGCCGTGTTAACAACATAGTCAGATCTGTTGACTTTGGTATTTGCAATGATGTAATCCTTGCCATCTTTGATTGTGTAGTTCAACTCCAAACGAGTTGGAACCATTACATTCTCTTGTACTTCCGTATAATTCTGAATGATGCTAAACTCCTCACAAAAATGCATAGAAGCTGGATTGACTTTAAGATCAACAGAAACCAACTTCCAAGTACTATCTTCAATAAATACGATTCCTGAAAAGGTAGGGTCTGTCTTGAAAAAGGGCTCAACAGAAATTTTGTAAATCAACTTTCCATTCTCGTAAAAGGAACCTTCCAAGTCAAATCTATATGGTAATCCATTATCACCTATGGGTGAAGGAATGGGTTGTTGAGATACTGCTGGAAATGAAATTAAATTATCATAAAAGTTAAGGTCCGTACTTTGAACATCGCTATATAAAATAAATGGATTCACAGCCTCTCTTTGAATGGGAGCAAAATCTTCTTCACCATAAGAAATCCCAACACTAGAGCCAACATCCATTGACTTAGAGGACTCACTATAATCTTTATAAGCCAGGAAATGCTCTTTATATTTGT
>JBLHMK010000108.1:0-8765 GCA_047621945.1 Flavobacteriaceae bacterium
TAGGTGCAGTATGTTCTTTAGGTCCTGCATTTTCTCTTTTGTCGCGATCACCTCTCTGACGATCATCATTTTGATTCTCATCACCGCCATTCTCATCTAACTGGGCTTGATAAGTCTCTCTATCGTAAGCATCGTAATCAAAATCAGGATTCAACTCCGTTTTGATATGGGTAATAGTTTCGCCTAAAGCTTCTGCAAATTTGGTAAAGTCTTCTTTGTATAAAAAGATCTTGTGACTATCGTATCCTGGACGATCAAATCGTCTTTTACTTTCAGTAATAGTTACAAAGTAATCACCTTGTTTTGTCGAACGTACATCAAAAAAATATGTTCTTCTCTTTCCCGCTCTTAATTTCCTTGAAAAAAATCCTTGTTGATTCTCCACTGCATGTATTTTTAATGAACAATTAATTTATCACTCCTCAAAAATAAGTAATTTTTAAGATTATCATTCAACTTGATAACAAATAATTAGCTTAAGACTATTGAACCTGCTCAAAGTTTTGTTTATCGTAAAACTCAGCATAGATTCCACCCTTGGCTAAGAGTTCTTTATGAGTGCCTTGTTCAGCTATTCCTCCATCTTCTAAAATGACAATTTGATCGAACTCGAGACTGCTAAATATTCGATGGCTGATTACAATTACGGTCTTGTCAACTATGCTTTCATTTAAGTTTTGAATAATCATCTTTTCGGTATGCACATCAACTGCAGAAAGTGCATCATCAAACACCAATAAACGAGGCTGCATGGCTAGGGCCCTAGCAATTGAAATCCTTTGTTTCTGGCCACCCGACAAGGTTACTCCCCTTTCACCGACTAAAGTACTAAAGCCTTCAGGAAACTCCATAATCTCTTCATATATAGAGGCCTTTTGAGCCGCAGATTCTGCTTCTTCGTCCGTTAACTCACTATTCCCAAAACGGATATTATTATAAATGGTATCAGAAAACAAAAACACATCTTGAGGGATATAACCAATTTGCTGTCTCAACCTACTCAGCTTTACATCTTCTATATTATGACCTTCAATGAGTAATTCTCCTGAGCTAGGATAGTACATACCCAGTATTAATTCTGCTAAAGTGGTTTTACCGCAACCCGTTCTTCCCATCACCGCCCACTTCTCTCCTGCTTTGATCTCGAAATTCAAATTTTTCAATGCTTCAATACCTGTATCTGGATAAGTAAAACTAAGACCTTTGAAGGATAGCTTACCTTTCAATTCAATTTCTGCACCGACAGTGGTGTCTATCTTCGTATCTGTTTTCAAGAATTCATTAATCCGTTTTTGTGAAGCCGCAGCACTTTGAATCAAAGAAGCAGTCCATCCAATAGACGTCACTGGCCAAGTCAACAAATTGACATACATGATAAACTCCACAATGTTTCCTGGTGTAATCAATCCTTTTTGGATATACTGACCTCCTACTATAACCACTATAATTGTACTCAAGCCCACCAAAAGAACCATTAATGGAAAGAAGAATGCTTGCACATGAGCTAAACTCAGCGCTTTTTCCTTATAATTCTCGCTAGCATCTTCGTAAAACTTCAAAGCCAGCTTTTCCT
This sequence comes from Flavobacteriaceae bacterium, assembly GCA_047621945.1. Classification (GTDB taxonomy): domain Bacteria; phylum Bacteroidota; class Bacteroidia; order Chitinophagales; family UBA8649; genus JAFMKE01. The sequence continues at coordinate 1,574 of JBLHMK010000108.1, forward strand.
GAACGTAACTCTTCAACACTCGTATTCCTGAATAGTATTCTTGCGCATTGCTGGTAAGCACGGATAATTGCTGTTGGATAGCTTCACTACGTTTATGAATCAGGTTATTTACATAAAATATAGACACGGTTAAAAAAGGCATAGGCAACAGCACCCAAAGAGTCAATGACACATTAATGCTAAGCATGGTGTAAATCACAAAGGTGAAGAGGAAGAATACATTAATCAAGTACATAAGGGCTGGCCCCATGTACATTCTTACTTTAGAAACATCTTCTGTGGCTCTATTCATTAAGTCGCCCGTATTATTTCTCTTATAGAATGAGGTATCTAATCGCTGATAATGCTTATAAATTTCATTCTTTAGATCAAATTCAACCAAGCGCGACATCACAATAATAGACTGGCGCATTAAAAATGTGAAGACCCCTCCGATTAATGCTGCAGCAAAATAGATTAAGGAGAAAACTAGTAAAGAACTCTTTAAAGAAGACTTTAGGGTTTCTTGTAATTCAAAATTTTCAAATGAAGCGTAAAGAGTAATATTCTGACTCACCATGTCAATGGCCCAACTTAAAATACGCGGAGAAAGCACCTTGAAAACGTTAGAAAGTGCAACAAACAAGATACCTAATAGCAATTGCCATTTGTATTTATATAGGTACTTATTTAGATACTTTAGTTCTTTCAATGTTTTGCTTTATGGGCTAACTAGATTTATAGCAATAAAATTTGGCTAGATAAAATTAAGTTTACTTTGAAATGCGCTAGAATTTTATCGCCTACTTTAAAGTATTGTTTTACCTTTGTGACGCCTTATTGTAAAATTGGCAGTAAAGGTAACATTCAAAATTTGATTTAAATATAAATATCCAAACCATCGGTATGAATGTATTTGAAAAAATGGAGAACATGGAGCATGAACAGCTCATGTTTTTTAATGATAATAAAACAGGCTTAAAAGGTATCATTGGTATTCATAACAGTTTATTAGGGCCAGCGCTTGGAGGAACTCGTTTGTGGCATTATGCTAATGAACAAGAAGCCATCAATGATGTTTTGCGCCTTTCGCGAGGAATGAGTTTCAAATCGTCTATTAGTGGTATCCACTTAGGAGGTGGTAAAGCCGTTATCATAGATAACCCCAAAGCGAAAAAAGATGAAGCCTATTGGAGAAGCTACGGTAAGTTCGTAGATAATCTTGGAGGAAAGTATATTACAGCGGAAGACGTTGGCACGAACACTCAATTCATTGAATACATCTCTTTAGAGACCAAGCACGTAGCAGGAAAGCCTGAGTACTTAGGTGGTGGTGGAGATCCTTCCCCTGTGACCGCTTATGGCGTGTATCTAGGAATGAAAGCAGCTCAAAAGCAATTGAGCGGTAGTGATTCGTTGAAAGGTAAAAAAATAATGGTTCAAGGTGTTGGTCATGTTGGTCAATTCTTGATTGATCACCTAGCTAAGGAAGAAGCAATTATTAGTATTGCTGACATTAATGAAGCCAACATCCAAATGGTATCTGCTAAGCATAATGTAACGGTGATTTCAGTAGATGATGTATATACTAATGATATGGACATCTATGCTCCATGTGCATTAGGAGCTACTTTAAATGATAACACTATTGACCTTTTGAAATGCAGTGTGGTGGCTGGAGCAGCAAACAATCAATTGGCTGAAGAACAAAAGCACGGCGATTTATTAAGAGATAAGGGTATTGTTTATGCTCCCGACTTTTTGATTAACGCCGGTGGAGTTATCAATTGTTATATTGAAACGGTAGGTTATAACAGGCCAAGAGCAATGGCTGCTACGGAAAAAATATTTGACCAAACATTAGCGGTATTGAAAGATGCCAAAGCACAACATAAGAATTCACAAGAGGTTGCCTTAGAGATTGCGATGCAGCGCATAGAGGATATAGGAAAAACTAGACAGCGCAGATAAATGATTTCAAGAAGAATACTAAGAGTTAAGGTAATGCAGGTTTTGTTTGCCCACAAATTGAGTGGTGAAGAAAAGAATAGTGCATTGGAGAAAATGCTCTTGATGCGCATTGAAAAAACAAAGCAATTATACTTTGTGTATTTACAATACCTCATTGAGATTTCTCATTATGCGTTAGTTGATGCTGCCAAGCGTGCAAATAAGATGATTAAGGACGAGTCGGATTTAAACATCAATACGGACTTAGCGAATAACTCGTGTATTCTTGCTATTCAGGAAAGTGATATCTACAAAAAACTATTGAAGACATTTGCTGTCTCGGCATTTATAGATGCAAAATTGGTTAAAGAGCTTTTTAAGAAGCTCCAAGCCAGTGAAAAGTATGTTAAATATTGTGAAATCAAAAAGCATTCTAAAGCTGATGATGTAGAGATATTACGATACATTGCCAAGAAAATAATTGGTGCTAGTGAGCCTTTAGATGAGCACTTATCTGAACACTTTATGAGTTTAGAAGATGACCATTTCATTACCCTTCACAGCCTCCAAAAAAAGCTTAAAGATTACACAGAATTGGACCAAGAAAAGTTCTTAAATTCCTTCCTTTTAGGACTTGAAGATAAAGAAGAGATAGATTACGCTAAAGAGTTATTAGACAATAACTTAGCGCATAGTGAAGAATTAGATCACCTCATTGCACCAAGACTAGAAAATTGGGACATGGATCGGGTCGCTTCTATGGATATCATCTTGATAAAATTAGCGATATCTGAGTTCTTATATTGCCCTTATATTCCACTTAAAGTTAGCTTGAACGAGTACATCGATATTTCTAAAGAATATAGTACTTCGAAGAGCAAGGATTTTATCAATGGGATTCTAGACAAGACTATGAAAGTTCTAGAAGATGAAGGAAAAATTAAAAAATTAGGTAGAGGATTAATAAACAATTAATAAATTTGTATCAAAATAAAAAATCAATTTAAATTATGAAAAAGTATTTATTTGTATCAACAGTAGCTTTAGCGGCTTTCATGTTTTCTTGTAACTCAGATGCGCCGGCAAGCGACGCAACAGATGTAGCTCCTGCAACAACAGTTGTTGAGCCTGCTTCAGATCCAGCTATCAGTGCAGACCCAATTATTACACCTGCAATAGCGATGGCAACAACTGCAATGTCTATTGATAGACCAGAGCATGATTTCGGTAAAATCCCTGACACTGCGCCAGTTGAAACTTCATTTGTAATTACCAATAACGGTGACAAGCCATTGTTGATTACGAATGCTCAAGGATCATGTGGTTGTACTGTTCCTGAATATCCGAAAGAGCCTATTGCTCCAGGAGAAAGTAGAGATATGAAAGTTTCTTTCAATCCTTCAGGTAAAGAAGGTGTGAATAACAAAACTGTAACTATCACAGCTAACACTGAGCCTGCGACGACTATCATCAACATTAAGAGTGATGTACAAAAAACTGCTGAGTAATGCATATTATTCTACTTCAAGCTGGTGAAAAAGGCGGATTCTTTTCGGACCCAATGAACATGATTTTAATATCTGCAGCTATGTTCGTGCTTTATTTCTTTATGCTTAGACCTAATCAAAAGAAAGCCAAAGAAGCGGAAGCTTTTATGGAAGGTCTAGAAAAAGGAAAGAAAGTTGTAACTGCTTCAGGTATCCATGGTAAAGTGGTTAGATTCACTGAAGGAACTGTAGACCTAGAAATAGCAAAAAATACGATTATCACCGTAGAGAAAAATGCGATCTCGATTGAGTTAAGTGCAGCCTTAAACAAGTCTGTTGAAGAGAAAAAATAAGCATACTTAATTAATTGAAAGCCCTTGTATCATGATGCAAGGGCTTTTTTTATGCAGTTATCCACATTTTTTCCACAAAATATTTCATTTTACGGAGATAAGTTTTTAATATTGAAGCCCTTTAATAAATAAAGAGTTTGTATTTTCAAAAATTATCTCTTAAGTAAACATGATCAAAGTAGGCATAACAGGAGGAATAGGAAGTGGGAAAACCCACATTTGCCAGTTGTTTGAACAATTAGGTGTTCCAGTATACAATGCTGATGAGCGTGCAAAATACTTAATGAATAACGATTCTTCGGTAAAGGCTCAACTCATTGATACTTTCGGTGAAGAAGTATGCAACGATGAAGGACTCAATAGAGAATTTTTATCTCAGCTAGTTTTTAAAGATAAAGCTTTACTCAATAAATTAAACAGCATAGTTCATCCCGCTGTTGCAAAAGACGCTAACATTTGGCATAGCCAACATACAGATAAACCCTATACTATTAAAGAAGCTGCTCTCCTATTTGAAACGGGTTCTTATCAAGAATTAGATAAAACCATCTTGATTCACGCCGATGAAGATGAACGCATCTTGAGAGTAATGAAGCGAGACAAGGTAAGTAAAGAGAAAGTACTTTCACGTATTCAAAATCAATTGCCCGACATCGATAAAATGGTTCATGCCGATTTCATCATCAATAATGATGGAAAACGCGAAATGGATAAACTCGTAATGAAAATTCACTCTTACTTCAGCATGGTCGCTGTTTCTTAGTCAATTATCAATTGGCAATTACGATTTAGGAGTTATTCTATTCCGAAGTTTCAGAAGCTTCCTTTTGCGTCTTAGCTTTTGCGAGAAGCTTCACTTTCCGATTAAGATTATTACTCTTTCATTCTTCAATGCCTTGCTTTTCTCCTTAACTTAAAGGCACGAAAATAATACTATGAAAATACCACAAAAAGGCAAGAGCAAGGAAGTACTTTTAAGCGAGCTAAAAGAGCGCAAGAAGATAGATTTTGATTGGAAGAATGGACGAATATTCGCCTCTATTTATGATGCTGGTGAGGAAGCTAGAAGCGTAATCTACGAAGCCTATCAAATGTTCTTGACCGAAAACTTGGTAGACCCTACCCTCTTCCCAAGTCTTCGTGATATGGAAAACGAAGTGGTAAGTATGTGTGCCGATTTATTGCAAGGTGATGAGAATACCGTGGGCACCTTAACATCTGGTGGGACAGAAAGCTGCTTACTAGCAGTTAAAACGGCTAAGTTTCATGCTCGCAAACAAAACCCAGACATCAAAGCTGAAATAATTGTCCCTTACACCATTCATTTTGCCTTCCTAAAGGCTTGTGAGTACTTTGATGTGAAAGCGGTGGTTGTTCCTGTTACAAGTGATTATAAGGCAGATTTAGACGCTATTGAGAATGCTATCAATGCAAATACCGTTTTAATTGTAGGTTCAGCGCCTTCTTATGCATATGGCGCTATAGATCCGATAGAAGAAATGGGACATATTGCCTTAAAGCATAATATCCTATTTCATGTGGATGGATGCATAGGTGCTTTCGTTTTAGCCTTTAACAGAAAGGCTGGTTATAGTTTACCTCCTTTTGATTTTAGCGTTCCTGGTGTTACTTCTATTTCCATGGATTTACACAAGTACGGTTATGCAGCTAAAGGATGCTCTGTACTATTGCACCGAACTCACGAAGTACGAAAGAGTCAGTTCTTTGTATCAACGGATTGGACAGGCTACAATGCCATTAACACTACAATATTAAGTACCAAGCCAGGTGGGCCTGTTGCAGGTGCTTGGACTGCCTTTAATTATTTTGGTCAAGAAGGCTACATTAAGATCTCTCAGGATACCATGTTGTCAACCGAGAAATTTATTGAAGGAATTATGTCTATTGAAGGCTTCTACATGTTGGGAAAACCAATTACACCTTTAGTGGCCTTTGCTCATGAAAAGTACGACGTCTTTCAAATTGCCGATGAGATGAAATCTCTAGGGTGGTTTCTTACTTCACAGTTGTCCTCTGATGTTGCTCCTGCCAACCTGCATTTAACTGTTACGATGGCGCATAAAGGCGTAGAAGATGATTTCTTACGTGACTTAGCTACAGCAGTTGAGAATGTGAAGAAAGGATTTCGTTTACGTAAGTTGAAAGATGATGCTACAACAACAATCGTCAAAAAGCTAGTGAGTAATATGAGTGCTGAAACACTTGGTAAAGTTTCTGAAAAGTTAGGAATATCTGGCGGCGAAACACCTAAAAAACTGGCTTTAATAAGTCGTTTGTTAGATGAATTACCGAACGACGTCACCCAACCCATGCTACTCGACTTCATGTCGGATTTTTATACCTTGAAGGATTAGAGTTATTCAAATTAAACCATGCCTCTTCCCTACGATAAATACTACAAAACTGAAGCACTATTCGAAAAGCCTACCCAGAACTCATGGAGTTCTTTGAGCGCTTCCCAAGCAAAGGAAAAGTCTTAAATCTAGGCGGTGGTCAAGGCTATGTTCTATGGAAAACATTGATTGAGGAGTTCATTCAAGAATAAACCCCCTCACGGTCTTACCATCCAGCAATTCGTTATAGACCTTAAGTCTTTGAGACTTACAAGGTCTAGTTGCCTTAAGTTTCTTACATTTTAAGAAAATAATTACACTATTTCATCATACCCAAGTATCTTTAAAGTCTGAATAAGTATTACTCAACTCTACTCCCTTTATATATCCCCTATGGAACAAACTGAATTCTTAAAGAAGAACGTATTTAAAAATCTGAAGAACCTGAATGATGGCTTCGACAAGGTGAACACCCATTATTTTTCTGAATCGGACTTTGAAGACGTTTTGCAACAAGTACAATTTCTGGGAATTGGCTTATATGAAATCAAGACTTGGCACAATGGAGAGTTTTATGGAGTAATGGAACACGAAGACTTTAAAAAGAAAGCAACCGATGCTAAATGGTATAGCAAAGCATTCTTAACCTTTAAAATGCGTCAAGAAGGACTGGCTTATTCAGCAACATACAAGGTTTCAAAAAAATTATTGGCTAGATAATCTAATCCTTATAGAATAGACAATGAATGAATAGTCAAAAAAATCATAGCGGTTTGCGATCCAAAAATTGAAAAGAAAGAACCCCATATGGGACTCTCCTTCTACACTTTTTTTGCAAACAAAAATGACGATCCAACACGCTTATTGAAGGTGGCTGAATGGTGGATTCTAAAAGATCAATTGGATCACTTTGAAAAGGCCGTAAAAATTAAAGAATTAGCAATGGCTATCTAATTGAATTGTCCCAGGAGTTACACTAAATGATTAGTAAGGTTTGGAGATTTTTTAAAAAAGAAAAAATAACAGGAAAGTTGCTGGATAATACCCGCCTTGTTCGCAGCGTCTAGCG
>JBLHMK010000109.1:0-8166 GCA_047621945.1 Flavobacteriaceae bacterium
AAAGAGCCTGCATGGCTAGACTAAGCTCATTATAGTGGGCCTTATAGCTTACCGTTTCTATGTCAAAGAATAAGAGCTTTTCTAGATTTAAGTGTTTGAGCATGTATTTAAGTTTACTATAAATATAGTAAATATAATTATATGTTTTCAATTGATTGCTCAGAGATACCATGAACTTGTTTAGTTCTCAAAATGAGATACAGAGCAAAGCCTACTGCCACTCCGGGAACAAGACCTAGTAAAAGACAAACCCACCCATATTTAACTTTAGGATATTCATAAACCACCCATAGGAATAGGACTACCCAGCAAAGAATGGCATCGGCAGCATAAGCAGAAGAGTAGGGGTTGACAAATCCAGCACTAAATGCTCCCATAACATCAAAGTTTTCCATTAATGGAGGAATAAGCAAGTAACAAACGATGGCGATAAATAAGAGCGCAACAAATAGTAGACTAAAAGAATAGAATCTCTGTTTCATAGCTTAAGTATTTTCGTTTAGTTTAAATTTATTCTTTTGTTGAAAATTCCTGAATTTACTTTTTGCTTCTGTTAAAGAATTCTACAAATCGTTACGATATTCAGAGAAAGCCATCCAAGCCAACAAGAGTACAGCATAAATGCAAACAGGTATTGCCAATACTGCAGGGATGTAAGAAATGTAATCCATCAATCCACCTGCTCCGTATTTTTCAGTTTCTATGGCAAGACCTCTATTTACACTGAAAATTCTGAAGAAATAGAATAAATTGTTACCCCAGCATGTAAAAATCATCGCGTAAACAATGTTACGCGCGTACTTCGTTTTATTTGCAAACAATTGTAAGCTTATAGCAAAAACAATACAGAGTATGCCATTCATTAAGGGGCCTGTATGAGCGCCTCTCCATAAACTGAGTTCTCCGGGAATTGTAAACGAAGTTTTGAAAAAGGGCCAGACAGAAACTTCTCCAATAGCGGCAAATGTGAGTCCAATTCCACCTAGTAATCCAAGAAAGATCGTTAAGGTTCCATGGAAAATCCCTAGATATTGATATTGTTTTAATGACTTCATAGCTTTTCTAATCTTTATTCATGCTCAAAAGGTAAGGAATTTCAGCTTAAAGCATAATTGGACCTTGATTCTTGCTCATCTCTTACTAATTCAATCTGATCTAACTTAGGATTCATAATAAGGAAAAATAGCGGTGGAAAAAGGGCCAATAACATCATCGCTGCGGAATTGAATGGCATGTTGGTAGGAATCTCTTCGTAGTTACGCAAGAGCTGATAGGGTCGACTATAGGTACTATGATGATCCGAATGTCTCATGCCATTTAAGAGAATACTCCCAGTAATAGAGTGTGAATCATTCCACGAATGCACAGGAAGAACTCGTTCGTACACTCCACTGCTCAATTTTCTTCTCATTAGTCCGTAATGTTCTACATAATTGATTAATTCAAAAAGTAATGATCCTGTAAGTCCGGCGCATACGAAGGCTAATGCGGTTTGCCAATCAGCCAAAAGTAGTACAGCAATAATTGCAGCCCATTGGATAACTGTAAACCAAAAAACATTGTTTTTTGGTGAAAAGAAATTAATATTTTTTGATTTTAAAATTCTTCTTTGGATTTTCCATGCTTCTATCCAAGAAAGGAATAAACTCTTTGGAACATGAATAAATGACCATTCATTTCTACGCGATGAAGTAGGATCTTTTGGCGTACCTACATGACTATGATGACCGTAATTGTGAAAGGTCATAAATGTCATACGAAGAGAAATAAACAGCAACATTTTCCCCATATAAACTTCCCAAGCCTTGGTACGATGACCGAGCTCATGACCTACGGCAATTCCCCATATCCCTCCCACTAAAGCCATAGATAATGTCCATCCAATAAGGGTAAACATGCTCTCGACACTATGTCGCTGGTTGATTTGAACAAGGAAATAAATTAAACAAAAAAATCCAGTTGGCGCTACTAGCCAAACCAAAACATTATAATAATGGTCAGATTCCATTATCTTTTCTTGTTCTTTTGTTGGATTAGCCAGGGATCGAGGGAGTAATAAATCTAGAATTGCAACTGCAGGTATCGCAAGTATTCCGGCATATGCTAGTACATTGGTATGTGCCAATGAAATGAAAAATACTACTGGAGCAACTGTTAACCCAAGTAGTGATTTGAATTTAAAAAAAGGAATATTCATGACAGTTCTTTATTGTTGTTTAGTTGAATAATGATATAGGTATAATATGATTATAAATCGATAGTTAGCTTCTCTCCCTTAGCTCGGGAAACACAAAGACACATCAGTTTGTTTTCTATTTTTTCTTCTTCGCTTAATACGGCATCACGGTGATCTATCTTCCCGTCTAATACTGGAGTGATACAAGTACCGCATGTGCCTTGTAAACAAGAATAATTGACTTTTACATTATTGAAATGTAGGGCATCAATTATCGTTTCATCGTCTTTAACCGTAATAGACTTTCCGCTTTTGCCTAAGACTAATTCAAATTCTTGAGCTTCTGTTAGTGTTGTGCGATCCTTTGAAAAGATTTCTTGTTTGATTTGCTCTTTGCTCCATCCTTGATTTATGCTCGTTTCTTTTACCCATTTGTTGAAACCCGTTGGGCCGCAAACATAGACTAAAGATTCTTCGTCTGGCTGGGCTAAAACTTTAGATAAGTCGATGGTAGATTTCCCATTATTATCTAAATGTAATTCCACGTTGGGAGCAAATGACCAATTCTCGAGTTCAAATCGAAAGGGAACATCCTCTATATTTCTAGAACATATGTGTAGTTCGAAATGTTTGTCCATAGCGCATAACTCGTGAGCCATAGATAGCAGGGGGGTAATCCCAATTCCTCCGGATATCAAAATGTATTTTTTGGCATTTTCGTAAAGAAGGAAATTGTTTCTTGGAGTTGAAATCTCTAATACATCACCTACAGAAATCTTTTCATGCATTTCCTTAGAACCCCCTCTAGAGTTGGGGTCTAATTTCACTGCTATTTGAAATTTATTTTTATCAAAGGAAGGGTTTGTCAAGGAATAGGATCTAAAAAGACCACTAGGTAAACAAACTTCTATGTGAGACCCTGCCGAAAAGTCTGGTAGCACGGCTTCTTGATTAGCTGGCTCAAAAATAAAACTCTTAACATCCGTGGCTACATCTAATATCTCAGAAACTTTAAGTAAGATTTTTTGGTCTTTTTGATAGGCCACCTCCTCAATAACTTTGTGCTTGTATAGCCTGTCTGGCTTACTAAACGCAGTTCGCTCAGGTATGCCCTGCTCTCGAAAAGCCCCATTAGCTAAATCCCATGCTAAATGATATTTGTACCACGGTACATGAGGGAGCATATGATGCATGGCATGATGTGCTTGGCCTAAAAAGCTGTCCATAAAAAATTTGTTTCCTTTGAGTTTATAGGTGGACTTAAAGGGGAATTCATTCCATGTTAAACCTTCAGGATGTTGGATATGTGCAAAGCTATACGCGACATAAGTTATTCCTAGTCGATTTGGAATGAAAAATAAAATTAGATATTCATACCAATAAGGACTGGAGAACCAAGCTACGTTGAATATAAAGATTCCGATAAACATAAATGCCATGGAGAATCTTGTTCTAAGAGGCGTCTTTTTCCATGCCTTAAAAACCAACCAATGGAACCATAGTATGTCAGGAAACATTAAAACGAGATAACCAAAAGGAAAGTATTTAGTAGGTATTACAACTAATGGATCATCGGGATCCCAAGTTTCATCGCCAACATTTCGATGATGGGATAGATGTAAGTAACGATAAGTGCTTGTAGTAGCAAAAGGGAAGAGCAGGTTTGCAGAGATTGTCCCTAACAAATCGTTAAGGAAGTTATTGGAAGAAAGCGCACGATGAGTGGCATCATGAAGGGGAGTGAAGACTGCATAAAAACAGAATATCATCAAAGGGTAAACCAAGCACAAAGAAACATTAGCATAAACATGCAAGGCCATTCCTCCGAATATACCAGTAAATGCAAATAGTATAATTCCAATTTGGTGAAAAGAAAATAAGGGAACAGATGAAACTTTCTTATAATTAGGGTCATTGACCACTTGGTTGATGACTTCTCTTAATTTCAGATTGCTTGCGGTAAGACCCATATATTATTCGTTTTATACCTTTTAACAAATATAAGATGTGTAAAACATATAAAATAGACGGCAGCGTTTAATGCCTGACGCACTCAATTCGAATTCATACGTTGCAGTATGGAATGAATTTCATCTAAGTATTGACTTATCCATTCATAGTTGAAATTATCTTCTGTTATCTGCAATAAGAAATTGTCCGCGATTAGTTGAAAGAATGTCCGAGCAAATAGTTGTCTTTGTTTTAAACCTAAAAAAGTGGACCACTGTTGGATAACTGCATCTTCTAAAATTTGAAAAGCCTGTTCAAAGCATGCTTTGTATCTGGGAACAGATCGGTTTATTCTTAACTGCTTATGAAAGAATAAATCAGTTTTTTGCAAAATGAATAAATTGAGTACATCGGGTCTCATACTTTTGCACCTAGCTAATTGGATGGCAAGCTCTTTGATTTCAGCAATGTGGTGGGCTAATAGTTCATTTTCAAAACTCTCCAGGTCACCGAAGTAGTGGTAAAACGAAGATTTGTTCTTATCCAATTCACGAGCTATAGATTCAATTCTGATATTTTTAATTCCCTCAGAGGCAGCGATGGTATATCCTTTCTCAATCCACTCCGCTTTTTTTTGTCCTTTCATTTCTTAAAACAACTATTCCAGTTATACCTGTTAAAAGTAAACTCTTTTAACTAATTCTCATAAATAACACAAAGTTAAAGAGTGATCTATTACTGTGTTGCAAGCATAAGTCTGAAGGAATAGAACCTCTAAATAAAAGGAGAGAAATACATAATTTAAAAATCATAAGGGATTTATTGCTTCTTCTTGAAGATACAAATTTCTTATGGATGGAGATTTTCTTAGGGTTCTTAGCATAATGATTTAGGTAATTATAATTTCACAAGTTTTCGCTTTACACAAACATCTCCCTCAACTATACTTATGAAATAGACCCCTTTTGGGTAGCTAGTTAAGTTGATAATCACTTGTTTTTCCGCAGAACGATAACTGTGTAAAAGAGCACCATTCATATCAACTATATTGAGGGCCCTTTCATTTATTGAATAATCTTGAAATGCGATTGTTGCGATGTCCTTTGCCGGGTTTGGATATATTTGAACCTTGAACGCTTCGTTTAATTCTAAAATTGAAACCGTAGAGTCTATTGGGATTACGGTAGTATCAATAGGAGTGACAACCGTGTCCACAGGCTCAGGCTCCACATATATACAATTTCCTGGCATATTATCATCCATCCAAACAACTCTGTCTTCAATCCAATTCTTTAGATAAGTAATTTCATTTTCATAGCTTACCCCAACATAGTTATTCGGCCAAACATAGCTGTCTAGAATTGACCATTTCATGAAATTCCTTTCTTGTGATTCATCAAGTTGCACCACTAAACTATCAATACTTAAAAATATAGAATCTGTGTGCATCTGATGAACTCGTAAACTATCCCATCGGCATTTCAACTCGTTGATATATGTGGTATCTGTTTTAAGCTTATTCCACCAAAATGGTATGGTATAGGTGTCGGAACAATTTTGATTAAAGTCTGAACCCCATCCAGTAGTTAAGGATCCTTGACAGTAATCTGCATTTCCAAACGCCAAATTGAAATCCCATAATGGTCCAAGGCTCAATTTACCGCCTTTACTGTCCTTGTCTTTATAAAAGTAAGTGCTCAATCTGAAGCCATCAACATTCCTAGTAACTTCATTCAAAATGAAAAAATCAATGAATGAGCTCACGTCTATGAAATTTCTATACCCCAATAAACTATCTGTGAAATCAGGTCCATTCAAGGAATTTTCAAAAGCTGTAACATAATTTTCAATGTATGCAGACTGTACTGGAAGCTCTTTATTTTCTTTAGGATAATGAAGCTTGAAATTGATATTTGCATTAGTTGTAAAAGGGGGTAGGATAGGAGAGTCCCAATTGAATCCGAAACCGTTTGTTGATTTATCAATTTTCAAAATGTATCCGCCTGTTAGATCATCTCCAATGGTATCATTTACTGTAAGTTTTGCAATGTCTACTCTGTTGTCATCCCTTTTAACCTTTTCAGTAAATACATAAACACCCTGATATTCATTGTTGATCAGCAACTCACACAATTGCGTTCTAGGAGCATATCTATCCAATGACTCGCCTAATTGATAGGTCAGTACGTTTCTAATTAATGATTTATCAGAATATGGAGCATACAATACCCAGTCATTTTCAATGGGCATATCCAATATTGAAACATTATTGTTTTCACCTAGAGCATCTTGTGTTTCTAAACTGAATGATTTTTTAGGAAATCCTTGGGAAGATGAACCTCTATACTCGATGCTAATTTTACCATTATAATTATTAAACGGATCTGAAGTATAGTTTCTGGATGTACCTCCATTGTAAATTACCCCCAAGTCCGCAACTATTCTGGTGTTGTCTAAAATATTTTGACCATTAGTGTTAATATTAACGATGGGAAGGTTTGAAGAGTTAAACACAAACATGGAGAACCAACTTGGGTTAGGGGAGTAATCCATAGAGGGGTCATTAATCCCTAGAGAGAAAAATGCTCGTGCTGTTAAATCTGAGGAGCTAGAACTTTCGTTATGCACTTGAATAGATAATACATTATTTCCTGGGAGAATAGTATTTTTAAATGTGCTGATATCTAGTACATACTGATTAGGATTGCCACCTTGATACATTTGTGCTTCATGCAATGAGCTAGAAGCTTGGTTAAAGCTTGGATGGTCTCCAACTACACCAACATTCGCTCTTGCAATTTCAACATTATTTAGATAGGCCACAAATGCGTCGTCGTAATCTATATTTAAGACAGCCATACTCAACTTTGAGGTGTCGGTAATGTTAAAGCTCTTTCTAAGATATAGGGAAATGGTACTTGCAATGATTGTATTATCGTCCCCGTCTCCATAACCTATTCCACCTTGACCAGTATTCCAGCTAGAATCATCAAAATTTTGTTTTCTCCAATTAGTATCAGGCTCAAAGTTGGGTGTTAGATATTTCCAATTATCATTGTCGAATATGACCGTTTCCCAATGATCTACATTTTGAGAGAATAAAGAGCTTAAGCTGAAGAATATAAGAACAATAAGAAGGGTAATCTTATTCATATGGTGAATATACTGAAAAAGTATCTTGAATAACATTTCCACTTCTTACTGACTTAATCAAAAAACTCGGAGCGAGGCTAAGTTTTGATGTTTTGTTAAGTTTTAAGTATGCTTACTTTAAGTCAAAGCGATCTAAATTCATCACTTTGTTCCAAGCTTTTACGAAATCATTCACAAATTTCTCTTCGGTATCACTACTTGCATAAACTTCGGCTATTGCTCTTAACTCAGAGTTAGAACCAAAAATTAAGTCTGCTCTTGTAGCCGTATATTTTGCTTCATTCGTTTTCCTGTCCTTACCTTCAAACTCCATTTTGTCAGCAGATGTTGCCGTCCAAACCGTGTTCATGTTCAAAAGATTTACAAAGAAATCATTTGTTAATGTGCCAGGAGTCGCGGTGAATACACCATGATTGGATCCATCAAAGTTCAAGTTAAGTGCGCGCATCCCCCCAACTAAGATCGTCATTTCAGGCGCAGTTAGTGTTAATAATTGTGCTTTGTCCACCAATAATTCTTCTGTAGAAAAGACATACTGTGCTTTTTGATAATTACAGAATCCATCGGCCATCGGTTCAAGTACGGCCATTCCTACTACGTCTGTTTGAGCTTGGCTTGCATCAGCTCTGCCAGGAATAAATGGAACTTTCATGGCGAAACCCGCTTTTTTGATAGCTTCTTCCAAGGCGGCATTTCCTCCAAGAACAATCAAGTCGGCAATGGAAACTTTTTTGCTTTCGGACTTCGCATTGAAATCAGCTTTAATTGTTTCATAGGCGACAAGTACCTTTTTAAGTTGTTTCGGGTTGTTACATTCCCAATTTATTTGTGGTTCCAAACGGATACGGGCACCATTTGCTCCCCCTTTTCTATCGGATCCTCTATAA
>JBLHMK010000110.1:0-8051 GCA_047621945.1 Flavobacteriaceae bacterium
GATTTCAGGAAGAAATGCCGAGCTGCTCATTGGGAAACATGTAGAGGCGGCTCCAGTACTTAAATCTTCTTCACTTGAAGTCATTGCCACAGGATATGTCCTCGTTGAAAACGGTAAAGCTACTTCAGCATCATATATGAGTAATACCACCCCCGTTCCTTTCGACAAACCAGACATAGCTGCATGCACTGCCATGGCAGGAGAAATGTTGGGCTTGAAGTGTACCTACCTAGAAGCGGGAAGTGGAGCGATTAACCCAGTTCCGTGCGACATGATAAGAGCAGTAGCACAAGCATGTAAAACCCCTCTAATAGTTGGGGGTGGAATTAGAGACAAAGAAACCGCTAAGGTTATTTGCAATTCAGGAGCAGACATCATTGTAGTAGGCACTAGTATTGAACACAACCCCGACCTTATTGAAGACATTTTCCATGTAGTCAAGAATGCTAAAAACAGCTTCATTGAGAGCTAGAGTAACAAAATCCACCGGTGCGTGGTATAAGCTAATTACCGATGATGGCGAAGCTGTGCAAGCTCGACTTAAAGGATTAATGCGCCTAGATGGCTCAACAAGCACAAATCCTGTGGCTGTTGGAGATTACGTTGAAATGGAGAATGAAGATGGCGATTGGATGATCAGTAAGATTGAGCACCGACACAATTACATTATCAGAAAGTCTCCTGCCAAACGGGCGCATTCACATATACTGGCTGCCAACATTGACCAAGCATTTATTCTAATTACCGCTAGTAAACCTAGAACATCATCTGGCTTTATTGATCGATTTTTATTGACTGCTGAAGCCTATCACATTCCATCTGTTTTAGTATTTAACAAACAAGATATCTTAAGCGATAAAGACTTGCTTATTCAAAACAAGTTTATTGAAATCTACTCCAATCTTGGGTACCCATGTAAACTAGTTTCTTCTATCACAGGAGACGGAGTTGATGAAATTAAAACTTTATTGAAGGATAAAACCACCCTATTTATCGGGCATTCAGGTGTAGGAAAGTCCACACTGGCCAATGCAATAGATAGCAACTTAGAATTAAAAACTGGAGAAGTATCTATCAAGCACGAAAAAGGAAAGCACACGACCACCTTTGCGGAAATGTTCTTCTTAAGTTTTGGGGGAAGCATCATTGATATTCCAGGAATCAAAGAATTTGGGGTTGTTGGCTTCAAAGATTATGAAGTCAACCATTACTTCAAAGAAATGGCTGCTTTACTCCCCGAATGTAAGTTTAACAACTGCATGCATATTAACGAACCCAAGTGCGCAGTGATCCACGCTTTAGAAAATGGAACTCTTAGTGCCGAGCGTTATAAGAATTACCTAAGTATCCTTGAGGATATTGAAGAAGCAAAGGAGTATTAATAAAAAAGCCCCATACCTAAATAAGACATGGAGCTTTCAATAATTTTGAATGCTAATTTAGCTGTGCAATTTTTTATCTAGTACTCTTACTAAATCCTTGTTAGAAAGAATTCCTACTATTTTACCTTCATCATCTACAACAGGTAGTGTTCTAAAGTTCGCTTCAGATAAAATTTTAGATGCATCACCCAAAACATCATCCAAATGTAAAGTTTTAGGATCATGAGTCATTACCTTGTCCATCTCAAAATCGGCTGGAGCGGCTCCGCTTCTATAATATTTAAGCGCATCAGTCATACTTATAATTCCTAGCAACTTATCATCAAAAACCACTGGTAAATGATAGATATGATAATCTAAGAATAAAGCTAAAACGTTTTCAAATTTCGTTTTCAAATCAGCAACGATTACTTTCTTAGTCATCAGGTGGGAAACGGGAGTACTCTTGTCCATTTTTATCAATTTATTTGAGTTACAAAATTAACTTTAAATTACTAATTTAAATATTAAAAGACGAAATTTGTCATTCATCACCTGTAAAATATAAAGCAATGCCTAGGGAAAGTACTCATGAAGTAGAAGATAACCGCATAGAAAAGGCTGTTTTAGTAGGTTTAATTACAAAAAACCAAAGTGAAAAGCAGTTAATGGAATACCTCGATGAGCTAGAATTTTTAGCCGAGACTGCTGGCGCGAAAACTGAAGAAAAGTTTTGGCAAAAAATGGATCACCCAGAAAAAAGGACTTACGTAGGTAGCGGGAAACTAAAGGAGATAAAAACCTTTGTAGATGCCTATGAAATTGACATGGTCATTTTTGATGACGAAATTTCTCCTTCACAACAAAGAAATATTGAGAAAGAACTCAAATGCAAGGTCTTAGACCGAAGCATGCTTATCCTTGATATTTTTGCTCAGCGCGCGAAAACCTTACAAGCTAAGACTCAAGTAGAGTTAGCTCAACTCCAATACTTATTACCTCGACTTAAAGGAATGTGGGATCACTTAGATAGAGTAAAGGGGGGTATTGGGATGAAAGGTGCCGGAGAGAAAGAAATAGAAACAGATAGACGAGTAGCTACCCAAACCATAGCTAAGTTAAAAAGCAAATTAGAAACTATTGACAAGCAAAACCTTACTCAGCGAAAAAACCGTGATGGTATGATTCGAGTATCTCTTGTTGGATATACCAATGTAGGGAAGTCAACGCTAATGAAAGCATTAAGCAAGAAGGATGTGTTCGCAGAAAACAAACTATTTGCAACAGTGGATACAACCGTTCGCAAGGTGGTTCTAAACCATGTGCCCTTCCTTTTATCTGATACGGTTGGGTTTATTAGAAAGCTTCCTCATCATTTAGTGGAAAGTTTTAAATCTACGCTTAATGAGGCGGTAGAAAGTGATGTGTTGCTGCATGTAGTTGATATTGCTCACCCCAACTTTGAAGACCAACTGAACATCGTAAATGAAACCATACAGCAACTAAAAGCGGATGGTAAAACACAGATCGTAGTCTTCAATAAAATAGATCTATACAAAACACGAAATTTCGACCATCATTTACCTGATGATGTTCAGTCAGAATTATTGCAAGAACTTAAGCAAACGTGGATGGCTAAAAGCAATAACGATGCGGTATTTATCTCTGCCGAGACTGGAGAGAACCTTGACGAACTTAAAAAAGTTTTATATCAAAAAATTAAAACCTTGTACTTGAAACGTTACCCATACAAAGCCAGCTATTTAGAGAGCTATGAATAAGTAGAAAAATTAATTTTATCCTTAAATTTAGTGTCAAAGATCTTTAAAAAATGAATAATAAATACCTTTTCCTATTTGTAAGCCTTTTCCTCATTACATTTTCCTTTGCTCAAGAGTCTAGAAGTAATTTAAAAGCAGGGCAAGCGCCATTTTTTCATGGTGTAGCTTCAGGAGATCCTTTGTCTGATCAAGTAATGCTTTGGACCAAGGTTACTCCACCTTCAGGTAATTTAAACAGTATTCCGGTATATTGGCAAATTGCAACGGATGTAAACTTTACAAACATTATAAATTTCGGGCAGACAACAGCAGATTCAATCAGCGATTTTACAGTCAAATTAGACATCTGTGGTCTTCAGCCAGCTACCTACTATTATTATGCATTTAATGCTTTAGGGCAAAACTCGGTAACAGGAAGAACGAAAACAGCTCCTGCAACAGGAGGAACAGATGCAAGATTTGCAGTAGCGTCATGCAGTAGTTATGAGCATGGATATTTCAATGCGTATGAAAGTATGTCTAAACGAAACGACTTAGACGCGGTTATTCATTTAGGTGATTACATCTACGAATATGCTTCAGGAGGATTTAGCTCTGCAGTAATAACAGGAGCGGGAAGAACACACCAACCTACCACTGAGATTATTACGTTAAATGATTATCGAATTCGGCATTCTCACTATAAATTAGATGATCAGCTTCAACGTGTTCATCAAGTGCATCCATTTGTTACCACATGGGATGATCATGAAACTGCCAATGATTCCTATAAGGATGGTGCAGAAAATCATAGCCCTGGAACCGAAGGTCCTTGGATTAACCGAAAAATAAGTGGGACGCAAGCATATAAAGAATACATGCCTATTCGTAATCCGGACCCAAACGATGATGTGAAAATTTGGAGAAAACTTCGTTATGGAGATTTACTCGATTTAATCATTTTAGACTCCAGGTTATGGGCAAGAGATGAGCAAGACTTAGGTCAAACCAACAACAGTAATCATAAACTATTAGGAAATGATCAGTTCACCTGGCTAGAAAGTCAGTTGTCTGATAGCTCTACCCAATGGAAAGTAATTTGCCAACAAGTCATGATGGCTCCATTGGAAATATTAGGATTTGCTGTAAACGCCGATCAGTGGGATGGATATAATTCAGAAAGAAACCGATTGATTAATTATATAGAAAACAACAATGTAGAGAATCCTGTTGTTTTGACCGGCGACATTCACACTTCATGGGTAAACAACGTGCCAGGAAATGCAACGACCACTGCTGCAGTGGAATTTGTAGTTACCTCTGTCACTTCTCCTGGGCTTGATGTAATTGAAACGGCTCTTGGCCAAATCCCTCAACCCATCTTAGACTTGTTTGGTGGAGCAGTAACCGGAGTGATCACTGGATTGAATCCTCACATGCAATATGTGAATGTTGAAGATCACGGGTATATGGTTTTAACTGTCAACCAAAATAAAGCACAAGGTGATTATATATGGTTAGATAGAGAAGTTATCGATACCTCGGATGCCGCTGGACCTTCTTATTATACCAATGATGGCACCTCAAATATGCTTGAAGCCACAAGTGCCATTGCCCCTATTGTTGGAGGAGCACCAATTCCATCTGTTAACGCGGATCAAAATTTGCCATTTGCTTTATTGCTAGACACCTTTGTGATTGATGTAACTGAAAATCAATTTTTCAGCAACTGCTTAATTAACGTTACTAATCCTTGCCCTAGTTTAACCACTTCAGTAATTAGCAATCCTAGCTATGGAACTGCCAATTTGAATCAATTATGTTTTGATTACCTAAGTGACCCAAACTATTATGGAGCTGATTACTTTACGGCTACATTCTGTCAAACCGCCAATTTGAATGAGTGCGATACGGTTGTTGTTCAGTTAAACATTCAAGCCACGGCAAATATCGATACTAATGTTTATCAACTAACTAGCGATAGTGTTTTAGCGGATTGCGTTCAATTTCCAGATTTGTTTGCAAGTGCCGATAGTTTAGCGGTAAGTAATGTCGGTATGGGCAACTTTACAATTGATACTAGTACTAATTGCTTCACTTATGCGCCAGATAGCAGCTTTAATGGAATAGATTATATCGGATTGATAGCATGCGACTCCTTTGACATTTGCGACACCTTAGTCCTTCAAATAGAAGTTTCGGGCCCAAATAGCACCACTTACGTTCAATTGTTTGGTGAGGCAGAAGAGTTGCTCAGTAACTGTTTAGGATTTGATGATTTACAAGGAACAATTGTTAGTTCTAACTTAGTCAATTTAGGCACGAACAATGCCTTGTCTTTTGGGGACACTTGTATAAGTTATTCATCCTTGCCAGGGTTTAACGGTATTGACACTTTAGTTTTCTATGCTTGCGATAACTCTGTTCCTCCTCTTTGCGACACCATTGTATACTGGATATCAATTACTTTTGATTCCACTCCGGATACAACAGGCATCAATGATGTTCAGAATTCAGACTTTGCGGTAATGGGTGTTTATCCTAATCCATTCGATGTTGAAATCCTTGTTCAGTACTATCAGTTTAGCAATGAAACCATTTCTATTGCTCTTTACGATGTTGCCGGGAAGCAAATTTATTCTCAAAGTATTGGAGAACAATCTGAAGGTTTGAAATATGCTAGATTGGAAACAAGTGAATTAGCTAAAGGGAATTACTTTTTAGAGATGAGTTCATCTCGCTTTAGTTACACAAAGAAAGTTGTCAAACATTAGCAAGGTTTATTCTCTATTCTTAAGTTCGTTTTCACTTAACTCAACAATAGATACTCCGTCTATTTGAACATCTTCTAATACTGCTTTGCCATTGTTCACATAAACAACTGCATACGCTTCTATTTCCCCTTCTCGCATAGCATCGAAGTAAATTTCTTCAGCCACGGGCGCTTTATACTCCTCCATATAAAACTTCTCAAAAGGATATTCTACTGTTATTTTCACACCAGAGGAATAACGCACATTCATTTCGAGAAACTGCTCATCTTCCGGGATAGTTTTACTTAAACTATAAGGGTAGTAATAGCCCATACTATCTTGTGTTAAGAGCGCATAGCCCAGTTCTCCGAACTCCCATTCTTCACCCGTTGGATTCGGTACCGTTTGCTGTTCAAAATCTAGAATTACAAATTTCCCTTTAAATGGGTCATTCGGGTCTATTGGCGCCACCCTAAAGTGCATAATCTCCCCTTCAGAAAGTATCTTTTCTTTAGACCAAATCATAGAGGCTGGCACAAGTAGTTGAACCAATATCATGGCAACAATCAACAGCCATATTATGCGCTTATCAAACATCACTTTTCCTCCGATTTATCATCCAATAATTTACAAAGAAGAAGCCCAATCCAACAAGAATAAATAAGAGCCCTCTAAACACAAAGCTTAGGTTTGAATCAAAAAATCGACAAGCAACCAACGCGGCAATAATCAGTAAACCATAATTTAAATGACCCAAGTGCTCTTTATAGGCACCTTCACGGATAGTTTGAACGCCAATGGCTAGAACTAAAACATTCATAAGAATAACCACTAGGTCGCCTTGTAAGCCCATGAAGAAAAGCGGAATAAATAAAAGAAACAGCCATTGCTTCGGATTCCACTTCTTAGTTTGATACGAGCTATATGCATTGATAATTATGGCAAGAATAGTAAGCACTATGAAAATGTAAAACTCCTCACTACTAAACGCATTATCATTCAACTTAAACTCCTTCCAAAACGCACGGAAGCTTGAGATTAATAAAATCGCCACCATTCCTAATGAGCCTAGAAACTTAAAGCCATTGCTGTTATACGATTGCTCGAACCAATGATCCATTCGCCCAAGACCATATAGTATTCCAAACAAACTCATATAAGCTAACAAGAGCCATTCCACGTTATGGTCGGCAAACATTCCCAGACACATGACTACTGAAATAGGAATTAGCCAATTAAAGAAGTTCAAAAAATTACTTGAATTCCTGTTTTTCTGTAAGAAAAAATAGTAGGGTAAAAGCGCTAGAAGCATTAACCAGTACTTGTTAAATACGGTGTAAGAATGCGTATTAAAGTATCCGGTTTCAAGACCCATATAGGTGATTCCCAATAGGTAAAAAATGGCTACAATACTACTTGGCAATAAATAAACTATGGGCAAAGCCAAGATCATCCAAGTGAATAGGTAATCCCCTATATTTCCTGTTACATGATAGATTTGGCTAATCATAGAGATGCATGCTCCTATTGCAAAAAATAAGAGGATAGCACTTCCTTCCACCCAAGCTAATTCATTGGGTTTTTGCCACATACTATAGACCACTAGGCCTTGTGCAATTAATAAAGGAAGGAAAGCCAGCAAGGTTTGAATGCCGCGTGACATGTTGTCCCAGTTATGGGCAATAATTAAGACTACTCCTAAGCCTACAAGCAAGGCCCCTAAGATTCCAAAAATAGCAAATAAGCGATTTTGAGAACCTTCTTTCTTGCCTTGGTAAAACGTGCGTATCCCCGAAGCTGTTTCTTCAGTAATCACCTTATTTTCCAACAGCTCCTCGATGTCTTTTAGAATGCGCATGTAAGTTCTTAGTTAATTTAAAGATAGAAGAAATTGGGTATTAAGTACTTGGTACTTGGTATTGAGTGCTTTTTATTATAATGATGCAGGAAGGTAGCTGCTAGCTACCAGTCATAAAATAGTCCGCAGCATCCGCTGTGTTCATGCTATTCTTCTACTTTGAATGACTCCATAAATGTATCGAAATTCTCTCGATTCCATTTCGTTGATTCGCTTATTACAACAATTTGATATTGAATTTGACCAATGAGAATGGCTCGGTATGCTACTTTCAAATTGTTCGCTGAAATTTCGATATCAGCTTATAATCCATTGTGTT
>JBLHMK010000111.1:0-7969 GCA_047621945.1 Flavobacteriaceae bacterium
CAGGTAGCTATGATGACGTAAATAAAACCTTTGAGGTATTCGGAGAAGGGATTGAATTTGTGACGATGGAAGTTTATAACAGATGGGGAGAGAAAGTATTTGAAAGTAGTAATCAACGAGTGTCTTGGGATGGAACCTACAAAGGAGAAATGCAAGGACCAGGAGTCTATAGTTACTATGTAAATGTAGAATATCTAGATGGAAAATTTATTGATCGCAAGGGTAGTGTATCTATTCTTAGATAATAGAATTCATTCAAACGTTTAGTAAAAAGGGTCTCGAAATTTTGGGACCCTTTTTTATTTATTGTACCCGCTCAATAGCGTTCATGATAGTGGTATCATCTGGCAACATTAAAAGTGCTTGTTTGTAGTTCGTTAAAGCATCTGCATTGTTTCCTCTAATTTCACTTAGATTTCCTTTCATGTAGTATGCTCCTGCATATTGTGGTTGAATTTGTATAGCCAAATCAAAATGCTTGTATGCTTTATCCAATGAATCTAACCCAATATAGCAATGACCTATATTGAAAAATATCTCATGATCTTTCGCGTCGCGTAAAATCATTTCTTTGTATTTTTTTACGGCAGGTATAAAGTCATCTTTTAGCTGATAATGATAAGCAATGGCATACATAGCTTCTCGACTATTATCATCTATGCTCAAGGCGTTTTCAAAATACTGAACAGCCAGGTCATCAGAATTGTAAGAATAAATTAATCCCAATTGCATGTGTGCGTTATAGAAGCTTGGATCAACTTCTATACAAGTTTGAAAAGTAGAAATCGCTTTGTCTTCTTGCCCGATTTCTTTAACTATCATCCCCTTTAAAAAGTAAGCGTCCGCATTATATTTATTGATTTGAATGAGGTCGTTTGCAAAATTTAAAGAAGCTTCATAGTTCTGTAAATAATAATTGTACTCAATAGCCTTGATATATAATTCTTCGTTCTCAGGGTTCATATTGATTCCCTTACTCATTAACCCTGCTGCTTTTACTCCTTCATTCATATCTAAAAACAACTCTCCCGCGAAAAGATAGTAATCGACATTAGCGCTGTCAATATGAAGTGCACTATAGATATCAGCAATAGCTTTAGGATAAACACCTCGGCTCTTATAGTATAAGGCTCTATCAAAATACAAATCGGAATTTCTTACATCTGCTTTTATCAAACTATCCAACAATTGAATCGTATCATTCATAGGAGCAAGAACATCAATTGATCCGTCTTTTGGTGTTTCCGTTTTACAAGAAAAGATGAATAGTAGGGCAAACAAGTAGGTAAAAGCTTTAAGAATGGAATTCAATTTCATTGTACAAAGATATAAATTCAATCAAATAGGGAAGTCTGTAATTTACAACTAAATTAAAACGCTTACAAAGCGACATTTTGTCTTAGTTTGAGGGGTTTTCGCGACATAAATTCCGAATTTTTCTTATGGTTTACAATTTGATGGTGAAGGGTGAGGCAGGGGACCTCAAATTGATAATTAAATGTATAAGGAGAGGAAGAGATGAATCCAAATAATTTTACACAGAAGTCGATGGAAGCGCTAAGCTTTGCTCAGCAACTAGCCTTCAATAATAGTAACCCTAGCATGGAAACTATTCACTTGTTAAAAGGAATAGTGGAAAGCGATAAGGATGTTTTACCCTTTTTACTTGGTAAAATGAATATCACAATGCCTAATTTAATGGTATTAGTTGATAAGAAATTAAACAGCTTACCTAAGCAAAGTAGCGAAGCGGCAGCCTTTCCTAGTAAGGACTTTAATCAAGTGGTATTGAAAGCCAATAGCATTATGAAAGAAATGGGTGATAGCTATGTAAGTATTGAACACCTGATTTTAGCCTTGTTAAGTGTGAACGATCAGCTTGCGAAAGACTTGAAAAAAATGGGAATGAATGAGGTCGTAACTAAATTGGCCATTGAAGAACTAAGAAAAGGAAGTAAAGTGACAGATCAAAATGCAGAGGCAAAATATAATGCCTTATCTAAGTATGCTATAAATCTAAATGATAGAGCAAAAGAAGGTAAACTCGATCCCGTAATTGGAAGAGATGAAGAAATTAGAAGAGTATTGCATATTCTATCTAGAAGAACGAAAAACAATCCTCTCCTTGTGGGAGAACCTGGAGTTGGTAAAACAGCTATCGCTGAGGGCATTGCGCACAGAATTGTAAATGGTGATGTACCTGAAAACTTGAAATCTAAAGAAATTTTTTCCTTGGATTTGGGTTTACTTATGGCAGGGGCTAAGTATCGAGGCGAGTTTGAAGAAAGGTTGAAAGCGCTTATCAAAGAAGTTCAAGAAGCAGGTAGCAGTATTATCTTATTTATCGATGAGATTCATACTCTCGTGGGAGCAGGCGCTACCGAAGGAGCTTTGGATGCAGCAAATATCTTAAAGCCAGCATTGGCTCGTGGAGATTTGCGAGCAATTGGAGCCACTACAAATAAAGAATATCAAAAGTATATTGAGAAAGATAAAGCGCTGGAAAGACGTTTCCAAAAAGTAATAATCGATGAACCTACCATAGAGGATTCGGTATCTATATTGAGAGGATTAAAAGATCGATATGAAATGCACCATAAGGTGAAAATATTGGATGATGCGATTATTTCGGCGGTGGAATTATCTTCAAGATACATTACAGATAGGCAATTGCCAGATAAGGCTATTGACTTGATCGATGAGGCTGCAGCAAAATTGCGTCTGGAGATTGATTCTATGCCTGAAGAATTGGATGAAATAGAAAGAAAAATTCGCCAGTTGGAAATTGAACGAGAGGCTATTAAGCGGGAGAAAGATGAGAAGAAAATTAAAGATCTCACCAAGCAAATATCGGAATGGACAGAGAAGCGAACTTCATTCAGAGCGAAATGGCAAAAAGAGAAAGAACTGTTAGATAATATTCAAGCCAAGAAGAAAGAAATTGACAGTTATAAACTGCAAGCAGAACAACTAGAACGGGATGGGGATTATGGACAAGTAGCTGAAATTCGATATGGTAAAGTTAAAGCGGCTGAAGATGAGGTAGCGAAATTGGAAGGCGATTTACAGAACATCAATAGTGAATCAAGGCTTTTGAAAGAAGAAGTAGACCGAGAAGATATTGCTGAAATTGTGTCTAAGTGGACAGGGATTCCAGTATCTAAAATGATGGAAACTGAAAGGGTTAAATTACTTCGCTTAGAAGACGAGTTAGGCAAACGAGTTATTGGTCAAAAAGAAGCGATAGAAGCAGTTTCTAATGCTATCAGACGAAATAGAGCTGGCCTAGCAGATGAGAATAGACCTATTGGTTCATTCCTGTTTATTGGAAGTTCAGGAGTCGGGAAAACAGAGCTTGCCAAAGCTTTAGCTAGCTATCTTTTTAATGATGATGGAGCGATTATTCGCATAGACATGAGTGAATACATGGAGAAACATTCAGTTTCCCGTTTACTAGGAGCGCCTCCTGGATATGTGGGTTACGATGAAGGCGGTCAATTGACAGAGCCTGTACGTAAAAAACCGTATTCAGTGGTATTACTAGATGAGTTTGAAAAAGCCCATCCTGATGTAAGTAATGTATTGTTGCAAGTTTTGGATGAAGGACACTTAACAGATAATAAAGGAAGAGTCGCCAATTTTAAGAATACGATTATCATCATGACTTCAAATATTGGTTCAGATATTATTCAAGAGAATTATACTGGAGTGGCATCTGAAGATTTACCAGGAGTATATACCACTACTAAGGCTCAAGTTATGCAGCGATTGCAACAAGCGGTGCGACCAGAGTTCTTAAATCGAATTGATGAAGTGACAATGTTTGAACCTTTAACTCGAAGTAATTTGAAGGAGATTGCCCTGTTACAAATTGAAAAGCTTCAAGAAAGATTAGCCTTACAAGAAATTAAAATGACTATTTCTGACAAGGCCTTAGATTTGATTGCAGATGAGGGATATGACCCTCAATATGGAGCAAGACCTGTTAAAAGGTTAATACAACGAGACATCGTAAATTTACTTTCGAAAAAACTTTTAGGCAATGAAATCAGGAATGGTTCAAGCTTCAACGTGGATGTGGAAAATGGAGAATTAATCATTAAGCCAGATTTAGTAAATCAAGTATTTTTAAACTAAATTTGCATCATAAAAGAAAAGCGGTCGCCCGTTAAACGGCAACCGCTTTTTTCTATAAAACAACTATACATAATATGGATTTTGGAGATCAATTTATTGCCATCGATGAGGATACGGAGTTTTTACCCGTTATTAGTGAAGAGGAAATAGGAGAAAATGATAATATAGAAATTAAAGAAGCATTGCCTGTATTGGCTTTGCGTAATTCTGTAATTTTCCCTGGGGTTATAATGCCTATTACTGTCGGTAGAGATTCTTCTATCAAGGCAGTGCGTTCGGCATACAGAAAGGACAAATTAATTGGAGTATTGGCTCAAACAAACGCCAATGAAGAAGATCCAAGTTTTGACGATTTGTATGAAATAGGAACACTTGCTAGAATATTGAAGATGTTAAAAATGCCCGATGGAACCAATACGGTTATCTTGCAGGGGGTTAGTAAGATCAAGTTAGTGGATGGCGTTCAAGAAGATCCTTTCATGAAGGCAAATTTCGTGAAAGTAGAAGAAAGTAAACCTAAGCAAACGAAAGAGTTTAAGGCTTTGATTTCAACGATTGAAGATCTAGCCAAAGAGATTATTCAAAAGTCCAATCATATTCCTTCTGAGGCGGCTGCGGTATTGAAGAATATTAAGAATCGATTTTTCTTAATTAATTTCATTGCATCTAATCTAAATGTAGGTGTTGCAGACAAGCAACAGCTTTTATCCTTAGATGATTTAAGTATTCGAGCAAATAAAGTGCTGGAACACTTAAATAATGAAATTCAAATGCTTGACTTAAAAAATAAAATTCAAGACAAGACAAGAGTAGATATTGAAAAGCAACAGCGCGATTACTTCTTGCATCAACAATTGAAGGCCATACAAGAAGAACTTGGACAGGAGAATCCCGCAAAAGAGTTAGAAGGCCTAAAGGATAGAGCGGCGAAAATGAAATGGCCGAAGAAAGTGGCTGAGACCTTTGAAAAGGAATATAAGAAATTACACCGCACCAATCCAGCGGCGCCGGAATATGCGTTAACTATTAATCATCTAGAATTGTTGTTGGATCTTCCTTGGGGAGTTACAACTAAAGACAATTTAGATTTAATTAAGGCGAAAAAAGTATTAGATGCGGAGCACTATGGTCTAGATAAAATTAAAGATCGGATCTTGGAATATTTAGCGGTTATAAAGCTGAAAGGCGATTTGAAGTCACCAATTTTATGTTTTGTAGGCCCTCCAGGTGTGGGTAAAACTTCTCTAGGAAAGTCAATTGCTTCTGCAATTGGTAGAGAGTATATTCGAATGAGCTTAGGTGGTTTGCATGACGAAAGTGAAATACGTGGACACCGAAAAACATATATCGGTGCTATGCCAGGTCGAATTGTTCAATCTTTGAAAAAAGTAAAATCATCCAATCCAGTATTTATTTTAGATGAGATAGATAAGGTAGGTAAAGATTTTAGAGGTGATCCCAGTTCGGCACTTTTAGAAGTACTTGACCCTGAGCAAAACAGTACCTTCTATGATAATTATTTAGAGACAGAATTTGACTTAAGTAAAGTAATGTTTGTTGCTACAGCAAATGATTTAGGTTCTATTCAGCCTGCTTTACGAGATAGAATGGAGATCATCCAGCTGGGTGGTTATTCCATTGAAGAAAAAGTAGAGATTGCGAAGAAGCACCTTATCCCTAAGCAAAGAAAAGCACACGGTTTAAAAGCGGATCAGGTTAAAATAGGTAAAGCTACTTTGGAGGAATTGGCCCAGAAATATACTCGTGAAAGTGGTGTTCGTAGTTTAGAACGCAAAGTTGCTGCCGTGATGAGAGCCATTGCCAAGCGCATTACTATGGGAGAGGAATATAACCTATCGGTAAGCTCTGAAGACTTAGAAAAGTATTTAGGTGTATCACATTTCGATAGAGATAAGGCTTTAGGGAAAAACCCTTCTGGTGTTGCTATTGGATTAGCTTATACAACTGTAGGTGGAGATGTATTGTACATTGAGTCTACGAAGTATCCGGGTAAAGAACTCTTGAATCTAACGGGTAATTTAGGAGATGTGATGAAGGAATCATCAACAACTGCATTTTCATACTTGAAAGCGCATGCTGCTGAAGTGAATTTGACCATGGATAGTTTCAAAGACCAAACGGTTCATTTACATTTCCCTGAAGGAGGAACACCAAAAGATGGCCCATCGGCAGGTATAACAATTTTATGTGCCTTAGCTTCTTTGTTTACAGGCAAGAAGGTGAAGCCATACTTAGCCATGACCGGTGAAATTAGTCTTCGTGGTAAAGTCTTGCCAGTGGGCGGGATTAAGGAGAAAGTCCTTGCCGCTAAACGAGCGGGAATCAAGGAAATTATCATGTGCGTAGAAAATGAGAAAGACGTCAAAGAAATCAACCAAGAATATATAAAAGGTGTTAATTTTCACTTTGTTGAAGACATGAGTGAAGTACTTAAGTTGGCTTTAGTCTAGTTCTATTTTGGTCGGTAAGCTTGAGTGGCTTTTTTTAAGTTCTCATCTTTATCCATTGAAATCGATTTCAATTTTTTGTCAACAAACAATTGCATTTGATCGGTATAATGTGGGCTGCCTTCATTGGCAGATGCTCCAAAGCAATTAATCGTTTCAACTAGTTCTAAGCCGTCTTCCCCATAGGTGGCAAATAAGATAAAAGATTCGCCCAATACAGTTTTGTACATGCCGTCTTTGTAGGGTACTGTATACATTTGGGTGATAACTTCTGGAATTCCCCAAATAGGTAATTCTACGTCTCCTCTTACATGTTTTTGTAAATCTCCAAGAGCAATATCAATAGTGCCGAAGTGTTTTAGCAAGTGTTTTTTAGCAAACACTAATGCATTCACAAACTCTTCAAGGGGTAATGCTTTATTCAGATCTGAAGACTTCTGCCCATCCATATATTTTAATAGATGCTGAACGCTTAAAGAAAGAATCGCTGCTTCTCGATTATCTACTTCCGCACTTCCGTTCCACTCTGTTACTTTCAAAATGACATCAGCAATCTCAGGATACTTTAGCGGGTCTAGTTGCCTAATCGCATCTAAATTCATGATTGATCTAGTATGTAATGGAAAACTCATTTGTGAATCATATTTCAATCTTTTTAAGTCCGCATAGGAAATTTTTCCTTCGTTTTGCATGAGTTCTTGAAAGCGAATGCTTCTTGCGGTGGGCCCAGTTTGGTAGCCAATTGTCGGATCAAAAGAATTCGGGTCTGGGTTATTCTCGGGTCCTGTACAATCAAAACTAGAATTATTCATATTAAAGACGTACCCACTACTTGGGTTTTCAATCATATTTAACGCTGAGATCGGTTTGAATTTTGCTTCCCAAAATGTCTCACTTGTATTACCCGGTAATACCGTCATCCAATTATAATTTGGATGACGTTCGGGAAACAATCCATTAGCTAGAAACATAATGTTTCCTTCTTTATCTCCATAAACAAAATTCAAACTTGGTAGCTGCTGCATATCAACAGCCGCTTTGAATTCTTGATAGTTTGTCGCTTTATTCATGCGGTATTGTTGCTCCGCTGCTCCAATCACTTGGTTGGCAGGAAAACGAATGGCATAATACCCCGATTTATTCTTCATTACGGTACCATATTTACATTCATAAAAGGTCTTAGAAATAGGCAATGGAATTCCTCCCACTTTTACTTTTATCTTAAACTTCCTCTTTTCTAATGGCAACCACTCGTCATCGTATTTATATAAATTCTTCTTTGTTGGATGCATCTCCAATTCATAAACGTCGTCTAAGTCATCGTAGTTTACAGTATGCGTCCAACCCAAATCTGGGTTAGTTCC
>JBLHMK010000112.1:0-7959 GCA_047621945.1 Flavobacteriaceae bacterium
CTCAATAGCAATTTGAAGTCCTAGCTCATAGCGATTTATCGCTTTTGGTCCAGGCAAGTGATAAACGCCACCATCCCAAGTTAAGGCTTTGAATAATTGCTTTGCTGCTTCATCTACATGCAATACACTTCTAATTTCATCCGTAAAAAGCATTTGCTCTTTGCCAGCTTTCAGACTGCTTATAAAGGCCTTTATATATTTACTATGCTCGCCTATCATCAAGGGGAGTCGACAAACCACCGCTTTAGAATAGGTGCCTAACAAAGATTCTTCAGCAGCTAATTTTTGCCTCCCGTATGCATTAAGGGGGAGGGCTTTATCACCTATGGAGTAGTTTCCTTTTTCACCATCAAACACTTGATCGCTAGAAGCGAATACAATGGGAATGTCTCTCCCTTTGGCATAGGCTCCTAAAAGTTGAGTGGCTCGGACATTTAACTTTTGACTTTCTTCAGGATGCTGTTCACAGTCTCCAACATTTCCATTGGCAGCTAAATGAATGATTCCAGCTAAATTCTCGTCATCTAAAAACTGAAAGCTGTCTGTTTCAGCAAGGTCACATGGAAGAAATTTGATAACCTCTTGACCTCCATTGTTTCGGCTTAACCCAACAATCGCTTTGTTTTGATTGAGCAAATATGTACAAAGACTTTGTCCAACAAAACCCGTATGACCAGTGATGAGAATCTTCTTCATTTTTAACTAATTGTGGCTTTATTCTTCGTGCTAATTTACCTAAGTTTACATAAAATAAATACTTCATGGCAATTATAAAACCTTTCAAAGCTTTTAGACCAGGCAAAGACGTCGCTGAGCAATTGGCATCATTCCCTTATGATGTTTTAAATAGTGCAGAGGCTAGGGAATTAGCCAAAGGCAATGACCACTCATTCTTACGCATTAATAAACCAGAAATTGACTTGTCGCCAGATGTAGATGTTTATGATGATTCTGTTTATCAAAAAGCGAAGAGCAATCTAGATGAGTTTATAGATAAAGACTGGTTGAAACAAGACGAACAAGCCATGCTATATATCTATGCACAGAAGATGGGCAATCATTTGCAAAAAGGTATTGTGGCTTGTAGCTCAATTGATGACTATTTCAACGATGTCATTAAAAAACATGAGTACACTCGACCTGTAAAAGAAAAAGATCGTATTGACCATATGTATACTGCTGGAGCACACCTAGGACCGGTATTTTTGGCATATAAACCAATTAAGCAAATCGATCAATTGATTGAAGATTGGACAGCTAGCCATGCACCAGAGAATCAGTTTACAAGTTCTGATGGTATTGAGCATATCACTTGGTTGGTTGATGATGATACGACTATCAAACAATTGACTTCTATTTTTGAAGGACAAGTAAAAAACACCTATGTGGCGGATGGACATCATCGTTCAGCTGCATCAGCAATAGTAGGTCAGCGATTGAGAGATGAGCAAGGAGAGTATACAGGAAATGAAGATTTTAATTATTTCCTTTCGGTACTTTTCCCAGCAGACCAACTAATGATAATTGATTATAATAGAGTTATTAAAGACTTGCTTTCTGATATTTCTACAGATGAGTTTTTAACTGCTTTAATTAGCAATTTTACGGTTCAACCGGCTGATGGTCAAGTGAGACCTTCCGTGCCAGGAGAATTTGGCTTATATATAGACAAACAATGGTATAGATTGACAGCAGATCAAAGTATTCGATCAAGTTCAGATCCAGTATCTAGTTTGGATATCAGTATTTTAAGTACTTACGTAATTGACCCACTTTTGGGTATTGCTGATCAACGAACAGATAACCGAATTGACTTCGTAGGAGGTATTCGAGGTTTAGACGAACTAGAACGACGCGTAGATAGTGGGGAAATGAAATTGGCTTTTGCCGTTCCTTCTGTATCCATGGAACAATTAATGCATGTTGCGGATAGCGGCAATGTAATGCCGCCAAAATCTACTTGGTTTGAACCTAAATTGAGAAGCGGCTTGTTTGTTCATAAGTTCAAATAAGTAAAAAGGAAATTTGTATCTTACAAGTAAACAAACCTTAATAGTATGATGAATATTCTAGCATGGATACTCTTTGGCTTTGTGGCTGGAGCAATTGCAAAATTAATAATGCCAGGAAAAGATCCAGGAGGATGGATAGTGACTATTCTAATAGGAATAGGGGGTTCATTCTTAGGTGGTTTTATAGGCGGACAAATATTAGGTATAGGTGGCGTCAGCAATGAATTTAGCCTTGCAAACATGGCAATAGCTGTTCTTGGTGCCTTATTACTCTTAGGCATTTATCGCTTTGTTAAGAAAAAATGAGTTGTATAAGACAATAAAAAAGGGTTCCTCTTGGAACCCTTTTTTATTGCTTTTTTTGTAGATGTTCTCCTCGCCAAATATTGGTTTTAATGCTTCTTTTCAAAGAATTAGCACTTAGCCATGCACAATGCCACAGGTCGTAAACCAGACCTTGCTTGTTCATCCAGTTATCACTAACACCAACTTTTTCATTAATTAAGTTTCCTTTGTAGTAAGTTCCAAATAGTCGATCCCAAAAAACAAATAAATCGCCGTAGTTCTTATCCCAATGTTCAGGAATTTCGGAATGATGAATGCGATGTCCTATCGGGGAATAAATTAAGTACTTTCCAAGCTTACCATAATCCCAATCTAACATAGAATGTTGAAGCTTATCAATAAACAACATCAGAATAACTAAGGCAAAGTACATGTCTATTTGAATGCCTAGTAGAACTAATGGGAGCGTAACAAAGACTTTGTGTAGAATGTGCTCAATGGGATGAATTCGATTGCCACTCAAGATGATGAAACTGGTGGTGCTATGGTGAAACTTGTGAATCTGCCATAGAAAGTCTAATTCATGACTAAGTCGGTGAAAAACGTATTTGAGAAAATCGGCTATAACTAAGTAGAGCAACAGAACTGGAATGTACCACCAGGTCATGTTCGGATTTTGCTTCGCTTTTTGACTTTTTACTAAATCAGGGAAGAATTGATCTAAACTAAGCAAATAGAAGGTTTTCAAAAAGAAGAAGATGCCGAGGGTATAGGCTAATCCTATTACGACATCGGTAACCACGCTTTTATTGGGATGCAAAATTTGATAGACAGAGCTTTTTTTATAACCCAGGACTAATAGCTCAATAAAAAAGCAAAAGAAGAGTAGGGCAAGCGAAATTATTATACCACTAGGGTCGTAACTATTAAGCATGTTTTTAAACTTATCAAACAGACCATGTTCCATTTGAAGAACAATGGGTACAAGTATGATAGATAAGCAAATAAGGGTTATTATGTAATATTGCTTCTTCAAAAAATGAAGATAACTAAGATTTGGAAACAAACGAATGGAAGTAAAAAGAAATGAAAAATCACCTGCGAAATATGTAATTTCGTAATTGAATATGCAAAGTAAGCTGCACAACAATATTGAGTTTTTAAAAGGGGTAGGTCCCAAAAGGGCGGAAATTCTTCAAAAGGAACTGAATATTTTTACTTGGAGCGATTTGATTCACCACTTTCCCTTTCGTTATGTAGACAAAACCAAGTTCTATTCCATTGAAGAAATCAATGAAGCGACTCAATATATTCAAATTAAAGGAACGCTGATATCTCTTAGCTTAGTTGGAGCGAATAGAAAGAAACGCTTGCATGGAACTTTCAAGGGCGAAACAGGGTCAATTGATTTAGTCTGGTTTGTGAAAACCGATTGGATTCAAAAGTCGCTTAAAACTGGAGTAGAATATGTGGTTTATGGCAAGCCCAAAAAGTTTGGTCGCAACTTCAGTATTACCCACCCAGAAATGAAAACAGTTGGTGAAATTGTTGATCAGTCTCACAGCTTGGACCCGGTATACAATACCACGGAAAAGATGAAGAAATTCAACTTGGATAGCAAAGGGCTTTCTAAGTTACAAATGACAGCACTAGGTCAGTTAAACAATGTGGAGTTGACGGAGATTCTACCCTTGAAAGTCTTCGATGCGTATAGATTGATGAGTAGAAATAAAGCCTACCATGAAGTTCATTTTCCTACCGGAGAAGACAGTTTAAGTAAGGCTATTTTCCGTATTAAGTTTGAAGAGCTCTTACTCATTCAGTTGCGCTTATTACGAAGTAAGATTAATCGAAATATTCAAAACAAAGGATTCATCTTTGAGAAGATCGATCAAAAATTTCAAGAGTTTTACGAGAAGTATCTACCCTTTGAATTGACTGGTGCACAGAAAAGAGTGTTGAAGGAAATTCGTAAAGACACCTTAAGCGGTAAGCAAATGAATCGCTTACTTCAAGGAGATGTGGGTAGTGGTAAAACGATTGTTTCCTTAATGACCATGCTTATGGCTATTGATAATGGATTCCAAGCCTGTATTATGGCGCCTACGGAGATATTGGCTCAACAGCACATGCAAGGAATTTCTGATCTAGTTGAAGCCGCAGGCATTCGCTGTGCCATCTTAACGGGGTCGGTAAAAGGAAAAACTAGAAAGCAGTTGTTGCTAGCCTTAGCAGAAGGAGAAATAGATATACTTATAGGCACACATGCCTTAATTGAGGATAAAGTTATTTTCAAAAATTTAGGGATGGTCGTCATTGATGAGCAACATCGTTTTGGTGTAGCTCAGCGGGCCAAGCTTTGGAAAAAGAACACGAGGCCACCACACAACTTAGTGATGACGGCAACACCTATTCCTCGAACATTAGCTATGACGCTCTACGGAGATTTAGACATCTCTTTAATTGATGAATTACCTCCAGGAAGAAAACCTATTCGAACTTCTCACCGAAGAGAAAATAGCCGTTTAGAGGTCTTTGGTTTTATCGGCAAAGAAATTGCCAAAGGAAGACAAGTGTACATGGTTTATCCGTTGATTGAAGAATCAGAAACGCTAGACTACAATCACTTAATGGATGGCTATGAAAGTGTGAAAAGACATTTTCCTGAATTGCCAATTAGTATTTTGCACGGCAGAATGAAGCCTGCAGACAAGGAGTATGAAATGCAACGATTTGTACAAGGCAAAACTCAAATCATGGTGGCAACTACGGTGATAGAAGTAGGTGTGAATGTGCCGAATGCTAGTATGATGATTATTGAAAGTGCGGAACGTTTTGGCTTGAGTCAACTCCATCAATTAAGAGGTCGTGTAGGTAGAGGGGCTGAGCAATCCTATTGTATTTTAATGACAGGTTTGAAGCTGTCAAATGAAAGCAAAGCACGAATGAGTATCATGGTAGAAACCAATGATGGTTTTCTAATAGCAGAAGAAGATTTACGCCTGAGAGGTCCTGGTGATATTGAAGGCACCCAACAAAGCGGGATTGCTGATTTACGCTTAGCGAGCTTGGTGAAGGACCAAAAGATTTTAGCCTTAGCCAGAGAAGTAGCTACGCATATTTTAAACGATGATCCATTTCTTGATAAGCACGAGAACTTATTCTTAAAGAACCATCTAATTGCTCAACACCAGCAGAAAGGTTGGGGGAAGATTGCCTAGTATTAATGCTTTTTAATGACGCCATACACCTCGTTGTATATCGTGTTATTATTTTTTAAAATTTAATAAGGTTTCTTTTATTGAATCTCGCTGTTTCTTATTAACCTTTACTCCATCAGCATAGGTATTCCAATTTTGAACCGTAGTATTTATTTCAGCAATAATATTCGCTGATTTTTTAATGTTCATTGCCTTGGCAAAGTTTATCAAATCCTCTTTTTCAATTCCTTTCCTTTTTCCATTAATACTTAAAGCGTGTTGACTCACCCATATACTGTCAGGTCTATATGCATGGCAAATGTCATATGCTGGTGACAATTCCCATTCCCCTCCTTCTTTAAGTCGAAAAGCAAAATTTTTAGTATGATCATCACAGTTCCTAGCGATAACATTAAAGACCATTCTGCGATACATTTGTTCTGCATCTGGGTAGGGTAAGCGAAGTAATCTCATAGTTTGGAATAACTGTTCGTAACTATAGCTTCTAACTTCATTAAAGTCATAGTGTTGTATTGCGCAAAAGGTTTGAATATGGTGTTTAATGGACCCTTTCTCTCTGTCAAACCTTTTTGTCATAAAATGTGCTCTACCATTCTCTTTCAATAATTCCGATTCCATCATGTTTACACCACAATCTTTTGCCATATTGTAATAAGCCATCTCAATTCGTCCATAGCCTTTACTTTCCCCGAACTGAGCATCACTCACACCGTCTAATTTTATTAGCCAATGTTCAAACCCTTTTGGTGAATTTGTTTGTCCCGAACGGATCTGCCCTGTTTTTTTATTATAGGCAATAATAGCTTTTGGTCTGGCACCACCTGCTGATGTTCCTATTTTTAAAATCTCCATTACTGCCTGTTGTTCGTCTTCATTTAAGTGAGTCTCAAATGACGCTCTTTTGTTCAAAATTCGTTGAGCAATATCAACTAAATTATTGATTTCAACTGGAAAACTTTTTTTAGCCGATTTTAGTTGAGTAGGTTCAAATTCCAGCGCGCCCATTCCTCTTGTACCAATAAAACAAAGTTGTTCTATAGGATTCATGCTGTTCTCTGGGCGTCCATTTTGTGCTAGCCAAATATTTATCAATTGATTTCCATACTTATCAGGTAATACATCAGCCAATAAACCAGGCAAGCCTTTAAATGTATCATATTCGCTGTTCTTGGAAGACCTTAATTCTGGAAATGAAAATATACCTTGATTGGAGTGGATAGGCATTTTTATTGGAGCTAAATCTATGTTGTTAGATTTAAACTGTGGTTCATATTCGAAACTTGCTAGTCCTTGTTCCTCATCCCAAGCTACGGCTCCAACAGTTTGCCCCCAAATTTTAACAAATGCTGCTTTTACTTCTACCATTTGCTTTTATTTTGTTTATTCATTTCATTGCTTTTACTAGCTCTTTGTCTTTTTTGTTTTTCTAGCTTCGCAAGTTCCAATGGGCTTAATTGGGCTTGAATTTTAAAGACATTAAGTAGATCAAGTAGATTAAGCGCTCTTAGAATCTGTATTAATGAGCTTAATGATATAGCTTCTCCATTTTCAATTTTACTCATAGTCCAGCGATTAATCCCTGCGATCTCAGCAATATTTGCTTGAGTTTTATTTTGAATTAAACGTTGGTGTTTGATGTATTCACCAATTATGGAAACTATTGATTTATCACTCATAGATAACCAGTGTATGTTGGTATTTGCCATCTTTAATGCTTTTAATTGGATTTTTGTTGGTATTTACCAATGCAAATATAAGAAATTTACTTGAAATTAGGGATAGTGGAGTTGGCAATTACTATCATTATGTGTTTTTAATTGTCTTAATGTTTGTTATTGCCTACACTTTAAGGTGATTTTAATAACATTGAATTGAGTAGGTTCCAATTCTTGCCATTTAGCACCTTACTTGCCATTACCAATACAGAATGTTAGGCGCGAAAACTCATCCAATGTGATAAATCAACATTACATATGGATTCTAATTCTTTTATGTCATGTTTATATATTTCAATAAGTTGAAGAAGTATCTCAGAGTTAAAATCTGGTTTTTTATCTTCAACCAAATATTTAGAAACAATACGTCTATCAATTCTGTCAATAGTTTGACAAATAATTTTGTCTATTCTATTCTGCTTTTTAACTTCAAGTCTAGTTCTCGTAGCGTTATAATTAAATTGGAATCTATTCTTTTTGGTTAATAATCTAGTCCGAAGAAGTGAATAGTTTACTTTTTGCGGTTTGCTATTTAAAAAATTGTCACTTGGTATAAAATCGGCATCGACTTCAAGAAAAGAATAACACTTTTTTATAATACCTAGTTTGTCCTTTTTTAGGTCATCATAAAATAGTACTAGCAGTCTGTCACCATAGTCTTTTATATAATCCTTCAAATATTTTGCATAATAACCAAATTCTATCAACTCGTCTGTTCGTGGATAT
>JBLHMK010000113.1:0-7865 GCA_047621945.1 Flavobacteriaceae bacterium
TATAAAGAAGAATTGGATCTAATTGAAGCGCAGTTTTTGCGACAAGATTTTGCAAGTGTAGGGGAGATAGGCCTGGATTACTATTGGGATACCCTGCATAAAGCTGAACAAATAGATGCTTTCCGTACACAAATAGCCTGGTCCAAGGAAAAAAACCTGCCTATTGCTGTTCATTGCAGAGAAGCCTTCGATGATATTCTAGACATATTAGAAGATGAACAGGATGGAAAACTGAAAGGAGTGTTACATTGTTTTACTGGAAATAAGGAGCAAGCGAAGCGCTTAACAGACATTGGTTTCTATTTAGGCATAGGTGGAGTATTGACATATAAGAATAGTGGTTTGGATAAAACTCTTGAAGGAATGAGCTTAGAACACCTCTTATTAGAGACGGATGCGCCATATTTATCTCCAGTTCCGTTTCGAGGAAAGCGAAATGAAAGTTCTTACCTAATATATATAGCAGAAAAATTAGCGGAAGTATTAGGGGTAAAGTTGGAGGAAGTGTCTATAAAAACTACGGAAAACGCTAAGAAGCTGTTCAGTATTAAGGACTAAGCTATTGTAAGTTCTTTGTAAAGATTCAAAATTAGCCCAATATTTATTTGGTTTAGAGCATTAATTAATTGAATTTTGGACATCGAGAAAAGAATTTTTTTTCTTTGTGGAATTAAATTTATATTTTTGGCTCGCTCTTTATCTTGGAGAGGTGCAGGAGTGGTTGAACTGGCTTGCTTGGAAAGCAAGTAAACTGGAAACGGTTTCGGGGGTTCGAATCCCTTCCTCTCCGCCAAGAAGAGTAAAACGAATTGAGTATTAAATATTAAACATTAAAATCAAACAAAACTGAGTAGTATGAAAAAACTAAGTATTACACTAGCCCTAGTAGCTATATTTACTTTCGGC
Organism: Flavobacteriaceae bacterium; assembly: GCA_047621945.1. Lineage (GTDB taxonomy): Bacteria > Bacteroidota > Bacteroidia > Chitinophagales > UBA8649 > JAFMKE01. Next base: position 907 of record JBLHMK010000113.1, read on the forward strand.
ATGAGCATTCAAGCTGTAAATGCACAAGAAAGTGATTCTGTGGAAACAGTAGTCGAAGAAGTGGTTGAGGAAGTAGCTGCACCAGCAGTTATTGAAACAACTGAAGATGCGCCAGCTGAAGAGCAGTCCGGACACAAAATTTTATTAGAGAAATTTATTGAAGGTGGTGCTGGCTTTATGTCATTGGTACTAGTTTGTTTAATTTTCGGATTAGCGTTCTGTATTGAAAGAATTATTTCTTTAAGCTTGGCGTCTACAAACTCTAGCAAACTACTAAGTAAAGTTGAAGAGAACTTAGCTAATGGTAATGTAGAAGGAGCTAAAGAAGTTTGTAAAGCAAGCAGAAGTCCAATCGCATCTATCATGTATCAAGGTTTAAGTAGATCAAAAGACGGTTTAGATATCGTTGAGAAGTCTGTTTTAGCTTATGGTTCAGTTGAAATGGGTCGTTTGGAAAAAGGGTTAACATGGATTTCATTAGCAATTGGTTTAGCGCCAATGTTAGGATTCTTAGGAACAGTAATCGGTATGATTGGTGCCTTTGATGCAATTGAAGCAGCGGGTGATATTTCACCAACAGTAGTTGCGGGTGGTATTAAAGTAGCCTTATTAACTACTGTATTCGGTTTGATCGTAGCAATTATCCTTCAAATTTTTTATAATTACATTGTTACTAGAATTGATAGTATCGTAAATGATATGGAAGATGCTTCTATTTCTTTTATCGATATGTTGAAAAAGCATAAAATCTCTGCTTAATTTTTAACCTTTAAAAAAAGAATAGCATGGAAACTTTTGGAGAAATAGGTATTTATATATCATACGTCCTAATAACAATAGCCGCAATTGGTTTGTTTGTTGGAGTAGGTATAGCAATAGCACAGAATTGGAAAGATGGTGGAATGCATGCCGTAATAGGCGTTGCAGCTATCCTAGTATTTTTAGGAATTGGTTATGTGTTGAGTTCAGATGAAGCTTCACAACGACTAATGGAAAAAGGATTAGGTGACCCAGTATCATATAAAAGATCTAGTGCAGGAATTATAGCTGTTTATGCATTGGCCATTGTAGCATCAGTATTGGTGTTGGTTGATATCGTGAAGGGTTTTGTTGACGGTAATTAAGATAAATTAGTATGGGAAGAAGTAAAACAAAAGGAGCAAAAGAAATTGATGCGAGTAGTATGGCGGATATCGCCTTCCTATTGCTGATATTCTTCCTTGTTACAACTACCATCGATCAAGATAAAGGTATCATTCACAAATTACCTGCTTGGTCTGAGGAGCCACCACCAGATGATGTAAGAATCAAGGATAGAAATCTTTTAGAGATTTTGGTGAATGCAAACAATCAGTTGTTAGTTGAGCAAGAATATGTAGAGTTAGATGAATTGCAAGCTATTGTAGTGAAGCATCTAGATAATAGAGGAAAATCAGAGAAATATTCTGTGAGCCCTCAAGATGCCGTAATCTCCTTAAAGAATGATAGAGGAACGAACTACGGAACGTATATTGAGATTCAAAATTCTTTGAAAGCAGGTTATGCGGAAGTGAGAGATAAGTTTGCTTTATCCATCACGGGTGGATCAATGAATTATAGAGAATTAGATGATTGTGCAGATAATGATGATTTGGCTAATACGAAGCAAAACACTTGTTACGATTTAAAAAAGAAGTGTCAAGCTGAATATCCAATGAAGATTTCGGAAGCTGAACCAGTAAATTTGGGAGGAAATTAATTATGTCTAGATTTAGTAAAGACTCAGGAAAAAAGGAAACACCAGCCATCTCTACGGCGTCATTGCCAGATATTATATTCATGCTTTTGTTTTTCTTTATGGTGGTAACTGTAATGAGAGAAACAAATCCCATTTTAAGGATTCAGATCCCTCAAGCAACGGAATTAAGTAAGATTGAATTGAAGGAATCAGTAGGATACATTCTAATTGGTACACCTACAGACGAAGCGACTTTTGGTTCAGCACCTCGCGTACAGTTGAATGATGCATTTGCAGAAGTAGACAATGTACAAGCATGGGTTAAGTCTACTTATGCGGCTGTTCCGGATGCTTATAAAGGAATCTTTACGGTTTCTCTGAAAGTTGACGAGGAAGTAACAATGGGAATTGTTACGGATGTTAAGCAGGAATTAAGAAAAGCGGATGCTTTGAAAATTAATTATGCGGCTAATAGAAAAGTTGTTGAAGAATAACTTTTAGAAGTTTTTAAAATGTGATAGCCCCAACATTCTATGTTGGGGCTATTTTTTTACCCACATTTTACAAACATGGAAAACAAAAGAGGCCTAAACCACGTTTATAATAGTATGTTGTCCAATGAAAGATATATCAGTTTGTTAATGCTATGCTTCTTTGTGCTGATGTTTACTTTCGTGTTATTTGCTAATAAGCTATATAGCACTTATGAGGTAAATCAACATAAAGTTGAGCTAACCCTCCCAAAGTAGCATCAAACGAATACCCCGCTTTCGGTGAATTTTACAATTCGCTGACAAGAAATATATGGTCAAATTCTTAAATATGGATACTTTTTTCTAGCTTTAGTAGGATTAAATTTCCCGCTTATGAAAAAATTACCCATACTCTTACTACCTCTTATTGGAATTTTTATGTTTTCATATACAGATTATGGAAGCTGTTTGGGCATGGAAGGACAGAAGGCCTTAACTTGCGGTTCTTGCCACGGCGGCTCTATTTCAAACGATATTTTTATCTTGGATGGAAAGACAGAAGAGGGAGCAGAATTGATATTTGATTATGTCGTTAGGATTCCTACCACAGGATTTGATGCAATTCAACTATCAAGCTCGGGAGACAAGAATCCTAAAGTAGAATTCGACTTAGCAAGTGAGTTAAGAGAGAACGGGGAAGGCACAATTTTTAATCGGGTAAATTTCTTAGAGAAGACAAGTATTGAAAATGGAGTTCAAGGAGTGTCCACTGAAGTTAAGTTTACATTTGATGAGCCGATAACTAAACCAACGGTGGTTGTTATACAGGGTGTCTTAAGTAATCAGGATGGAACCGTAAATGGGGATAGAAGCTTCTATAAGGAAGTGGTTTTGCAACCAGCGGAAAAGAAAGAAAGTTTATCGGCGGAATCAATAGCCAATCAAAAGCTTGATGCGTATTACTACGAACAAAACTTATTTCTAGATGCAGAAGAGGCCAATGTGCTTCGCGTTATAAATATGGAGGGAAAAGTAGTTGCTGACTTTAATGTACATGCAGCATCTAATCAATTAGATCTTTCTGCTTTGAATAAAGGCGTTTATTATGCGGTCTTAGGGTTCAACTCAAGAAACCTGCAGTCCATGACATTTATTAAGAAATAGGGCAAGAACACATTAATTAAAAAAGGCGTCCCAATAACAATCGGGACGCCTTTTTTAATACTATTTATTGACTATTTCAACAAGCCTCTAGAAATTACAATTCGTTGAATTTCGCTAGTTCCTTCATAGATTTGTGTAATCTTCGCATCTCTCATTAAGCGTTCTACGTGGTATTCTTTTACGTAACCATACCCGCCGTGAACCTGAACAGCTTCAACCGTTGTTTTCATCGCTACTTCACTAGCAAATACTTTAGCCATTGCACTAGCTTGGGTGTAATCTTTTCCTTCATCCTTTAAGGTTGCCGCTTTGTAAACCAACAAACGGGCAGCATCTATTTCTGTAGCCATATCTGCCAATTTAAAGGCAATAGCTTGGTGCTTGGAGATCTCTTTTCCAAAAGCTTGTCGCTCTTGAGAATATTTTACGGACAATTCAAAAGCTCCTTGGGCAATACCCAATGCTTGAGCAGCAATTCCAATTCGCCCACCAGATAAGGTTTGCATGGCAAACTTAAAACCAAAACCATCTTCCCCAATTCTATTTTCTTTAGGAACCTTTACGTCTTGAAACATTAAAGAATGTGTATCAGAACTTCTAATACCTAACTTGTCTTCTTTAGCACCAATAGTAAAACCCTCCATACCTTTTTCCATAATAAGCACGTTAATCCCTCTGTGCCCTTTTTCGGCATCTGTTTGGGCTATTACTAAGTGGAAGTCAGCTTTACCCCCATTGGTAATCCAATTCTTTGTACCAGTCACTAAGTAATGGTCGCCTTTATCAATAGCCACAGTACGTTGACTAGTAGCATCGCTACCCGCTTCCGGCTCACTTAAGGCAAAAGCACCCAACTTCTCACCTGAAGCTAATGGCTTTAAGTATTTTTCTTTTTGTTCTTCGTTTCCATATTTCTCCAAGCCCCAACAAACCAAAGAGTTATTTACACTCATGGCAACAGAGCAAGAATTGTCAATTTTAGAAAGCTCTTCGATGGCAATGCAGTAGCTGAGAGTATCCATTCCGCCGCCATTATACTTGGGATCAACCATCATACCCATAAAACCTAATTCGCCCATTTCTTTCAAAAGTGCTGTTGGGTGAGTCATGTGTGTATCTCGATCAATAACTCCAGGAAGGCATTGGCTCTGTGCAAAATTTCTAGCTGCTTGTTGTACGGCTAATTGTTCTTCGTTCAATTCAAAATTCATAGGAAAAAGTGTTCTAATTATAAGAGTTGCAAATTTAACCAATAATTCAATAAAATTGTTCGTTAATGCACTCACCTGTTCCCTATAGTGAACGGGTGAGGAAAGTGGCTAAAGCCAAGTGCTCAGTAATGCGATTCATCTAGAGAAAAAGTTTTAACTTCGAGCCATGATTATTTACAGTGTTACAGTCAAGATAGATATAGGTGCGCACGACGAATGGCTAAGCTGGATGAAGAACGAACACATTGCCGAAGTTTTGGCTACCGGAAAGTTCGTTAAACATAAGTTTCATAAGGTTTTAGTTGAGGATGAAAGTGATGGTATGACCTATAATGTGCAGTACTATGCAGAATCTATGAGTGATTATTTTGACTATAGAGAGGAAGATGCTCCGGCACTACAAACAAAGGGAATTGAGCGGTTCAAGGATAGGTTTGTGGCCTTCCGAACATTGCTGAAAGAGGTTGAATAATTCGTTAAACCGATTCATTTTTTGTAATTTAGAACTATGCGATTTAAGATATTTGAAACTGATAAACCTAGAAGATTTTCTTTTCATACGAGGTATTACAACGATAAGAAATTGCCTACGGTAGGGGAGTCAGGTGTTGAAAAGGGTAGCTTTTCCAAATTTAAAAGCAGCTATAAAACGAATATGTTCGAAAAGCAATATGCAGAAGCGGACAAGACTAGGAGATATTTGTTGTTTTCAATATTCTTCGGGCTCTTTACGGTATCACTTATAGCAATGGGTTACTATTGGTATGGTGCTATTCCAGGAGTTCCTTTTCTATTGATTGTATTGTTTTTATTAAAGAAAGCCTCTAACAAATAAGCATGTCAGATGTTATTCAATTGTTGCCAGATGCAATAGCCAATCAAATTGCAGCAGGGGAAGTTATTCAACGACCCGCAAGTATCGTTAAAGAGTTAATGGAGAATGCTGTTGATGCAAATGCTTCATCAGTCAAGTTAATTATTAAGAATGCAGGCCGAACGTTAGTACAAGTTATTGATGATGGTGACGGGATGTCCCCTACGGATGCCCGCATGAGTTTCCAAAAGCATGCTACCTCTAAAATAAAGAGCATAGACGATTTATTTGCTATAGTTACCAAGGGCTTTAGAGGAGAAGCCTTGGCTTCCATTGCGGCTATTGCTCAAGTAGAATTAAAATCAAAGCAAGAAGGTGAAACGGTAGGCACTCAAATTAATATTGAGGGTTCTGTTATTGAAAAGCAAGAACCTTGTCAAGCACCAAAAGGAACTTCTATTGCTGTTAAGAATGTCTTTTTTAATGTGCCCGCACGTCGCAATTTTTTGAAGAGCGACAATGTAGAAACGAAGCACATTATTGACGAGTTTTTTCGAATAGCCTTGCCACACCCTGAAGTGGCGTTTTCTCTAATTATTAATGATTATGAGACCTACCATGTGAAACCTGGTAACTTGAGACAGCGAATTGTGGCTTTGTTTGGCGACAATTATAATAATCGTGTGGTCCCTATTCAAGAAGAAACGGATGTGGTGAGTATTGGTGGATTTATCGGTAAACCAGACTCTGCAAAGAAAACAAGAGGAGAACAGTACATCTTTGTAAATAGAAGATTTATCAAGAGCAACTATTTGAATCACGCCATTTTTAAGGCTTATGAAGATGTGATGACTAAAGATAGGTTTCCATTCTTTGTGCTCTTTATGGACATTGACCCCGCTAAGATTGATATTAATGTACATCCTAGTAAGCACGAGATCAAGTTTGAAGAAGAACGCCTCATTTATACCTTTGTTAATGCAGCGGCTCGACATGGTCTAGCACAATATAGCGTAACGCCAACCTTAGATTTTGATCAAGAGGATGCGTTTAATCAAATGGGGACTTTTGGGCAGAAAGACAAGAACTTTGATTTGAATAAGTCAGCGATGAGTTTTTCAAAAACTGATTTTCCGTTTACAGCAAAAAATAAAAATCAATCAGGCGATAAGTCTAACCTAGACAATTGGCAAGAGCTATATAAAATAAACAACGAAGAAAGTTCGAAATCTTTAGTGCAGCGAGTAGCTCAAATGAATCAAGAGCTGCCTCTGGATGAGGATGTGCAGCATAAGGAATACAAAGAAAAAGTAAGCGGGCCCTATCAGATTCATGCTAGGTTTATTTTATCCCCTATCAAATCGGGATATATCATATTTGATCAGCATGCTATGCATCAAGCTATTTTGTTTGAGCGCTATTTGCATGTGATGAGTTCTGGGAACAATCTTAGTCAACAGCAGTTGTTTCCTCAGAATATTGAGCTTTCCGCTCAAGACGCCGAGATTATGAGAGAAATTCTACCAGAAATCAATAAACTGGGTTTTGAAATCAGTGATTTTGGAGCAAATAGCTTTGTC
>JBLHMK010000114.1:0-7702 GCA_047621945.1 Flavobacteriaceae bacterium
AATTAAATAGAAGATATTTTGATTGTATATTTGAAAGGCTGTTAATTGCTAGTGTTTCTTTTAAGTGGAATAGTTTTGGGGAAACATACGGATAAGCATATTAATTTTTGTAATAATTACAGCTTAATCCTACTAAGCTGGTCGAAGCGTTGTACTGAGCTTGTCGAAGTATTCTAACAGCAATCTGCTGCCGTTCCATCTTGTTTGGTAAAAGGCATATTACCTCCACACCCTTCAAAAATACCATAATGAGTATCCCAAGTACCATAAAAATCAAAGTACTTAGCAAATCGAGTATCGTGCAGCATCATATACGTGTTTCCACAAACAGTAATTACTTTTCCTTTAGGGAAATAATGGTGCTCATCCAGCATAAATGCTAAATCATTTTCAGGAATTCCACCTTTATAAGCTACTGCTTGTCCATAGTCTTCACAATCTGATTCTAGTTTGTCTAGTTTCATCAACCTGTATGTAACCGAGTAGAATTCTATGTCTCCAACTAGTTCTTCTAATTCCTGATTGTCAACTGTGATTGGTTTATCTTCAACAGATCTAGGATCTCCAAAACCAGCTGCTTTTGCAACGTTTAAGAAATCATTCCAGTATAAAGCACCGCTCAAACATTCTCCCCAAAGTACTCTGTCATCTTGCAAATGTTGAGGTATACGTCTGTCTGAATATACATCAGAGAAATACATTTCTCCTCCTGGCTTTAGTAATTCATAGGCATCTTTCAGTACCTTTAGTTTGTCTGTAGCAAGGTTGATTACACAGTTAGATATAATCACGTCAAACGATCCTTTTTCAAGGTTTAATTCATCTAATTTTTCAATGTTACCTTTTAGAAAAGAAACATTTGATTTTTTGTATCCAAATTTCTCACGGTGATATTCAATATGGTCATTGGCAACTTTTAATTGCTCATCAGTCATGTCAATACCTATTACAGATCCATTTTCTCCTACCAGCTTACCAGCGATGTAACAGTCTCTTCCACTACCAGACCCAAGGTCAAGAATTCTCAATCCTTCTACTGCAGATGGTATAGTAAGTCCACAACCATAATATTTTGCTTGTACTTCATCTGCTACCAAATTTAATGCATCCATTATGTGCTTTGGTGGTCTAGTAAGTGTGCAACAAGCATTTGTTTTTAAATCCTCAGATTTTTGAAGCTCGACTCCGTAGTAGTCTTTTACTTCTTCGTGAATTTTGTCCATTTTATTTAATCTTTAGTTTTTTTATGTAAATCCGGTTCATACCGGTTTTCCAATTTAATTGACTTTAGGTAGTTCGTTAGGGTAATATTTTTTACGTAACCAAAATGAAACTCTAACCAATAAAATTAATGCCGGAACTTCAACCAAAGGTCCAATTACTCCGGCAAATGCTTGCCCTGAATTCAATCCAAAAACGGCAATGGCAACTGCAATAGCTAGTTCAAAATTATTCCCTGCTGCAGTAAAAGCTACCGCTGCAGTTTTGTCATAATTTGCTCCCATAGCCTTAGTAAGAAAAAACCCGATTAAGAACATGGAGCTGAAATAGATTAGTAACGGAACTGCTATGATTAAAGCATCCATTGGTATATCTACAATGAGTTCTCCCTTGAGAGAGAACATAACAAAAATAGTAAATAAAAGAGCAATTAAAGTCAAGGGAGAAATTGCAGGTATGAATTTCTCTGAATACCATTTTTCTCCTTTTATTCGCACTAGAATTACTCGACTAAATATTCCCATTGCGAATGGAATACCTAAATAGATAGCAACACTTTCTGCAATAGTCCCAATGGAGATGTCTACTATAGCTCCTTCAAAACCAAAATATGGAGGCAGCACAGTAATAAATAGCCAAGCGTAAAAACTGTATGCAAATACTTGAAAAATACTATTTAATGCAACCAAACCAGCTCCATATTCACTACTGCCTTCTGCTAGGTCATTCCAAACGAGAACCATTGCAATGCAACGTGCTAGTCCTATTAAAATCAATCCTACCATATATTCAGGGTAGTTGTGCAAAAAAGTGATGGCAAGAATAAACATTAAAACTGGACCGATTATCCAATTTAATAGAAGTGAAATGGATAAGATTTTGGTGTTTTTAAAAACCTTAGTTAGCTGTGAAAAGTTAACCTTAGCCAAAGGTGGATACATCATTAATATCAAACCAATAGCAATTGGAATATTCGTGCTTCCACTGCCTAATGAATTTATCATGTTTGGAAAAGTGGGTATGAAATATCCCAGTCCTACACCAAGAGCCATGGCACAGAAGATCCACAACGTTAAATTTCGATCTAAAAAACTTAAATTTTTCGTTTTCATTTTTTATAATTTGAGAGAAAAGACAAGTAGCAGTTTTAGCAACATCCAGATCCAGGGGCGCAAGTGGCGTCTGATAGGTTTGCTAGCGATTTTTTAGTTTTTCCTTCCGGTATTCCGCACTGTTCAAGAGCTAAACAATCGGTTTGCTTCGCTTGAAGAATGAAGTTGATTCCGTCAAACTCCAAACCGAACTTACCAATGGTATCAGTTTGATATTCGACCTCTATCTCCAGCTCGTTTAGATTAAACTTAGCATCTGCCAATTCAATTATTCCCAAAAGTTTACTTGAGGTTAACCTATGGTCAAAGTCGTTAGCTGTCCATAGTTGAAAATTAACAATAGAAGTAGCTCTTTCTGTTCCTCCGCAGTCAATAAACTCTCTAGTTACTTTACCCACTTCTGTTACATGAAAGTAGGGTGGAACAAATGTTCCGTTAGGTAATATAAATCCAATTTCGGTTAAATTGGTAAGATGGCTTTTAAGTTCTTTAAGTATCATAATTGTTAGTTGTTACGTTAGCAGCAATTGAATTTTTCGTCTAAATCAAGATCAAAGAAGGTGGACATAATGAGTTTGATTTCCTTCCATTTTTCAGTATTGATGCAATAGCAAACACTAGTTCCGGAAATATTTCCCTGAATTAATCCGTGCTTTTTCAATTCTTTTAAATGTTGAGAAATGGTAGCTTGTGCTAATCCAATTTCATCCACTAAGTCTCCACAGATACACGTCTGTATTTTAAATAGGTGTTGAAGTATTGCTATTCTAGCAGGATGACCTATGGCCTTTGCTAAATTGGCTATTTGATTTTGTTCTACTGAGAACATTTCTGATTTTACTAATCCCATTGCTTAATCGTTATATTGCAATATTACGATTAATAAGTGGTGCGAACCAAATTTAAGAAGATCTTTCTTTTAAATTAAGTAAAGGAGATAGCCTAAAACAGAGCCTGTAAGCACTGTAACCATTACACTTATCTTCTTGAATTTAAAAGTCATAATTGAACAAACTATTATTATCACTAACGCTCTCCATTGAAACAAGTCATTAATCAATAGAGTATCGAGGCTCATAGTAATAAGCACGGCTAACATAACGGCAACTGCTGCTGCATTCGCTGAATTAAGAAAAAGACTAAGAAATACAGATTTTCTCATTTTAGGGATCAATGGGTTTAAGAGTAACACAAAGATGAAAGAAGGAAGAAATATCCCAATAGAAGCAGCTATAGCTCCCCAAAACCCATCAAGCTGAAAACCTACAAAAGTAGCGGTGGAAAGTACAGGCCCAGGTGTGAATTGGCCCATTGCTATTGCATCTTGAAGTTCAACTAATGAAAGTAAACCCGTATCAACCAATTCAGCCTTCAAATATGGAAGTAACACATAGCCACTGCCATATAGAATGGCACCTACTTTAAGAAAGGAAAGAAATACACCACCGGTTTTAGCGGTAATTCCGGTACCCCCAGCTAATAGTGCAATAGGGGTAAATGAATTGAGTCTCTTAGCCCCATAAAAAAGACTAGCGCCAATTAATCCTGCGCTTAATAAAAGAAGTATTTCATTCAGACCTAACAAACAACCCGCTACAACAAGCCCAGCCAAAAGAGCTAATTGCCAATCTTTGATAGCTTTCTTTCCAAGCTTTAGAACTGCTCCAGCAATAACGGGTAGAATAGCCGGTTTGATTCCATAAATAAATGGAGCAACATTAGGGACTTCTTTGTAGTTTACATAAAACCAAGCTAATATCCCCGTAATGAATACTGCGGGGAATATAAAAGCAATACCAGCAACGAAAAGCCCTTTCTTACCAGCGCGTTCATAACCACAGTGCATTGTCATTTCCGTGGAATTTGGACCTGGTATTAAATTAGTTGCACTGATTAAGTCTAGGAATGATTCTGAGGTCATCCACTTACGTTTTTCCACCACCTCTTTTTCCATCATCGCGATGTGAGCTGCAGGTCCTCCAAATGCGAAGCAGCCAAGCTTGAAAAATAACTTGCCAACTTCTTTTAATTTATTGTCCGTGTTCATTCGATTGAATGCAATTATAGTTATTGTAAGTTAACTCCTGAAACAGCCTCACTTACATTGATAATGTGATCTCCTACTTTTTCGAAAGAAGAAAACAAGTTATTGTAAATTATAGCACTTGACATATTGAACCCTTCTTCTTCAAATGAAGCTAAATGGGCTTTTCTAAGTTTGTTTCTCAATTGATTGATTTCCTTTTCCTTCTCAATAGCCTTGTCAATATTAATTGATCCATATTGCTTGTTCAGGTTTTCGTTCATTATTTCGAAAGCTTCTTTAGTCTTAGTGATCATCTTATTTATTCCTTCTCTTTGGGATGGGATAAACCAAGATTCATCTTTCTCTTTTGCTTCGATAGCTTTACCCATTTGGAAGAATATATCCCCGATTCTTTCTAAGTCGGTAGTTATATTCAGCATACCTCTCATTTTCAAAGAAGCATCACCACTCATTTCAAGACGAGATGTCTTGCCTAAGAAATGTCCAATTTCAACTTCAACACGGTCAGTTATTTCCTCATACTTCGCAAGTTTCTTAATCATTTTACTCTTCTCCTTCTTGTCAGATGAATTGATTAATATACTCATAAACTCGTTCATACGAGAAGTGATTTCACCAAACTTGGCTACTTCTTTTTGGGCCTCAAGAATGTTTAGCTCCGCGGTTGAGCCAAGAGCACCACCAATAAAGTCAAGTTTAAATTCTTCATCTGCCTCCCCCTTAGATTTTACAGTTTTTTCAGCTAAAGAGACTAGTTGCGGCACGAACCAGATTAATAAGAACACATTCAAGAAGTTAAAAACAGTGTGAAATAAAGCTATGGTTGTTCCCGCTACCGCAACATTTGTAAAAGGATCACCCTCAACAAACATAGCCAGTCCTTTTAGGAAGAAGGGGAAAATAAGAAGCATCCATACTACACCAACAATGTTAAACATAGAATGAATTCGGGCAGATCTTTTTGCATGAACATTAGCTACCAATGAGGCTAACTCAGCTGTAATAGTTGTACCAATGTTTTCTCCAAGTACCATTGCACAAGCAACTTCAAAAGGGAGGGCGCCATTTGCTACCATTGTTAATGTAAGTGCCATTGCTGCGGAAGATGATTGTATTACAATAGTGACTAAGGCCCCCAAACAAACAAACATTACCGGCCCAAACCAAAGGTCTTTATAACTTAAGAAAAACTGAACGATTTCCGAACTTGCATCCATTTGAGGTACGGAGCCTTTAAGCGCATCTAAACCAATGAATAGTATACAGAAACCAAAAATAGCACTTGCCCAGGCTTTTGATTTACCCCTATTGACAAACAATAATGGAGCAGCTAGTGCAATTAACATATAGGCATAACTTCCGATACTTAACTTAAAGCCAATCAATAATACAATCCATCCGGTAATCGTAGTACCAATGTTAGCTCCCATCATTACACCTGCAGATTGTCTAAGCGTCATAAGTCCTGCATTTACAAAACTTACAGTCATTACTGTGGTCACGGATGAAGATTGAACGATTGAAGTAATACCAAATCCAGAAAGAACACCTTTTACACGGTTGGAAGTAATTGAACCAAGCATATTTCGCAGTCTGTTTCCTGCTGCTTGCTGAAGTCCCTCACTCATCGTCTTCATTCCATAGATGAAGAATGCTAATGATCCAATTAGAATTAATAGTTTACCAATTCCCCATCCTCTTTCTGTTTTCTCTTTCTTAGTGGCTGACCAAATCATTTTGGACTTCTCACCTTTGTTTTTTTCAATGTCTCCTTCTGGAGAAATACCAACTTTGAAGTGATACTTATCGTTACCATTAAGGTTCTCAAAGGAATATTTAGTTTCTGAGATGTCAAATGGTTCGGTGTACATCCAGTCGCCACCAGCAACACCATTAGCGTGCCTTTTTTTGCCTAAATCCGTGTTATAGGTAATGATAGCTTTAAGGTTTTTATCCTTTAATTTTTCAAGTATTTTATAATCGACACTCCAGGTTAAAGTAGCGCTTTCTGATCCTGGCTTTACCGCAAGGTTTTTAAACATATTAGCACCAATCGTGTGAAACTCTTGTTCAGCAGACCAGTTGTTACCATTTCCGATTTGAATAACACCAAATTTGTTTTCATCAATACTGTCTAGTTTAAACTCGCCTGATGTAGATTTAAACGTTTTACTATAGATCCAAGATTCTTCATCTTCAAATTTATATCTAACTTGTAAGTCTTGATCAGCGTCAGTTGAACTCCACGTAACTTTGATCTCTCCAATTTTTTGCAGCTTTTTAGTTATGTCTTTATAATTCTTAAAAAGACTTATTTCTAATTTGTCAAAACCAGGTAATTTAAAATCTGAAACTTCTACAGGAACGAGGAGTGACGCGTATTCAGAATCTATTTGAGTTGAATCTGCTTTTACATTAAATAAGGAGCCTAAAAGAAGGGTAACTGTAAGGAATAATGATGAAAATTGAGTTTTCGATTTTAACATTGGTTGTTTTATGTTTATATAGCCGCTAAATTATTTTAATGAATTGAAGGTCTCCCATTATTCAATGTTAAGGAATTGTTAACTTTTTATACCAATGTTATTATTACGTTAATTCAATGTTATTCAGGTTAAGTAATTGTTAAGAAAGTTCATTTTTGCAGGACTAAACTATCACTCATAATGAAAAAACTATTTCTTTTGTTACCCTTTTTTTATAGCTCATTTGGTTATTCACAAACAATAGTAGACTCTAAATTTGGTAAAGGACTTATGAATGTTATCGCGGAAGACAGCTCTTGGAGTATGAAACTTGGCTTCAGAATTCAAACGTTGTTTATCGGTGATTGGAATATAAATGATACCGAGGGGATTGAATCTGGAAATTCTGAAGCGTTGATTAGAAGGTCTAGATTGAAATTTGGAGGTTTTGCATTCTCTCCGAAAGTTCAATATAAAATTGAGTTAGGTTTGTCGAATAAAGACCTAGGTGGAGCAAGTCAATATACTAATGGAGCGCCTAGATTGATTTTAGATGCAGTAGTAAAATGGAACTTTTATAAGAATTTGACATTATGGGCTGGACAAACTAAGTTGCCTGGTAATAGGGAGCGTGTAATTTCATCAGCTAATCTTCAGTTTGTTGACCGTTCACTTCTTAATAGTAACTTTAATATTGATCGTGATGTAGGAATTCAAATCAGAAACCACCATACGGTTGGTAAACAGTTTTTAATTAGAGAAATGTACTCTATAAGTTCCGGTGAAGGAAGAAATATTGTTGGGGATAACCTAGGAGGTTATAAACATACTGCAAGAGTGGAGATTTTGCCTTTTGG
>JBLHMK010000115.1:0-7490 GCA_047621945.1 Flavobacteriaceae bacterium
AAGTGATTAGTATAACTAGTAAGCTAGTAAAAAGAGTTTGGCAAGGAAAGAGATTGCTTCTTCATTTTCTTCGTCGATTCTTCGCTATGACGTGTGCTAAATGATTCATTGCGTCTTCGCGTCTTTGAGAGCGATCATTCTATCATTCAAAACGCACTAAGCGTAATCCACTAGAACCTTAACTTTCTTTACTTTTTGTTGATCGCATTTTTCAACAACTTGTTTCACAACATTAGATTTGATAGCTACAAAACTTGCCCGATCTTTAACCTCGATCATGCCAACAGCTGATTTATCTATTCCTCCTAATTGACATACAAAACCTAAAACATCTCCCTTAGAGATTTTATGCATTTTCCCTGCACTAATATATAAGGTGGTAAATGCTGGATCGGGCACTTCCTGCTCACTTTGTTCTGGCTTGAAAGCTACGGGCGTTTGAGCCATATATTCGGGTAGTTCTTTTCCCTCAACTAACAATAAAAACACCTTTCCTTGGTTGTTCATTCTTGCTGTTCGTCCATTTCTATGAATGAAAGTGTCTTCTTTGCTTGGAATTTGAAAGTGGATAATGTTTTTAATCTCTGGGATATCTAATCCTCTTGCTGCCAAATCAGTGGCCAAAAGTATAGAGTTACTTCCATTTCTAAATTTGAGTAAAGATTTCTCTCTTTCCTCTTGGTCTAAATCTCCGTAGAAGACACTATGGGGAAGCTTAGAATTAAATAAGAAGTCACTCAGGTCCTCAATGTCTTTCTTAAAATTACAAAATACGACTGTTGACTCCTGAGGAAAATTTCTAAGCAAGCTTGCTAATTTAGCTAACTTCTCTTCCCAAGGCATTTCTACAAAGTAATAATCTAAGTTCGGGGCCAAGTCTTGGTCTAAATAATTAATCTCATGAGGTTCATGCATTCTAAAATATCCAGGAAGCTCATTGATTTTAGTTGCAGAAGTCAGCATACATTGCTTGATGTTCGGCAGGTGATAAAGAATGCGTTGCATTTCTTTACTAAACCCAAGTTCCAGGCATTTATCATATTCATCAATTACTAAAGCCTTGAGGTCTTGAGTGCTAAAAGTTTCTCGTTGGAGATGATCTAATAACCTACCTGGGGTAGCAATCAAAAGAGCTGGTGGATGTTTTAGGCTTTGACGCTCTCTACTAAACGGGTGTCCTCCGTAGCAGGTTAAAACCTTATGTCCCGATTTTAACTGGCGAAAAACCTTTTCTATCTGTAAGGCTAATTCTCTAGTTGGTGCTAAAATAAGACTTTGAATTCCAGACTGTTGATCATCTAATCGACGTAGAAGAGGTAATAAGAAGGCTAAGGTTTTTCCACTTCCCGTTGGGGCTAAAAGGATAAGTTCGTTGTGCTCTTTACTTTCATCTAAAGCCGCTTTTTGCAAAGGTTTTAAATCCTTGAATTCAAGATTATTTAAAATCTGCTGAATATTTATTTTAGTATAACTCATAATTAGCTATTTGCTTTTTCTTGATTAATTAAGTGCAAGGCGTTAGCGCATCGCATTCCATCAATGGCTGCGCTAACTATTCCACCCGCATACCCAGCTCCTTCGCCAGAAGGGTAGAGGTTGCTAATTCGTGGATGTTGTAAAGTTTCTTGATCTCGAGGAATTCTCACAGGACTACTAGTTCTGCTTTCAACCCCCACGAGAATGGCATCATTGGTACGGTAGCCTCTCATTTTTTTACCAAAATCGTTTAAACCTTGCCTCAAACTTTCAGTAATGAAATTGGGTAATATATTGGATAAATCGCGACTAGCAAGTCCAGGTTGATAGGAACTTCTAGGTAAAGATGAAGACAATTTGTTTTGAATAAAATCTTCAACACGTTGAGCTGGAGCTTCAATACTTCCGGTGCTTGCAAATGCATTTTGTTCCACCTGCTCTTGAAATTTCAATGCAGCTAAAGCTCCTTTGTTTGCATATTCTTTCCAATTTTCTGGTCGAACTTCTACCACCATACCGCTATTAGAATAGATTCCATTTCTAGCGCTTGAACTCCAACCATTAACTACAATTTCATTACGGTCTGTGCTTGCAGAAGCTATAACTCCTCCCGGACACATACAGAAGGAAAATACTCCTCGTCCTCCGGCTTGAGTAACTAAGCTATAACTTGAAGGTGGAAGATTTTTGCCACGTTCTGGTCGTTTGTATTGGATGGAATCAATTAATTCCTGGGTGTGTTCAATTCGAACTCCAAGGGCAAATGGTTTTGCTTCAATTTCTACTCCCTTCTTATCTAATAGATAAAAGATATCTCTAGCAGAATGACCCGTAGCAAGTATCAATTGTTGGCATTCATGCTCGCTTCCGTCTTGACAAATTAGTTTTGAAATCTTATTTTCTTTGATGTCAAAATCAACTAACTTTTGTTCAAAATGTATTTCACCATCATTATCTAAAATGCTTTGTCTCATTCGAGCTATGATACTAGGTAATTTGTTAGTGCCAATATGTGGGTGAGCTTCGTAGGCTATATTTTCATCAGCTCCATGCTGGATAAAAGTATCTAATACCTTTTTTACATTTCCACGTTTGGTACTTCTGGTATATAGCTTGCCATCACTATAGGTTCCTGCTCCACCTTCCCCATAACAATAATTACTCTCGGGATTAATAAGGCCTTGCTTGTTTATCGCTGCAATATCAGCAATGCGCTTTTCAACTGCTTTTCCACGTTCAAGAATTATGGGTTTTATACCATGCTCTATACATTGCAGTGCAGCGAATATGCCAGCTGGTCCAAATCCAATGATGTGACAGGTGCTTTGTTGTTTTTTTTGAATCTTAAAAAGGTCTTTTTCTTCAAGAATATCTTCATCTACAAGAAATACTTCAACCCGAAGATTGAACCAGATACTCCTACTTCGAGCATCCATCGATTTACGTAGTAGACGGATGTGTTGAATTTCGTGGATTGGAATTTTTAAGACTTCACTAGCCGCTATTCGAATGGCATCATCATTACTGACTTGCTCTGGGCTAAGCTTTAATTGGGTAATTGTAGACATAATTAGAGTTAGGTATTTATCCTAAGAAGCTACAAAGGTAGGTGATTGTTAAGTGAAATAGTTAATTAGTATACTAGTTAATTAGTACAAGCATACAAAGTAAATGATTTAGTGCTTAATACTAGTACTCTGTACTTCGTACTTTTTTTAATATGACCAGAAGTCTTGCTTGAATTTGAACTTCATACTCAATTCATGCACTTGACCAACATCTTTACGAACGTTTCCTGCCCCCATATCATATGAATATCCAACACTCAAGGCTTTACTAATTGTAAATCCGCCTTCGAACATAACAGCGCTTAAACTACGCCAACCAGCTCCAACAAAGAATACTTCTTGAATCGCAAATCGAGTAGATATCATTGCTTGCGGTGGTGCATTAATCACGTAGTGAAAATTAAAAGCAGGTTCTATGTAGAATAGTTTATCATTAGGACCACTTGCTTTCTTTTCATTTAAAAATATTCTCCCACCGAACATTGCATAATAATGTTGCATCTTTTTGAAACGACTTTCTTCTCCATTTTGACCTTCAACAGTAACGTTTAAGTTTAACAATTGTGGAATGGAAGCACTTGCAAATAGGGTCTTGCTTTTGTAATAAATACCGAATGAAGCATCCGGAAAAAATTGAGATCCTTTATTTCTGAAGATGGCGTCATCTTGAGGAATATCTAATCTTATTTTATTTCCATTAATTCTATGCTGCATAATGCTAGCGGATAAGCCAAAGGAAAGAACCTTATATTCACTAACTCCTCTTCTAAATTCTGATAAGACCAAATTGTACGCAAAAGAACCTGAAATACCCGTGAAGGAGGTAGGACCAATGAAATCCGTAAAGATAGTTGCACCAACACCAATATTTTTATCTTCTATGCTAGTTTGAAAAGAAGCTACACCAGTGAAAGGGGAAGCATTAATATTTGTCCATTGTTTTCGGACAGAAAGTGTAATGACAGAAGCTTGATCTGTTCCTGCCACTGCAGGATTATATAAGAATGCATTTTCTCTATATAAACTGAAATCAGGTAGCTGTTGAGCGCTTAGACTTACACTTATAAATAAGAGAAAGAGGGTAGTTAGTTTTTTCATAGTTAACATGCTTTATTCTAGTATCGTAATAGGTCCTGTGAAGTTTTGAGTTTGTTCTCCGTTTTCAAAGATTCTCAAGATGTAATAGTAAGTACCTTCAGGAAGTTCATTTCCTTTCCAGGTTCCGTACCAATCATTTTGATAGTCGTCAGTTTTATATACTACATCTCCCCATCTGTTTAAGATGGTAACTTCATTGTTAGGGAATCTGTACAACCAACGGATATACCAAAAATCGTTTACCCCATCTCCATTAGGAGAAACCCCAGAAGGAATAAACGGCCCTTCACCATCAATAAAGCGTTCATCTACAGTAACGGTCACTGAATCAATATCTTTACAATTGTCGTCATCTTCTACAAGCACCCACATTGTAGCTGTGCTATCATGCCAAAATAAAGGATCAGGACAATCCGTACAAGAAATAGGGTAGGCTGGTTCCCAAGTGTAAAAAGTTCCGCCAGTAGCATTCAATTGAATAGTGTCTAATAAATAGATAGTGGTATCATTTCCAGCATCAGCAAATGAAGGCTTAGTGAAAGCTAAGGCATAATTAGGTGTTGAAAAATCGTTCCAATTATATACGTCTAGTATATCCCAAGGAGCTGCTACAAATTGAGAATCGGCAGGAGCTTGTTGCCATTCTTGAACAGTTTTCCAATGCACAATATCATTCCATTGAGTACCATCGGCTGCAGCATCATAGAAAAAGCGAACATCAACACTGTCGCTACCCATGTCTTGCCAGATTCTATGGTAGTACTTATCATTGATATCACAAATCAATAGTGCTCTTTCATCTCTATCAAACCCTTCAAAAGTCGCGTCAATATCAGCAAATCTTGCTCTATAGGTTTGAGGTGCACTTGTAGTAGTTATTTCTAAGGGTCTGTATATAGTGCCAAATACTGAAGAACCTACTGGAAAAAAGTAGGCAGCATCTTGGTTAGTTACTCTTGACAGCCCTCCACTTTCCAAACTACTTACGAAGCCTGTTGAATTGACTACATTGGTCAATGTAGGGTTGGTAACATAAACAACATGAGTATCCATGTTCATTTCTAAAAATGCTAGATCTAACAGACTATCTACATAAACATCTAAGTCACCATATTTAATTCCACTTAAACGAAGAAGTAAATTGTGAAAATGTGTTTCGTCAATTCCTCTTATACGTTGATCATCTCCTATTAAGTGAACATAACCTTCTCCAATTGAACTAAATCCAGTATTACCTGCATTGTTAATCCAGTCGTTCGTAAAGAAGATAGAATCGGAATTATCAAAAACTCCATTGTTCTCTATATAAATATCACCTTGAACGGAAAGGAAGGCACCATCTTTTATAGAAACTAATCCACTATTATTGCTTAAGAAATCTTGCGCAGATAAGCTAAGAATAAGGACCGTAAAAATGAACAGCGAGGAGAATTGCTTCATAGTCTATTTTTTATTGCTAAAGTTTCGTTAAAAGTAATAATTTTTTTCTAATTTGGTAGCCTCAAATTGTAATTATAAATTATAAATAACCTATGAAAAAATATTTATTATTAATCGTTTTTAGTATTGGATTAATTGTTGATGCTCAAGTGGGTATTAACATTCTGCAACCAGATTCAAGTGCTATCCTGCATTTAGAGTCGACAGACAAGGGGTTATTGTTGCCAAGATTAACTTCACCTCAAATGGATGCTATAAGTAATCCCGTGAATGGCTTGACGATTTACAATACTGAAGATAGTTTAATATATTATTACAACAATGAGTGTTGGTTAAAGGCTTATCAGAAAAATTGTCAAGAATGTGAGTTCGTGGCATCTGTAAATCAAGGTTTTGCTACAATTGACAGAACGACTACTGATACGGCCTATTTTGAAGTAGACATTGTTAAAATAAATGGAATTGATTCTATTACTACAGTTGTTCTTTCGTCTTTACCGACAGGGATGCAGGTTATCGTTGAAAACCCAATTGTGGATTCAGTTGGAACAACTATTATTAAGGTATATGCAAGTATTTGGGCTCCTCCGGGGAATTACCCATTAATAATTCAATCGGTTTGTGGTCAGAATGTATTCTTCCAAGGAATTACGGTGGAAGTTGAACCATGTTTACTTGTTAATATTGCTGCGCCTTTGTCAGATGTTGATTTACAATCTGATTTCTCATTACCAGGCGTAGGTACTCCAGTTTGTGTAGTCGTTCACGTATTCAATAATGTAGAAATTAGTTCAACAGCTACAACTGACCATGCCTTAACTTGGGGGAATATGGATCCTGTATCACACGTTGGCTTTTTACATGAAGGATTTGTTTATGCTCAAGGTGGTGATGGTGCTCCTTTAGGGAATTTATTAAACTTAGCGTCACCTTTCCAAGATGGTGATCCAGGTGGAGATGCATTAGAATTGACATGTAGAACGACTTTTGATCTTCAAGGTGGTGTTTACGGTGGAGGTGGAGGTGGAGGCTCCGTTGGTACAAGTATTGCCATTGGTCCTTTTAACGTTCCAATTATCGGAAACCTAGGTCCATTTGTACTACTTGAAGCTGGTGTTACTGGTGGTGGTGGTGTATCTGGCGGATTAGCTCCTGCAGCTGCAGGTTCTGGTGGTGGTATACTTTTAGGCCCTTCAATTACAGATTCTGGAACCGATGCAGGTGTTGGCCCAATAGCTATCCCTGGAGTGGGTGGAGTCTTAGCTTATCAAATCCCGTTGTCATTTAGTGTTACAATCGTTACGATCACTGTTACTCCTTTTGTTAGCTTAGATGCTGGTGATGGTGGAGACTTTGGTCAGCAAGGTGGTGGTGCTTCTGGTACGGCTGGTGCGCAGATTGTCGCAACTGTTCAGATTCCATTTATTGGAACTCAAACATTGATTAATCAAACGATTAGTGCAAGTCTTGGATTATCTCAAGGTGGTGCTCCTGGTGATGCAATCGACGTAAATGGAAACACAACATTAAATTTAATTACACCTAACTTCTTAATCAAAGGAGCGGTTCAACCTTAATCTTTTTAAGTTTATACAATTATGAAAAAAGCGATACTAATTGCATTAGTTAGTTTAGTATATTCCTCAAGCTTTGCTTTTGAGGGAGTTATTGAACAAGTATATACCAATCCGGAGACTCAAAGCCAGATGACCTTTATGTGGTTCATTGATGGCGACGATGTTCGTCTAGATATTTTAAGTGGGGAAGAGTCAATGAGTATTATTCCTAATTTTTCAAGCTTAAGCTTGAATTTGTTTGGCGATAAAGCCGATGCGGAAGGTAATTATTGGTATTCTAATACTCCTTTAAGTGAAATAGCAGTTAATGCTCCAAGCTTAAGGTTATTGG
>JBLHMK010000116.1:0-7479 GCA_047621945.1 Flavobacteriaceae bacterium
GTGGTTGTGGGGGCTTCAGTTGGAGACATGCCACCACTAGGTCAAGCAATTTTTACCTTTAACACTTCTTAACCACCTACCAAGCACTTCGTTTTTTAAATTTGTCCTACAAAATTTTGGACGAACATGGAAAACACAAGTGTAGACATCAGGGAATTAACAGAAAAGATTGAAAAAGAAAGTGGATTTATTGACCTCATTAATCTAGAGATTGGGAAATCAATCGTGGGGCAAAAGAAAATGGTAGAACGATTAGTTCTAGCTATGCTAGCGAATGGTCACATCCTTTTAGAAGGAGTTCCTGGGCTAGCAAAAACCTTAGCCATCAAGTCTTTATCTTCAGCTGTAGAAGGTAAGTTCAGTCGGATACAATTCACGCCCGACTTACTCCCTGCGGATATTTTGGGAACTATGATCTATAACCAAAAAGAGAATGACTTTAAAATAAAGAAAGGACCCGTTTTCGCAAACTTCGTATTAGCAGATGAGATAAATAGAGCTCCAGCTAAGGTGCAAAGTGCTTTGTTAGAAGCTATGCAAGAGAAGCAAGTTACTATTGGAGATACCACTTTCAAATTAGATGCGCCTTTCCTAGTATTGGCTACTCAGAATCCAATAGAACAAGAAGGGACTTATCCTTTACCAGAGGCTCAGATAGATCGTTTCATGCTTAAAGTAAACATCACCTACCCTCAAAAAGAAGAAGAGCGTCAAATCATTCGTATGAATATTGGCAACAGCAAGCCAACAATAAATCCTGCAGCCAGCTTGAAAGCCATCCTTCGAGGAAGAGAATTAGTAAAAGACGTGTACATGGATGAAAAAATTGAGCAATACATTCTAGATATTGTTTTTGCTACTAGAGACCCAGCTGCAAACAACTTAAAGAAAATAGCCCCATTAATTACTTATGGTGGTTCACCACGTGCAAGTATTAATCTGGCAATGGCGAGTAAAGCCTTGGCTTTTATGAAGAAAAGAGGATATGTAATTCCTGAAGATGTTAAAGCAATTTGTCATGATGTAATGCGCCATAGAATAGGATTAAGTTATGAGGCTGAAGCTGAAAATGTAAGCGCCGATGACTTAGTAAGTGAAGTTCTTAATGCTGTTGAAATTCCATAAACTCCGTCAAGCCAATTACGATTGAACAGAGGGAAATAACAAATGGAAACGAACGAATTACTTAAAAAAGTTAGAAAGATAGAGATCAAAACCAAGGGCTTGACGAATCAAGTCTTTACCGGTTCGTATCACTCTGCCTTTAAAGGAAGGGGAATGTCTTTTAGCGAAGTTCGCGGCTACACCTATGGAGATGATGTTCGGGCTATTGACTGGAATGTAACTGCCCGATTTGATGCCCCTTTTGTGAAAGTTTTTGAGGAAGAACGTGAGTTAACTGTCATGCTACTAATCGATATTAGCAAGTCATCCTATTTCGGAACACAGAAACAATTCAAGAATGAATTCATGGCAGAAATTGCGGCAGTTCTTGCTTTTTCAGCCATTCAAAATAATGACAAGGTAGGCGTCATGTTCTTCAGTAATAAAGTTGAAAAATATATTCCACCAAAGAAGGGTAAGAAGCATGTTTTGCTAATTATTCGAGAGTTACTAAACATCGAGCCTAAGGAAGATAGTACTGATATTGGCATCGCACTAGAGTACTTCAATAATTTGGTAAAACGAAGAAGTATTGCTTTTGTAATGTCTGATTTTAAAAGCAAGTCTTACACCAATTCACTTCGTATTGTTCGTAAAAAACATGATGTAATTGGTTTGCATGTTTACGACCCAATGGAAAGAGATTTACCCAACATCGGACTAGTCCAAATGGAAGATTTAGAATCAGGCAAAAAAATCTGGGTAGACAGTTCATCAGATAGTTTGAGGAGAGATTACAGTCAGTACTTTGAAGATCGCAGAGCTGAAAATGAAAAAACTTTCTATCGCTTAAAAGCCGATTTTTTAAGCCTAAATACTGCAGATGATTACATCGCTGTAATGATGCAAATGTTTAAAAGAAGGGGGCAACGACGATGAGAAATTTGTTGATTGCCATCTTATTCGTTTCCTTTTCTAGTGGAAGTTTATCCGCTCAAGAATTCAGCATCGAATTGAATAAAGACTCCATGTTGATTGGCGACCATATCCTCATGACCATGGACCTTAAACTCCAAGAAGGAGAAAATGGGTTCTTTCCTCAATTAATCGACTCTGTGATGATATTTGATCTTATTGAGACTTACCCTATAGATACGCAAGGTAATCATATCAAGCAGCAGCTATTAATTACTCAGTTTGATGCAGGCAATTATCAAATAGCCGGCCTACCTGCACTTATTCAAAGGAGTAATGGTGCAATTGACACGGTGCAGTCTAACAGCTTAATCTTAGTTGTAAACACCATTGAAGTAGATACTTCGAAAGCCATAAAGCCTATTAAAACCGTAAAATCAATTCCTTTTCCTTGGAAACCTTTTTTGAAAAAGCTTGCGCTTTGGTTGATTCCAATATTTATTATTCTTGCCTTAATCATTTGGTATTTTTTACGTAAAAAGGATATTAAAATATTTAAGGAGAAGCCGAAAACCATGCTCGATTATTATCATGAGGCTTTAGATAAATTGCAAGAATTAGAAAATGAAAAACTTTGGCAAAATGAAAAAGTCAAAGACTACTATTTGGGATTATCTGAAATTCTAAGAGAATATATTGAAGGCCGATTTGGTGTCCATGCTATGGAAAGTACAACAGATGAAATCAAAGAAGTCCTTTTCTTGAACCGCTCACTTAAAGAAAAAGTATGTGAAGTATTAGCTCAAGCTGATTTGGCCAAATTTGCCAAATTTAAACCAATGGGTGAAGAGAATATTCGCATGATGACGTTGGCTAAAGACTTTGTTCGTCATACTAAGCCAAAAAACCTAGAAGAACAAGAAGATGCTAAATAGTTGGACTGACATAGAATTTGCTCATCCATGGATACTTTACTTTATTCCTGTTTTGGCCATGCTTTTTGGACTTTGGTTCTACTTTAGATATAAAGACCAAACGGCAAGCTTTAGTTTATCGGATACTTCCATGTGGTCAAACTATACATCCTGGCGAGGAAAATTGCTGCCGCTACTTCACGTGCTTCGTTTCTTGAGTTTAGCACTAATACTAGTTGCCTTGGCACGCCCTCAAAGCTCATCAACTGAAGAAAATATCAAAACCTTTGGAATAGATATGGTCTTATCAATGGACGTTTCTTCCTCAATGCTAGCTCAAGATTTCAAACCAGATAGATTGGAAGCTGCAAAGGAAGTTGCTTCTCGATTTATTCAAGCCCGACCCAATGATAGAATAGGTGTTGTCATATTTGGTGGAGAAAGCTTTACTCAAGTTCCGATTACAACGGACCATAAAATAGTACAAAGCCAATTGTCTAAAATTAAAAACGGATTAATTGCAGATGGAACTGCTATCGGAATGGGTATAGGAACTGCCGTCAATAGATTAAAAGATAGTCCAGCAGAAAGTAAAGTAATCATCTTAATGACGGATGGCGTAAATAATTCTGGTTTAATAGACCCATTGACTGCTGCAGAAACCGCTATCCAATACGATATCAAAGTATACGCGATTGGTATTGGAACACAAGGAGAAGCATACATGCCTGCCTATTTAATGCCAGATGGCTCATTTGAATATGATTATCTTCCTGTAGAGATTGATGAAGAATTGCTGAAAGAAATTGCTAGTTCAACCGGCGGCAGTTATTATCGAGCAATCGATAGACAATCTTTAGAGGATATATATGAAGAGATTGACTTATTGGAGAAAACAGCCATAGAGACTTCTCAAACCGTTCGAGTGAAAGAACTCTTCTACCCTTTTGCTGCCTTGGCTATTCTATTACTTTTTATTGAACAAGGCTTAAAATTCACCCTACTACGTACTTTTCCTTAAATCCGTAATTTGCTTTAAGCTTTATAATGAAGCTATATTCACTATTTTTCATCTTTTTGAACATTCAGCATGCTTTTTGCCTAAATCGAAATCAATTATCATTAAGGAAAAAGTAACTACTCTATTTAATCAATTCAGCACGTTTTTAGAAACTCATGGCACTTTAGGTTAAATTCTTGGAGCGATGTTAATCCTAATTATTGGATGGATCATTATCAATATAATTGCTGCATTTACTAAAAAAGTGTTGACTTTCAGAAAATTTGATTCAACTCTACAAGCGTTCATCCTTAGTTTAATATTATGGCTAATGCGAGATGCCCTTGTTATTTCTGTCGATGATTCTTATCTTTCGCCTCACAAAGTAGGCGATTTGATTGAAAGTCAAGGTCACATCAGAGTGGTTAAGGAAATTCAGCTATTCACAACTATTTTATTAGGCCCAGAAAACAAGACAGTTATCTTACCCCATGGAGCAGTGTCTAATGATTATATTGTCAACTATGCCGTTGAAGGATTGATAAGAGTCGATTGCTCTGTAGACATCTCTTATGGCGCAGACATTGCTATGGCAAAAGAAGTCTTAATGGCTGTTTTACAATCAGATAAGAATGTATTAAAAGACCCTTCGCCGTTTGCAGGAGTTACTGAATTAGCAGATAGTAGTGTCAATTTAGCCGCAAGAGGTTATAATACCTCAGATAAATATTGGGATGTATTTTTTAGAACAAATGAAGAGTAAAAAATCGCTCTAGATAAAGCTAATATTGAAATCACATTCCCTCAAATGGATGTCAACGTCAATAAATAAAGTATATTTAACTAATAATTTAACCCAAAAATTACAATTATGTTAAAAGAATTTAAGCGTTTTATAATGACTGGTAATGTGATAGAATTCGCAGTTGCAGTTATCATGGCAGGAGCCATAGGTTTAGTAATCAACGGTTTCGTTGGTGATATCATCATGCCAATAGTTGGTGAATTTGCCGGCGGTGTTGACTTTGCTCAATTACGCCATATACTATCAACTGCAGTTGCAGAAGACGGAACAATCACAGAAAATGCTATCCGTTACGGTGCATGGATCAACACTATTATCAACTTGTTGATTGTAGGTTTGGTAATGTTTATGATCGTTAAAGGTTATAACAAAATGAAAACGCCTCCACCACCTCCACCGGCTAAAGGTCCAACTGCTGAAGAATTATTAGCAGAAATTAGAGATTCTTTGAAAAAGTAATTTTTAGAATCTAACAAATAAAAAGCCCCCCGTTCAGAATTAGAACGGGGGGCTTTTTATTTCAATGCAGTACCTACTTTACGAGGTAATCAAAAAGCATTTTGTTTTCGTTTATTTTCTCATAACTAAATCCATTTTCATCTAACTTTTGAATGATTGGTTTTAGGTCATTTTTATCAGAAAGCTCAATACCCACCATACCGGGAACAGTATCTCCCCTAGTCTTTTTAGAGTTGTATTCAAAAAATGAAACCTCATCATTGGGTCCCATAATGTCATTCATAAAATCCCTAACACTCCCCGCTCTTCTAGGGAAATTAATAATGAAGTAATGCTTTAAGCCTTCAAAGAGCATCGAGCGTTCTTTGATCTCCTCCATCCTTGTGATGTCATTATTTCCACCACTAACGATACACACAACAGTTTTGCCTTTGATTTGATCTCTATACTGATCCAACGCTCCAATTGATAGCGCTCCCGAAGGTTCCACTACGATTGCATCCTCATTATACATCTGAAGAATCACCGTACACGTTTTACCTTCTTCCACTACACAAATCTCATCTACCACTTCCTGACAAATCTGGAAATTCAATTCTCCCACTTTAGCAACCGCGGCACCATCCACAAATTTATCCATTGTTTTTAGTCGAGTAACTTTCCCTTTTTCAAAGGATAACTTCATGCTCGCTGCTCCGGCAGGTTCAACTCCAATAATTTTTGTTTTCGGACTAACTTGCTTAAAATAGCTACCTACTCCCGAAGACAAACCTCCACCTCCAATAGGAATAAACAGATAATCGATATGACCATTTTCTTGCTCATAGATCTCTTTACCCACCGTGGCTTGTCCTTCAATAATTTTCTCATCATCGAAAGGTTGAATAAATACCTTTCCCGTTTCCTTTTGATTATTCTTAGCCTCGGCGTAAGCATCGTCAAACGTATCTCCTATTAGTATAATTTCAGTGTACTCTTTTCCGAACTGGCGCACCTTATCGACCTTTTGTTGAGGTGCTGTTTTAGGCATAAAAATCGTCCCTTGTATCTTCAATTTGGCACAAGACAAGGCTACTCCTTGGGCATGGTTTCCCGCACTTGCACAGACTACTCCCATAGCTCGTTCTTCTTCACTCAAGGAAGAAATCTTGTTAAATGCACCTCTAATTTTATAACTTCTACCTAGCTGTAAATCTTCGCGTTTCAGCAACACTTTACAGTCAAACTTGTTAGATAAATTATCGTTTTCTTGCAAAGGGGTGGTTTTGACATAACCATAAATTTTATGGTTTACTTCAAGAATCTTTTGTACAGATATCATGTATTGTATTCGTTGGTTTGGTGGCATAAAGCTATCACTAATTTGCGAAATACTAAGCGCTAATTACTTGCTAAACTAAAAAAGTAACTTACTTTTAACGGGCTTTATGAATCACAGTCAAAAAATGGGCATTTTGCCCATACCGAAATTACTCCTCGAGCAAAGTCTTCCAGCGGCCATTGGTATACTAATGCTTTCTATCAACATGGTAGTTGACTCTATCTATGTCGGTAATTTTATTGGAAGTATGGCTCTAGGTGCAATTGCCGTTGTTGTACCGATAACTTTCTTTATCTCTGCTCTCGGCATGGCAATTGGTGTAGGTGGTGGGTCTATCATCAGCAGAGCACTAGGAGCACAAAACAAAGAAAAGGCATTTTTAACTTTTGGTAACCAAACAATACTTACTCTTGGACTCTCCATTTTTGCAGTCCTACTCAGCACTTTCTTTATCGAAGAAATTCTAGGCCTATGGGGTGGTAAAGGAGAACTTTTGGTTCCTGCGAAATCATATTTCACTGTATTACTACCAGGCGTGCCGTTCTTGGCTTGGGCCATGATGAGTAATAATGTATTTCGGGCAGAAGGCTTACCAAAAATAGCCATGGTATCCATGCTTATTCCCGCATTTGTCAACTTAATCCTTGACCCCATATTTATAATTTGGTTCGATTGGGGATTAAAAGGCGCTGCACTAGCAACAACCATTGCATACATTTGTAGTGGAACATTTGCCTTCTCATACTTTCTATTCGGCAAAAGCAGTATGAGCTTAAATCCCTCATTTCTAAAACCAGATGCGGGAATTATTAAAGAAATTTTTAGTGTTGGTGGAGTAACTTTCGTACGACAAGGAACAGTAAGTTTATTAGCCATTGTTTTAAACAACTCTCTTTTCCATTATGGCTCCGAAATGGCTATTTCTAGCTATGGTATTATTAGTAGATTAATGATGTTTATC
>JBLHMK010000117.1:0-7459 GCA_047621945.1 Flavobacteriaceae bacterium
CTAATGCATCATTCCATAAATAAGTATATCCACCAGATGCGCCACTTGCTGTTACCGTAGCTGTACCATCAGCTAAATCCTTACAAGTTACATTCGTAGAATCCATCGCAAGACTAAATGCAGCAGGTTCTATTATAGAAACGTCTAGGCTATCCACACAAGCATTATTATCCGTTACAAAAACTTGATATGACCCTGCTTCCAAACTTGATACATCTTCATTAACACTAGTAAAACCATTTGGTCCTGTCCAACTATATCCATAAGGTGTTTGTCCTCCAGAAACTGTTAAATCTATTAGACCACTAGTGTCTCCAAAGCAAGCCACGTCACCATGAATTTCACTCAGTACTACATCTGGCCATTCAACTATTTGTACAGAGTCGAATATGGGACAAGCATTAAAATCTAAAGCCATTAGCCCATACCAACCGGCGCTTAGGTTAAAAGCGGTATCCCCAACTTGGCTACCCGTAGCTCCATCCCAAAAGAAGGTATAAGGACCAGCGCCTCCGCTTATAGAATCTACATAAGTGATTCCATCATTTCCACCGAGGCAAGAAATACTATCTCCCAAGATGTTTAAATACAATGGATTGGCTTGTGCCACAACGAAGGAATCTCTAATCATACAATTATTCGAATCGGTAACTTCCACCCAGTAAAGACCTGGACTCATTCCAGTAATAGTTTGAGTAACAGCACTTGTGTTCCATAAAAAACTATAAGGCAGATTTCCCCCTGTTACTAAAGCAGAAAGACTATCAATTGTTCCTCCAACGCAAAGCACTACCCCGGGAGCAGTAATATCTGCTGTGAGTAATGCAGGTTCCGTAATTGTAAAACCAAAACTATTGCTACAACCCGATAAAGGATTAGTAATTACTATTGAATCGTAAATGCCTGGTGTTAAATTTGTAACAAAAACTGTACCTGCAGCATCGGAAGTGATTGATTGAGAAGGAGCAGGGACTCCATTATAGACTATATCCACTTGATAGTTTGAAAAAGGAGAAAGATTAGAAACTAATGCGGATCCATCATCTAAACCATTACAACTTACATTAGTAATCGAAGTAGTAAAAGAGAGTCCAAAAGGTTCTTCTAAAAACAATGTATCTAGCAGAGTACCGCATACTAATCCAGATTCATCAATTATAGTAAGGAAAAGTGTATCTGGGCCAAGGTTGGTTACAAAGGAATCTGTACTCATGGAAGGTTGCCATAAGTAGGTTACATTTCCAATAGCGTTACTTGGAATAATTGCAAATCCCCCATCATCAGCACCAGGGCAAGAAATCAAGGTCGTATCAATAGCAGCGTCAAACTGAGAGACCACCACTGTAGAGGTATCAAACTGCGTACAAGCTCCTAAAGTGTATTCCACATAATATTGGGTGGTTACCGTTGAAACAACTTCGGTGTAACCGCTATCAATATCAAAAATTAACCCTCCTGTAGATGTCCAATTGTAAATGGCTAAATTATTATCATCTCCAGCTATTGTAGCATGAAAAATGGTCGTATCATCTGGACAAATTGTAGAATCCGGAATCTGAATTAGATTAAATGGCAGCAAATCAATAATAGTAAGCTCTGCACTATCAAAAGGTAAATTTGTACAAGGGTTTAACAAATATAGTTTTACAATCTCATTACCCTCACTAACTCCATCATTGGTTGGAATAATATTCACAATAATAGCTGTGTCTCCTGCGAAGAAGGTAATACTATCTTGAATGGTTGTATAGTCAACTCCATTTATTGCTGTTCCTGCGATTTGAAATTTAATTCCATAATCCACTGGAAGAGCAGCATCTAATTCAAATCTAAACTCACCATCAACGCAACCTTCAACTGCATTGACAAAACCTGCTCCCAAAATTGTAGAAGAGGCGAGTGTCACCGGCAAAGAAGTAAAACTACCCGCCTCAACAAAAACTCCAGAATCGAAACTTTGATCTAAAAAAGTATTCGGTGTTCCATCTGCTACACCTAATTTAAAATGATAATTCGTACAAGGAACGGTATAAATCTTTGATTCCAACGCAACAGTATTTCCATCGTAGACGATGTCCGTAACTGCTCCATTAAAAAATGCGGAATTCGCTGTGTTACAGCCAGGAGAACCTGGAGTACCAGCAGTTCCCACAGAGCCATTATTAACTGAATTAATAGAAACTGCTGTAGTAGTTCCAGGGATCAAGGCAACATTTTGATTGAAATAAACGCCCCCTCCCGGGTTAGCCCCACTCACAAAGAAACCAAACACATCATTGAAATTTGAACACACATATTCGTCATATTCTTCCGATCCAAAGACATAATTAAAAGTAAGCGAGTCACCCAAAACTTCTACATCAAATTCCAATACACAAGCATCTGTGGACACTAGCATTGGATTAGTGGAGGATATTAAAGCTGTCAAGTCTGCATCTCCAGGAGCACCATTAACCGTACTAATGAAAGTAGCTGGGCTAGCGCCTTGAACATCTATAGCATTTCCGCATGTTAAGATTATCCCATCCTCCAAGCCTAATGCGTTCGGGGAATTCACAAACTCTCCAGAAGCATTATTAGGGCAAGTCAAAAAAGCCCCTGTAATCGTAACACCAGCTCCAGCCAAAGATTCAGCTAAATCAGTGGCATTAAAATTATTCAACACTTGGAACCCTGTAATATTAATATTTATATTGGTTACATCGCAAACACCAAGGCTATTACAGACAGAAATACAAATCTGATCCGTACCCGTTAAACCTGTACCATCAAATGACACATCAGGAGTGTAAGTAACACATTGTTGTCCTGAATTAACAACAGGAACTCCATTACTATTTATTGGACCACAACTCAAAGAAAAGCCAGTCACACTATCTACTATTGTAAGCAATTGAGGAAGACATATAGTTATCTCTCCATTTCCAGGAACAGTTACATTTATGGTTTCAGTTACTGGAGTCATGTTCATGACCAATGTTGAGGTATCGCATAAAGTATCTAAACATGATACGATGCAAAATGAATCAGGTCCAACATAATTTAAAGATGGAGAGTAAATAACACATGATGGATTATAATTTGCAGTTCCGTATAACGGAGCTGAGCAACCCGCTATTACCACATTACTACCACCTGAAATGATGGCTTCACAAACAAAGAAATTGGCATCTTCTGGGGTATTCTGATATATCGATTCTCCAACAGGCTGAACCGTTATATTTACCACCGTATCAGTGCATACCCCTAATATACAAGTAGTTAAACAGACTGAGTCATAGCCGAAATAGTTTAGATTGGGCGTATATTCGGAACAAAGACCATTAACAATGGTAGTTCCTTCATAACTCTGTTGACAAAGATAAATAGTGTCAGCTGTAAAACCTCCAGTCAAATCGATATCGCAAATCGTTAAGACACTATCTTCTAAAACTACAGCACGCTGAGCATTTAGATTAGTAAATACAAAAAAAAGACAAGTAAGGAATAAGGAATGCTTCATGTAGTAAATATATAAAATTTGAAGCGAACTTGCTAATGGTCACTTGAATAAAAACAGTAGCATATTCTAAAGAAATGTTCAAATTGGCTACCTTTGCGAACTTATTTTCAACAAACCAAACAATTGAAATACGATGAGCGATTCAATTTCTAAAATAATTTATACTAAAACTGACGAAGCTCCAGCTTTAGCAACATATTCTTTACTCCCTATAATTTCCACTTTTGCAAAAGCGGCAGATATTGAAATAAGCACTAGTGATATTTCACTTGCAGGAAGAATTTTAGGGCTTTTCCCAGAACGATTAAGTAAAGCCAATCAGGTATCAGATGACCTATCAACATTAGGTGCGCTTGTGAAGAAACCAGAGGCGAACATTATTAAGTTGCCTAACATCAGTGCATCCGTTCCTCAGCTAAAAGAAGCTATCGAAGAATTACAAGCTAAAGGATTTGACATCCCTGATTATCCAGAGAATCCAGTAACGGATGAAGAAAAAGCAGTACTAGCCAAATACAACAAAGTAAAAGGGAGTGCTGTAAATCCTGTACTTCGAGAAGGAAACTCTGACCGCAGAGCTCCTAAACCAGTAAAGCAATATGCAAGAAACAATCCTCACTCTATGGGTGCTTGGAGCAGTGATTCTAAAACACATGTGTCAACCATGCAGTCTGGTGATTTCAGAAACAATGAAAAATCAATTACGCTAGCCGAGGCATGTAATTTAAACATACAGCTAGTGAGCAAGGATGTTTCTGTTACTCTGTTAAAAGAAAAAATTGCTATTCAAAAAGATGAAGTAGTAGATGCTTCAGTACTCAGCAAAAAAGCCTTGATTGCCTTTTTATCAGAACAAATTGAAGACGCTAAAAATCAAGGTGTTTTGTTTTCACTACATATGAAAGCTACCATGATGAAAATATCTGATCCGATTATTTTTGGCCATGCAGTTAAACTCTTTTTTAAAGATGTTTTTGAAAAGCATTCAGATACAATTGCAGCGCTGAAAGTTAACGTCAACAATGGGTTTGGTGATTTAATAGAGAAAATTGAAACATTACCAGCAGCAGAAAAAGCTGAAATTCTAGCAGACATCAAAACAGTATATGCCAATCGCCCTAGCCTAGCTATGGTTGATTCAGACAAGGGCATTACTAACCTACACGTACCAAGTGATGTAATTATAGATGCTTCAATGCCTGCTATGATCAGAACTTCTGGTCAAATGTGGAATGCAGAAGGCAAACAACAAGATACTAAAGCAGTTATTCCAGACAGTAGTTATGCTGGAATTTACCAAGAGACTATAGATTTCTG
This sequence comes from Flavobacteriaceae bacterium, assembly GCA_047621945.1. Classification (GTDB taxonomy): domain Bacteria; phylum Bacteroidota; class Bacteroidia; order Chitinophagales; family UBA8649; genus JAFMKE01. The sequence continues at coordinate 4,820 of JBLHMK010000117.1, forward strand.
TAAGAAGCATGGCGCTTTCGACCCAACAACCATGGGCTCTGTACCTAATGTTGGATTAATGGCTCAAAAAGCTGAAGAGTATGGTAGTCATGATAAAACATTTGAAATTCCATCAGCTGGAAAAGTTCAAATAGTTGATGACTCAGGAAAAGTTTATATTGAACATGAAGTTGAAGAAGGAGATATTTGGAGAATGTGTCAAGCAAAAGATGCGCCTATCCAAGATTGGATTAAACTTGCTGTTAAAAGAGCAAGATTGAGTAATACTCCTGCTGTTTTTTGGTTAGACAAGAACAGAGCACACGATGCCGAATTAATCAATAAAGTAGATAAATACTTACCTTCACATGATACTTCTGGATTAGATATCCGAATTTTATCTCCAGTTGAAGCAACTCGCTTCTCTTTAGAGAGAATTAAAGACGGATTAGATACAATCTCTGTTACTGGAAATGTATTAAGAGATTACAACACGGATTTGTTTCCTATTCTTGAAGTAGGAACTAGTGCGAAAATGCTTTCTATTGTGCCTTTAATGCAAGGAGGCGGATTATTTGAAACTGGCGCTGGTGGATCTGCGCCAAAGCACGTTGATCAATTCATGAAAGAGAATCACTTGAGATGGGATTCTTTAGGAGAATTTCTTGCTTTAGCTGAATCTTTCGAACACATTGCAGAAGTTAATCGCAATCCAAAGGCTTCTATTTTAGGTAAAGCTTTAGATCAAGCTACTGAAAAGGTACTTAGCCGTGGGAAATCTCCGTCTAGAAAAGTAATGGAATTAGATAATAGAGGCAGTCACTTTTACTTAGCAATGTATTGGGCACAAGCCCTTGCCGAGCAAAAAGAGGACGCTTATTTAGCTGAAAGATTTGCTCCTTTAGCGGAAGAATTAAAGAAAAATGAAAATGCAATAGTCGAAGAACTCAATGAAGCTCAAGGCAAGAAGATGGATATTGGCGGCTACTACATGCCCGATGTATCACTCGCAGCTAAAGCGCTTAGACCAAGTGCACTATTTAATGCTACGATAGATTCATTCTAAATCAATCAACAATTATAAAAAGGACCTAACTTAAGTTAGGTCCTTTTTTGTTTGAGGGATTAGCGTTTCTTAACTAAAGAAGAGTCACCCCCTATTTCATTTGGAATATATTTTGAGTTACATTTGATATATGAAGAAAGTAGTTTGCTTACTTACTATAGTGATCCTAGCTGTTCAAGTTCAAGCAGCTTATCTCTTACTACCTATGGATGCCGATCAGAAAAACCATTTGAAGGCTTATGGTATCGCATATTGGGCATTAACGGAAGGCGTTGAAATTGATTGGTTACTTAATTATCGAGGAGGAAGTTTCGCGGTAAAAAATATCAAACAAATTCAAGATGAATGTAATATTCGTGGAGTGAGTTACGAAGTTATTGCAGACGCCAAATACACCAACATCCTTTCTAAAATAGCAAAGCCAGAAGAAAACATGGATATTGCTAAGCTAGAAAAAGCACCTAAAATTGCCGTGTATTCCCCAAAAACAAAAGCTCCCTGGGATGATGCTGTAACATTAGCATTAACATATGCTGAGATACCCTACGAGGTCATTTATGACACAGAGATCATGGAAGATGAATTGGTATTATACGATTGGTTGCATTTGCATCATGAGGATTTTACCGGGCAATATGGTAAGTTTTGGAATGCCTATAAATCTCAAGCTTGGTATCAAAATCAAGTTAAAGAACTGGAAAGCATAGCCGGAAAATATGGCTTTGATAAAGTTTCACAATTGAAATTAGCCATTGGTAAACGAGTGCAAGCATTTGTGGCTGGTGGAGGTTTCATGTTTGCTATGTGTTCTGCTACAGATAGTTATGATATTGCTTTGGCAGCTGAAGGAACTGATATTTGCGACCACATGTACGATGGAGATGGTCCAAGTCCGAATGCTCAAGGCGAATTGGATTTCACCAATACTTTGGCCTTTGAAAATTTCAGTTTACGTATGAGTCCTTACGAATATGAATATTCAAACATTGATGCGAATTTCGGAAGAAAAGTAGCTAAGAACTTAGACTATTTCACCCTGTTTGATTTCTCTGCTAAATGGGACCCCATTCCAACCATGCTGACGCAAAATCATACTAAAACGGTAAAAGGTTTTATGGGGCAGACTACGGCATTTAAAAAAGACTTTATCAAAAGCGATGTGCTAATTCTAGGCGAAAACAAGGCGGCAAATGAAGCCAAATATATCCATGGTACTTATGGCTTTGGAATGTGGAGTTGGTATGGCGGGCATGACCCAGAGGACTATCAGCACTTTGTAGGTGACCCCAAAACTGATTTAAATTTACATCCTAATTCTCCAGGATACCGATTAATCCTCAACAATGTGCTCTTTCCAGCAGCCCGCAAGAAAGAAAGAAAAACCTAATAATTTTATAAACCCGTGCGTTGCTTTTTACGTATATTTGAAAGTAATGACTTCATATCAATTTCAACTATTATCACTGGCACTTGTACTAAGCTTTGCTTACGATAATGTGCAGGCTCAATTGTTTCCTAATCAAGATATTCAAGTTTTTGAGAATGGAAGCGAATTACCTAATGCCTGGCTAGGAGGGCTAGACTTACCTCAATTT
>JBLHMK010000118.1:0-7442 GCA_047621945.1 Flavobacteriaceae bacterium
GTTGGTTTAACTTATAAGTTTGGAGATAAGTAAGGCTTACTAAACCCCTAGTCCATAAAACAAAAAAGCCCGACATTTTCATGTCGGGCTTTTTTAATAGTTCTAATTTTAGAATGTAGCGTCATCTACTTTTTCTAGCCATGCTTCGATGCTGGCAGCCACACCTTCTAGCGTTCCTTCGCTAAATGGAGACTTTAAACCTGCAAGATCAACTAGTTTTAAGAAAGGTAAACTTCCTCCCGCTTGACAAAGCCCTAGATATTCCTTCCAAGCTCCTTTGAAATCATCTTGCATTTTTATCCAGTATTGATAAGCACAGATTTGAGCCAAAGTGTAATCGATATAATAGAAAGGAGATTGATAAATGTGCGATTGTAATTGCCATCTTCCACCACTTTCTAAATACTCATGCTCATCATAATCTAAATCCGGCATGTATTTCTTTTCAATAGTTCTCCAAGTCGATTTTCTTTCCGCTGGAGTCATGTCAGGATTCTCATAAACTGCATGTTGAAATTCATCAACAGCTACTCCATAAGGTAAGAAAAGAAGCCCACTTGATAGATGCTCATATTTGTACTTTTCTGTATCCTCTTTGAAGAATAAGCCCATCCAAGGCCATGTGAAAAACTCCATACTCATACTATGAATTTCTGCCGACTCATAGGTTGGCCAGAAATACTCATTAATCTTATGGTGCTTACTGCTATATACTTGAAAAGCATGCCCTGCTTCATGTGTCAATACATCAATATCTCCGCTCGTTCCATTGAAATTGGAGAAGATAAATGGCGCACCATAGTTCGCAATAAACGTACAGTATCCACCCACATCTTTTCCTTTTTTCGTTTCCAAATCCATGAGTTCATATTTCGTCATGAAATCAAAAAACTCCCCGGTTTCAGTAGATAGTTCTTGATACATTTTAACCCCATTGTTTACAATCCATTGTGGATCACCTTTTGGTTTTGGATTACCCGTATTATAAAACAAGGATAAATCGTAGTGTTTCAGTTTTTCTAAGCCCAGTCTTTCGGCTTGTTTCTTTCTAATCTTTACCGCTAATGGAACAATATGTTTCAGGACCTGCTCTCTATAATTGGCAACCATTTCTGGTGTGTAATCTGAACGTTGCATTCGAAGGTATCCCAACTCTACAAAGTTCTTTAAGCCCATTTTAGTCGCCATTTTATGACGAAGTTTAACCACATTATCATAGATTGAATCGAATTGCTCGGAATTTTCAGACACAAAATTATATCTAGCTTCAGCAGCAGCTTTACGCACAGTTCTATCTTTAGACTGAGCATAAGGGCTAAGTTGACTTAAGTTCAGCTCCTTCTCATCAAACTGAATTTTAGCACTAGCTACCAACTTAGAATAAGTAGATCCCAATTTGTTTTCTTCCTTAAGGTCTTCAATGATATCTTTACTAAAAGAATTAACACGATAACTAGCAATGGTAAACAACTGTTCTCCAAACTCTTGAATCAATTCGTCTTTAAATTTTGATGCCTCTAATGCAGTATAATACTCGAAATTTAAGTCACTAATTTCAGGACCGTTTTCATCGAAAAAAGTACGCTCTCCATCGTAAAACTTATCCGTAGTATCAATAGAGTTTCGGATGTAAGCTAGATTTGATGCGGTATCTACATCGGCATTGATCTTGTTAATTACTTGAATAGCCTCTTTTTGCTTATCATAAGTCGCTGCATTTTTTAGCAACTCTACTTGCTTTCTAAAATCTGCTTTAACCGCGCTTATGTCAGGTCTGGTATAAGGGAGTGCTGTAAATTTATCCATATTGATTCTAAGTTAGTTTTCTTTCTCTTTTTAAAGAAGTTGTAAGCTTCCAAAAAGAACCCAATAGTCTAAGGTTATAAATAGCTAGACCGACAAAGCTAGCTATACTAAAAAATAAATATTCTTTATTGACATATTTCAATACATCAACGGTTTCATTAAAAGTAATTGTTGAACTACTTATAAGATTTTTAACATCCATACTATCAATAACCCCCATTACAATCTCTAATCGGTTAAGAATATAGAGGAAAATAAAGATGTTTAACACAAACAAAAAATATCTAGACCATTTGTTGCGATGAAACCCAATGTTGTAAAACTCAAAACTATTACGGATACTCATTATGCTAATAAACACGATTAGTAGATTAGGATATAGAAATGCATAGTCACCATGCCATAGCATAGGAATTTGAATAGCTACACTAGCAATTATTGCAACTAAAACCCAAATAAGTGTTTTGATAAGCGGAGTTTGCATTATAACAAAGATTTTAAAACTTCGAATGCTCCAGAATTATTAAGCATTTGCTCTAAACTATCTGGTTGTCCAATACCCAATTTAGATATTCGTTCTGCATAAAATGTTTTTGAACTATCTTCTTGAAGTAAAGTAGAAAGCAAAAAACCGGTGCGGTAGAGATCCTTTGTTTTGGGCTGAACTTGAACACCCTTGCTTACATCGCTCAGGCCGTTTTCATAATTTCCTTCTAACAAGTTTAGCCAAGCATGGTGATTCCACAATAGACCACTACTGTCATTGATACTTAAACCTTGCTCTATCAATGCGGCAGTAGCTTCATTTTGGGTGGTATCGTAAAGCATGAATGCCGCTTGGTATTCATAGCTTGCAATTGCCAAGCTATCCATCTCTCTTGCAATGTCAAAAAACTTATAGGCTTCAGAAGTATCACCCATTTTCCCTAATATATAAGCTTTAAATATGTACGCCTCGTAACGATCAGGAAACTCGTCTAAATAGGAGTTCAATGATTTCAAGGTTCCTTCGTTTCCCACAGAATCATAGGCAGCATAAATGGCCACATAATCAGCATAGAATTTGTTGGTTTCAGTATCCTGAGGAGCACTCTTGTCATTACAAGCTAATAGAAGTATTGATGCAAGGAAAAGAAAGATTAAATTTTTCATAAGTGAAAGGATAGTTAGAGAACACAAAGCTAGTAAATAAATTTCTTTGACTACCTAAATCACACAATTTTTAGCGTTAGTCTTAAGCCATTTTTCATGAACCAAGTAGTCTGGACATGCTTGCTCAACAATAGTCCAATATTTTGCACTATGATTTTGCTGCTGTAAATGAGCCAATTCGTGAATGAGTACATATTCAACAACATCTTTGGGTGCTAATAGCAGTCGAACGGAGATGTTAATGTTTCCTTTATTACTACAGCTCCCCCAATTGGTACTGTTGTTTTTCATTCTCATACTATGCAGAGTCCCAAATTGATGCGCCTCATTGAGCCTGCATAACCAATCCCAAAGAATAGCTTTGTATTTTCTAGCTATAAGTTTATAAATCATTTGACTGACCGTCTTATCATAAACTTCTTGATCTTCTTGAGAAGCTACGGAAAGCATGATTACATCCCTGAGCATAGTCCCCTTTTTTTTCCCGTTTTTGCTTGCGGTGAGGTGTATGGTATAGCTGTGGTCGTAGATATTTACCTGGTCACCATGCTTGTATTTCTTATACTTATCATAGTGAAAATGAGGCTTTTCCTCTAAACGTGCCTTGGCCCATGAAATGAATTTATCTACCAGCCTCTTTTTCTCAAATTCTGGCAAAAGGATAGGCAAGCGAATGTTGACCCCCGATTTTGTAAGGGAAACTCTGCTGTCTTTTCTATTCTCATGGTGAATGGTAAGTTTTACCTTGTTATCACGCCATGAAATAAAATATTTTTCTTTTTTGATATCCCTTTTGAACCCAAACAAATCTAATCTTGTTTTAAAAACATCTTAATTTAAATATCACCTACTTATAAAGGAAGACTTTATATCTTTACAGACCTAAATAAATACAAATAAATGGAGAATAATTTCAATATTGAAGAGATCATAGAAAAATTTGGAAACAAGTTTGACGCTAAATTCATGGAACAACGCAAGGTGTTCTTATGGGGTGCTGTACACGACGAATCTGCTAAACAAGTAGTTAATCGCTTACTTTACCTAGAAGCAACAGACCCAGGTAAAGAAATCACCTTTTACATCAATAGTCCGGGCGGAGTGGTAACATCAGGTTTGGTAATAATAGATGCGATGAAGATGATCTCATCGCCTATAAAAACAGTTTGTATGGGAATGTGTGCATCTATGGGTGCTATGTTATTATCGCAAGGTGAAAAAGGTAAGAGAGAAATGTGGAGTTATGGTAGAGTAATGATTCACCAACCAAGCATCGGTGGAGCATACGGTCAAGCTAGTGATTTAGAAATCACGGCAAAGCAAATGCAAAAAACTAAAGAAATATTGGCTACAATGTTGGCTGATTCTTGCAATAAAAGCTTCGATACGATCATGAAAGATTTCGATAGGGATTTTTGGATGGATGCCAATGAATCACTAGAATACGGAATCGTAGATAGTATCTCAAAGAAAGTGTAAGACTATGGCAGATTTGAACATTAAAATAGCGCAACTTCAGAAAGAAATTGCAGATAAATTAGGGCTTGAGGCAAGTCATGTGGTGTTTGATTTTTCAGCACTTGAAGGAGTGACCAGGCTAGATTTAATTACTATCAGTCCTCGTCATGAGCAGTCTTTCTTGTATCATACCACAAAAGCAATTGATAAAGTTGAGGCTTTGGAAAAGATGTTAGAGTATGTCTCTACTCAGCACAAAAGTGAAAGCACCTACACGGTTCAATGGAGAAAAGTGGGGGCTTCAGAATTACACACCTCTTATTTTAGTGCTAGAAATATGTATGAAGCCTTGGATAAATTCTACTACAATAGAGAAATGAATTCATTCAATATCTTTAGTATTACATTGAATCCAAGAGCCTAGAACTAATTGAATTAGAAAAGAAAAGCCCCATCTAGCTATTTGCTTGATGGGGCTTTTCTTTTTATAAAATTTCTTATAATAAGTCGAAATAGATATACATGCCGTAGCTATCTTCTACGTCGTCAATATTTTTAATTGCTATTGAATATTCATGGCCAGTAGCCTCATCTGTCGCAGTAAATTCATTATAACCATCTTCCGCCCAAGTGGGAGCGCCATATTTTTCAGTATAACTCTCAATGATCATATTGCAAACTTCTGTTGATCCTTCAAGAGTGATCGCATAAGTTTCAACCTTGATGCTGTATAAGCCTTGCTCGTCAAAACGGTAAGTAATATCTCCAAAATCAAGAATTTCTTTTCCCATATCAGTGGTTACGATTAACTCTTCATCCGTTTCATCTTTATAAACATCTACAGTACTTCTTACGGATTCAGTATCATAAACTTCATCTTTCGACATGTCAAAATGAACACCTCTAAATACACCACTAGCGGTAGGTTGCATCAAGTCATTATACAATTGGTTATTCGTTGTAGAGCGTTCTCCGTTAGCTACAGATTCAACCATATTTACTTCTTCGGTAACAATAGTTTCTTTAGTTTCATTAGTATTAAATTTATCAACTAAATCACCTACAGTGGTATCGCACGCAAACATAAAGCTAGCGGCGGCGAACAAAAATAAAATTCTTTTCATCTTTTGAGATTTTAAATTATCAATGTACAAAAATAGTATATTATTATCAAGAATGAAAACTCGTTAGACATTGTTTAATAAAGTGCTATCCTTTGCTTATTTTTAAATCTTTAAGTATTAGCTTAAAAAGGAATGTAAAACTAAATCTATCCCTATGAAAAAATATGTGCTTGCTTTAGATCAAGGAACTACAAGCTCGAAGGCTATACTATTTGATAGTTATGGTAGTATAAAGTATAGTGCGCAAAAGGAATTTAGACAGATATTTCCTGAATCTGCCTGGGTAGAACACGATCCAAATGAAATTTGGCGAACACAATTAGAAACTGCAAAGAATGCCATGCTTTACGCAGATGCAAAGCCTGAAGAGATTGCTGCAATTGGTATCACCAATCAAAGGGAGACAACTATTATTTGGGATAAAAGCACGGGTGAAGCCATCTATAATGCTATCGTTTGGCAAGATAGAAGAACAGCTAAGTTTTGCGAAGAGTTAAAGAGTAGAGGTCTCCAAGAATATGTTAGAAAAACCACGGGATTGGTTATCGATGCTTATTTCTCCGGAACAAAGATTGCTTGGATACTCGACAATGTAGAAGGTGCTAGAGAAAAAGCCGAAAAGGGTGGGTTGCTGTTTGGAACAGTTGATAGCTGGTTGCTTTATAAACTCACCGGAGGACAAGTTCATGCCACGGATTATTCTAATGCCTCGCGAACCATGTTGTTTGATATCAATAGCTTAAAGTGGGATGATAAAATGTTAGAAGAGATGAATATACCCAAGGCCATGTTGCCCGAAGTTAGAAACTCTTCTGAGGTATATGGACATACAAGCCCTGATTTGTTCGGGGGAGAAATTCCTATCGCGGGCATTGCTGGCGATCAGCAAGCAGCTTTGTTTGGTCAAGCTTGTTTTGATCAAGGAATGGCGAAGAACACCTATGGTACTGGATGTTTTATGCTCATGAATACGGGCAATGAGAAAGTAGACTCTCCTTCCGGATTATTGACTACAATAGCTTGGGGAATTGATGGAAAAGTAAATTACGCGCTTGAAGGAAGTGTATTTATAGCAGGGGCTGCTATTCAATGGTTGAGAGATGGCTTAGGCTTGATTGAAACTGCTGCGGATAGCGAAACGATGGCTACCGAAACAGAAGATAGTGATGGCGTTTATGTTGTTCCTGCGTTTGCTGGCCTAGGGGCTCCATATTGGGACATGTATGCTCGTGGAGCGGTTTTTGGCTTAACTCGACGAACAACTAATAAGCATTTTATTCGGGCAACCTTAGAGTCTTTGGCGTATCAAACTAAGGATGTATTAAATACCATGGAAAAAGATTCAGGAATTAAGCTAGACAAGCTTCGAGTAGATGGTGGCGCTTGCGCAAATAATTTGCTTATGCAATTCCAAGCGGATATTTTAAACACGCCAGTTGAACGGCCAAAAGTTATAGAAACTACCGCTTTAGGTGCTGCTTACCTAGCGGGGATGGCAGTAGGTTTTTATAAGCAAGAAGAAATTGCAGAAAATTGGCAAATTGATAAGCAGTTTAATGTTGATATGGAAGCTGCTACCAGAGAGAAATATTATAAAGGTTGGTTGAAGGCAGTGGAAAGATGCAAAGGGTGGGTAGATGAAGATTAGTTAATTCTAGATGCTTTAAACACCTGTTCTACATCGAGAGTGTTTAGGTCTAATTTATAATAGTAGTTTATGGAATCTGGTTTAATGCTTCCAAAACTGTTCGTGTTAGCCCCCATTCCAGAGTTACGATGGAAATTGCCTTGATGATCTACCTTTACTTGAATAGAATCAACTCGATAAGTAATTTCTTTGGAAGCTTTAATGAGAATTTCATTTAAACTATTTTCGGCTAGACTTACCACTGCAATAATTGG